>JAGLBW010000040.1 GCA_023146545.1 Cocleimonas sp.
ATGTTGTAAGGTAAGTTGCCAACAATGCGTGCTTTTTGGTCGCTTGATAATAACTGGGATAAATCAAATTTTAGCGCATCGGTATTATGAATTGTTAGGTTTTCTCCAGCGTTGTGCTGTAAGTGATGAATAATATCACGATCAATCTCAATAACTTCCATGTGACTAATGTAGTCTAGCAAGGGAAAGGTAAGCGCGCCCATACCCGGTCCAATCTCAATAATTTGTTGTCCTTCTTGAGGGTGAATTGATTGGATCAGTTTATGGATAATGTGCTGGTCATGTAGAAAGTGTTGTCCAAAACGTTTTTTAGTACGGTATGCTGAAGCCATAAAGTTTTTATCATTCGATCATCGTAGCGGTATGATGGGATAAGCTAAAAAAATTAACTTATTTGAAGTATCTCTGAATCAGTGAGTTTAAGGAAGATTCAGGGTATAGAAAAAGCCCCTTCCATGTTGTTTTGGTAAGGGGCTTTTTTCTAGGGTAAGCGATGGGTCGCTATTTTACGATCTTTAATTCAACACGACGATTAGTTGCTCGACCTTCTGGGATTTTATTGTCCGCAATTGCTGTGGATTCACCATAACCTTTTGCAGTAATTTTATTAATATCAATGCCTTGGCTGATCAGATAATCCATCACACGGGTTGCTCGCTGTTGTGATAAATTTTTATTATTTTCTTCTGTACCGACACTATCGGTATGTCCACCCACTTCAATAGTAATATCAGGGTGTTGTTTTAAGGTAGTGGCGGCTTGGTCAAGTAAAGGAAACGATTGCTCTGTTAATTCGGCAGAAGCCGTTTTGAAATTAACCCCTTTTAATGTGATTTTTTCATCTGCAGAACACCCTACTGAATTGACGTTGCTATTACTCTTCGTTGAAGGGCAGAGGTCACTTGCATCGCTGATGCCATCTTGGTCTTTATCAGGCTCACAACCTTTGCTGTTCACGGTGCTATTAGCTACCGAGCTTGGACATTGATCAATACTATCTAAAATACCATCATTGTCACTGTCTTTATCTCTTTTGCAGCCCTTATCATCAACATCTACTGACGCTTTGCTATCGGGACATTGATCTTTACTGTTGACTACACCGTCTTGATCATCATCAGTTTCACAGCCTTTATCATTAACCGTGCTACTTTCTGCGCTATTAGGGCATTGATCCTGACTATCAATAATACCATCTTGGTCAGTATCCACTTCACAGCCTCGATCGGTTACTTTTATATCAGAAGCACTGTCGGGGCATTGGTCTTTGCTGTCAACAATACCATCGCTATCTTGGTCAGCTTCGCACCCTGTCTTATTAACCTTAACGTCTTTTGTTGTGGTTGGACATTGATCTTTACTATTGCTGATACCGTCTTGATCGGCATCGGCTTCACAGCCTGTTTTGATAACGGCTATACCATCAGGGGTCGCAGGACATTGATCATTACTGTCGATCACGCCATCTTTATCGGTGTCGGTTTCACAACCTGTTGTGGCGACATTGACACCTTGGGGACTGTTAGGACATTGATCCTGACTGTCAACAATCCGATCATTATCACTGTCTTTTTCACAGCCTGTTGCTAAGACGGCTACCCCTTTTAAACTGTTGGCACATTGGTCTTTACTATCCATAATACCATCGTTATCCGCATCTTTTTCACAACCTTCTGCATTAACAATCAGACCCTTTGTAGTCGCAGGGCATTGATCTTTACTATCGACAACCCCATCAGCATCACTGTCCGCAGTACAACCGTTTGCGTCAACGTGCATTCCTTGGGGTGTGTTAGGACATTTATCGTAGGGATTAACGACATGGTCTTGATCATCATCAGCCGTTGCACTACTTAATGCCTGTTGTAATTTTTTAATTTCTTCTTGTTGTACTAATAACTGTTCTTCTTGCTGCTTTTGTTTTTCAGATGAGCTGTCTTTTTCAGTTGAAAGCCGTTCGGACAAACTAGCGAAGGCTTGTATCTTATTTTGTAACCCATCATTATTTTGGGACTGCAAGCTTAATTGACTCACTAATCCTGAGATACGTTGAGTTAACTGATTATTTTCATCTGATTTTTTTTGATTGTTAGTCATTACATTATTTAACGACTGCTGAATCTTTTCTGTTAATGCGCTCAGTGTTTGTATTTCACGTTCTAGGCTTTGGCGACTCTGTAATTGTTGTGTGGTTTTCTCTTTTAAGGCATTAATATCGTAAGTAAGCTGATCTCTTTCCCGCGAGAGATTTTGCATGGTACTAATATCGCCTTTAATGGTTTCCTTTAAGTGAACAATTAATTCACTTTTTTCAGCTAATTTTTGCGTGTTGTTATCCATGCCTGTAAAGGGAGCAGGCATCTCCATAACATAAGGCATGACAGGTGGCATGTACATCGCTTGTGGAATGGGCGTGGTAGCGGCTACAGGTGTTGCTTGAGTTGCAGGCGGTAGTGCATTATTTTTAGTGATGTTAGGATCAAGACTTTGTGCTTTAAGCTTTTCCAGTGGTACAAAATCACTAGGCTGTGGTGCTGAGGGGACAAACCCCCTGTTCATTTCTGGAACAGGCCAAGCGAAAGAAGGAGCCATAGGGTAATATGGCATGGCGTTCCAAACAGGGGGTTGGTACTGTTCGATGAGTTGTGATGCCGATGGCCAATAGCCTGTAGGTTCTGCAAAAACGACCTTTATCGACAAGGCAAAAAGGCTAGTGACTAGCAAAGATTTTATAGCGATGTTCATTCTATAACGTCTCCAAAAAATAGGGGTAGAAAGTAGTTCCAATAAGGGTGTTTGATGTCATTAGGTTACCAAAAGTTCTGTATTTAACGATCTGTGTTCATGAAGCCTATGCGGTTGTTTTAAACTACTACAGAATTAATTACTTGCTTGTTCATCATAAACTTGAGCGTTAAACCACAAGTGAATGTGCTCATAGGATGAAGTAAGAAAACGTAATGAGAAGCAAAATGATACAGACCGCTTCTTGGATACAAGCAAGATTGGTAAATCATTATTATGTCAAACACCCCAAGAAACGAAAATTGAATCACTTTTCAATGTTATTAAGAAAAGGGTAAATGTTCGTTTCTAACCATCATCGGCATTATTATAAGACCGTTTTTTTAAAATGCGTTGATTTGAGAACACTAAACTTCAGCCATTCCTTGGCAGTTAGGGTAAATTTTAAAAGATCACCTTCCCCCGAAAGCAAGATCTCGTCGTGCAGAAGCAATGGTTATAGTAAAGCCTGCAACGACATCTAAAAAGGACATAAAGGTAAGAATCAAAAAGACCGAATTTCCAGCCCATGGAAAAATCATCCAAGAAACAAGAAAGCCAACCAAAACAAAGGTTGATAAGGTATGGTCAATAATCGCAATACTAGAGGTGCGGGTTGATTTGAATAATTCAACGTATAGCGCAACAATTCCCAATAGAATCAGTAGATCTCCCCATGTGGGTTTCCATACATTGCCAGAAGGTAATTGGAAGTGGATAGCAACATAATACAGTTTTTCGTGGGAAACACCTAAAAGATGCATTGTCCAGTAACCGAGTAAAAAAATGGAAAATAATGGAATAAAACTTAGTGCGGACATCATAATGTTTGTAACCCTTCCTTAGGCGAAAAATACTTCAAGTATAGCCTTTTAATCATCCTCATACCCCTTACTAAGCACAAAATTTGTTGGTTTAACCTGAATTTATGAGATGAAAGCGCCAATGAGGTAGGAAGCTCATTATATTGTGGTTGTCTCATTAATTCAGGTCTCAATTAGATCCTTTTTAGAATAAACGATATTGCCGATAGATTCTTCTAAAAAAGTTAAAAAATAGGCAGTTTAACTATTATTTGATTGTATTTTAATCTTTTTGGTTAAATCTTAGTCTTTTTGTGCTTATTTTTACATCTCTATTTATTGCGGTAGAAATAAAGAGAAGAGGGGGATTAGTAGTATTGATCCACTGATAGGAGGGAATTCACTAATTATAAAACTGCGTCATACTTTCTTCTATGCTTAAGCGTTAATCAACGCAAGAGGTGAGAGAAGTCAACATCATGCCTTATTAAGCACCTAAATAATGCTCTTTATCGAGCCCTTAAATGTCTAATAAATAATTGATTATAGAGAAGGGAAGTATGATACATAAAAAGATAACAAGCTACAAATGGGTCTATTTACCTGTTGTATTGAGTTCGGTTACTATTTTAGCAACTCAAACAATGGCTGCGCCTAAATATGATCAAGCGGCACACCAAGTTGATACGCTTAATCATAACTATGTGGGCAGTGGTTCTAATGTTGGTGTCAGTATTAGTGATGATGGTGAGGTAACCTTTGATGCTAATGCGGTACTGTTTGAAGATAAAAACAGTGCAACCAGTGGTGGGCTTTGGGGAGGCGTTGAATTAAAAGAAGATGAAAAATCAATAACGTCTGGTGGTGCTCGCTTAGATCATAATTGGGTGGTGCGTGATAAACAGGGCAATGTTGACCATGTTAGCAAGGTTTATGGTGCTTATGATCGTAATAAAAATAAGCAGGCTAAAGTGACGATGGGTTACGGTCAAGAAAGAGAAAATGGTTTTTGGGAAGGTCATGTTAGTAAAGGTTTAAACAAAAAGAAAAAAACCATCAATGCGTATGATGATTACTCTAAAGTATCTGAAAAAGCATATGATTATGGTGCAGGTGCAAGTGTTGGAACCTTTATAAAAGATGCCAATGTTCGGGTACGTGCAGGGGTTGATTATCAATGGGGTACTGATCAAGGTAAATATGAAGATCAAGCCACTTTATTAGCTGTTTCAGCGGGTCTTGATAAATTCTTTAAAGGTACACCCCATAGTGTGGGTGTTGATGTTGCCGCTTTGAGAAAAGAAGGCGGTTATCAAGAGGGCGTGGATAAAAACAGTGTACGCGGTAAGGTGAATTACCACTATGACTTTGGTGGTGATAGTGTCTTTCAGACGGATAAACACTATCGTCGTATCCGAGTTGAAGTGCCTGGAAAAAGCCGTCCTCCACGTTATCGAAAGCAAGCGGTTTATAAGAACAAGAAGAACTATGTTCCTGTTTATGGGAATAAATCCATTAAAGTACCTTATAAACAGTTAGTTAAGAGCACAATGGAGCTAGAAGGACAGACCTTCTTTAAATTAGGACGTGCCAATTTAATTGCTTCTGCTAAAAAACGTTTAAAGCATATTGCCGCTCAAATTCGCAAAAACGGTTATAAAGGTGTGATTCGGATTACGGGTAATACCTGTCGTTTAGGTGATACCGCTTTTGATAAGCGTTTATCGTTAAAACGTGCGGCTACTGTAAAAAGCTTCTTGATTAGGGAAGGTTTTAATCCACGTCATTTGATGACACGCGGGTTGGGTAAATCGAATCCAAAATACCCTACAACGGCGGATCAAGACTTTAAGAATCGTCGAGTGGATATTGAATATGTATCCGTGCGTTCAAACTATAAAACCAAGTACCGCACTGTAAACAAGAAAGTACGTACAGGAACACGGGTTGTAACGCGTCAAGTGAAAGTGGGTTATAAAAACGTAAGGGTTGATAATGGTGTGGTCGGAACACCGCGTGTTGTGTGGCGAACGGAGGTGATTCGTTCTGCACCGACTTGGATAAAACGAGCATTACATAATAATATTAAGCACCAACGTGGTGTTGATACTTATTTGACCAAAACAGGCTCGGGTGAAAATGACAACAAGCCTAAAGCGAATGATGATAAGAAAAAGACGTATAAAAATAAAAGTGTTTGGATTAACCTCATTGATAACGACAAAGGCAAGAAGATTAAAATAACTAAACTCGGTAAGCCCAAGCACGGCAGTGTGGTCATTGATGGAGAAGACGGTGTGGACTATACCCCTGAAGATGGTTTTGTGGGGACAGACTATTTCACTTATACCATTACGGATGGTTATGGTAATACGTCACAAGCAACGGTTACGGTCATTGTGGAAGGTTATAATGATGAAGAAAATGAAAACTGTTGTAATGTTAGTATTCCACTTACCATCGGTGCGAAAGGTGATTCGTTTGCGGTACTGAGTCAAAATGATAGCCGAAAAGTTGTGAGTATATCAAAGCCTTCTTTTGGTTGGCTAGAGATTGATTCAGGTGATAAGTCAAAACATACCTTGTTTTTTGATCCTGAAGGAAACACAGGGACCGTGACTTTTACCTATACATTGTCTGATGGTTCGACACAAACAATATCAATCCGTTGTCCTGAAGATTAGGTTTATTATTGCGGTATCTAAAGCGCTGTGGAGAGTTAATATCAACAGCACCTGTTTCGCATGATACCTTTAGCCAGCGCCACAACAAAATGTTGTGGCGTTTTTTTTGGTGTTTAAACAGTTGGGGGAACGCTGTTGTTGTCAGCTTGACTGTTTCAGCTCTTAATGTCCTGCTTGATCATCCCAAAGTAGTTTATGGAGTTGTAATTGATAACGCACCATCAGTTGATCTTGTAAAATCCAATCCGCTAATGTTTGAGGATCAACTTCATTGGCACTCGGTGATACAAGAAGTTCACATCGGTGTGATAAGTCGTATGTGTCAATAATGGTTTTCATCCAGTTATAATCCTCGCGATCGCAAATCACAAATTTAATTTGATCATTAGATTTTAAGGAGTGCAAATTATCCCAAAGGTTCTTGTCTGCCTCGCCCGATGCCGGTGTTTTAAGATCCATCACTAAACAAACCCGTGCATCAATACCCGCAACAGACAGTGCACCGCTGGTTTCTAAAGACACCTGATAACCAGCATCACAGAGATGTTCCAGTAAAGTCAAACACTCACTTTGTGCAAGAGGCTCTCCTCCTGTAACCGTAACATAGGGTGTATCATATTGTTTAATCGTGGATAAAACATCATCTATCTGATGCTGTTCTCCGCCTGTAAAAGCATATTCGGTATCACAATAATGGCAACGTAAAGGACAACCTGTTAAGCGTATAAAAATAGTGGGGAGACCCGATGTGCGGGACTCCCCTTGTAAAGAGTAGAAAATCTCAGTAATTTGTAATGTTGCCATCGTATTTTTTAGAACTCATTTAAAAGGGTGCTACTGCTAAGCGTCTCGGTCAGACTATTTTCAACCCGAAGTTTTCACACTGATTCAATAACGTTTATTGATCTTCATTTTAGCAAGTCGTCTTTTGGCTAAATTAGCAGCATTTGTCTTGGGAAAATAACGTACCACATCTTCGAGGGCGCGACGGGCATAGACCCAGTTTTTTAATTCATAAAAACTAAAGCCTAATTTAATTGCGGCATCGGGTGCTTTGTCACTTTTCTTGTATTCTTGTAATACTTTTACAAATTCATCAACAGCCCCTTTGTAGTTTTTCTGGGAATATCTAATTTCACCTAACCAATATTGAGCATTCGCTGCCAAAGGACTGCCAGAGTATTGCTTTATGTAATCTTGAAAGGCTTTAAATGCCATTGGGGATTTCTTTTTTAACAGTTGATAAGCCCGTTGGTATGCCTTTTTCTCCTCAATATTGGAGTCTTTTATTTTGGATTCAGGGGTTTTTACGCTGTTTGCTTTAGTGGAAGGTTTTGTCTTTGCTACGGGCTTTCTTTGTGGTGCTGGTTTTTTTTTGTATTGAGTAACGACACGTTTAGGTTTAGGGGTAACGACGGGTTTTGCTTTTATTCGTTTTGCTAAGGAATCAATTCGATCGTCAACCCCTAGAAACCCCCGTTTTTGTGTTTTTTTCATCCTTTCAACTTGGTGTTGTAGCCGTTCATTTTCACCCCGTAAGGTACGCACTTCTTTTCCTAGCGAATCAATCCGTTGAAATAGCTCTAATAAGGCTTCACTATTATCTGCTGCTTGTACAGGAAGGATAAGAAATAGATTGAGCAGAAGAGAGAAAAGTAAGGGGTACTGTAATTTTTTCATAGTAACAGGAAGCCTATAAAGAGTAGAAAGCAGATGGGGGAAGCGTGCTTATATGTGAAACACTATGAGTTAATAGTGTTTACAGCCCTTCCTTTTAAGCCTTTAGCCGAGTATTAAATGTTGGCAACTTTAGTAAAAGAAGGAGGGGTATAATATAGGCTTATGCATTCATGTAAAGCAATGTTTATTACGGAGCGCAGGTTTAATAACATCCAAAAGCACATTGTTCATTTTGGATGTTATCTATTTCGTTGGGTATTGTATGATTAATAGGTTACATAGTTTAATTCGACCCGACGGTTTTTATTCCACGCTTTTTCATCATGTTTACGTACTAATGGCTTTTCTTCGCCATAACCAATGGTTTCCATTTGGTCAGTAGCAACATTTTTAAAGGCTAAATATTGGCGAACCGTTTTTGCTCTGTTTTCTGATAATGCAATATTGTATTCAGGAGAGCCACGCTCATCAGCATGACCTTCAACTCGTACACGTATCTCTGGGTTATTCTTTAACAGTTGAGCGTGTGCGGCTAATACTTCTTTGTATTGGGGAAGAATACTGGACTGGTTATAGTCAAAATAGATAATGCGTTGGGTCAGCTTAGTTTTTGGATTATTTAAATCAGCAGGGGTGTAACGTCCTTTACCATCGCCATCTAATAGCTCGTTTACTGCGGCTTGTGTATCAGGGTTCAGTGCGGTAATTTGAGCATTTGTACCTAAATCACCAACACCTTCTCCGCCAAAGTCATCTGGAGAAATGGTGGCGGCATCGGTGCTATCGACAATGCCTTGGAATTCTGTACCACTAAAACTACTGCCTGTTGGTCCTGTACCGACACTGGTTGTTGTGGTGATACGCGCTTTCTTTTTCTTCTTATCCGATTTTACATTCTGTTGTGAGCAGGCAGCAAGTGTGAAAAGAGTAAGAAAGAGTAAGAATAAACGTGGCAATGCCCATGCTGTTTGTTTCATTGTATGTCCTTTAAACGTTAATATTGAGCGACGATTGTGCTTTTAGGAACGAAATATCCTTAATGAAGGTAAGGCGACCAAGCAGGTTCTCGTACACTCCCATTAGGAGCGTAAAGTTCTTGGGTCGATTTACCATTATCGCTGACAACCACTAATCTTCCTCGCCCATTTTTTTGAGTGGCGTAGGCAATCATTGTACCATTAGGTGCAAGTGCTGGAGATTCATCAAATTTACCTTTTGAAATAATATCAGCACCCGCACCGCCCATTTCCATAATTGCAATACGGAAATCCCCCGATCGGCGACGTACTAACGCAATTTTATTGTCGACAATATCTGCTGCTGAATTATAGTTTCCAACAAAGGTCATTCGTTTGGCTCGCCCCCCTTGTGCAGCGACTTTATAAAGTTGTGCAGCACCTCCTCGGTCTGAGGTAAACACAAGGCTTCGACCATCACCACTCCATGCTGGCTCGGTATCAATTGCGGGGTTTTTAGTAATGCGTTTGAGTGCCTTGCTGTGTAGAGATAACACATAAATCTCGGAGTTACCATCATGAGAGAGTGTAAGCGCTAAACGAGAGCCATCAGGTGACCATGTGGGTGCGCCATTAATGCCTTTTTTGTTGGAAACCAATCGTTTTCGTCCTGTGAAAATATTTTGGACATAAATGGCTGATTTACCGCGTTCAAACGAAACGTAAGCAAGCTCGGTTCCATTCGCCGCCCAGCTGGGTGACATAATGGGTTGGTCAGAGGCTAAGATTTCATGGGGGTTGTAACCATCGGCATCTGAAACGTATAAGGTGTAATGTGAATTAGGGTGTCGTCCAATAACGGTGACATAGGCTAAGCGAGTATCAAAAGCCCCTTTTTTACGGGTGATTTTTTGAAATAATTTATCGGCGGCTTGGTGAGCAACCCGACGTTTGTTAGGTAGTGATTTAATACGGTGTGCTGCAATTCGTTTGCCGTTGTGGGTACTTACTAACTCCACATCAAGTCCTGCGGCACTGACTCGTCCGCGTACAATATATTCTGCTTTTGTGGCTTTTAAAATCGGGAGGGGAACTTTGCTACCAAAAAGAGAGAATGCGCTGGCTTTCATCGTATCAATAACCGTAAAGCGACCACTGCGTTTTAAATCGGCTTCAATAATACGATTAAAGCCACCTGATATAGGGGCAATTAGGATTGGAATACCATCATCAGCAGTTTTTGAAATATGTAATTGAAGCTCTGCTTTTACGGTGCTGACTAGCATTAAACCAAGCAGGGAAGCAAACAGGGCGTAAAACCAATACGTTTTTTTATTCGGTATCATAGCGTGAGTCTCCTTATTGATCATCCATTGTGATGACAAACGTACGGTCTAAATCGTTTCTACTGGGACGGGGTAGTGGTTCTGCTTCTTTATAAGCTTGAGGGATCGAGGCACAAAAAGAAGGGTGTCCGTTACAGCTAATGATCTGAACGGCTCCTCTGATATAACCACTGGGTGCAATTTTAATCCTAACTTTTGCGGACATACCTCGTGTTCCAGGAGGTGGATTCCAACGCCGTTTTACATGTCTGATAATTTGAGTTCCCCAAGTTGATTTTGCGATACGTTTAGCAACTGTAATGGCTTTTTTCTTTTCTACCTGTTCTTTTTTCTTTTGATCTGTGGCGGCCTTCTTCTTTCGCTCAGCATCTTCTTTTGCTTTTTTAGCATCCGCTATTTTTTTCTCCTTTTCCAGTTTCTTTTTTTCTTTTTCAAGCCGTTTCTTTTCTTTCCATTTTTTCAGGGAATCATCTCTGATTTTTTTATCCCTAGCCTCTTTCTTAGCCTTTTCCTCAGCCGCTTTTTTATCCTCTGCTGCTTTCTTCTTTTTAATAGCCTCTTGTTTTATTTTTTCTTTTAATGCTCTAGCTTTCTTCTCTTTTGCTTCTTTGTTAGCTTTTTCCTTTGCTTTCTGTTTCTCTTTCTTTTTTTCTATTGCTCTTTTCTTGGCTTGTACTTCCAATTTCTCTTTTTTTAGTTTTTGAGCGGCTTTTTCCTGTTTTATTTTTTTCTCAGCCTCTTTTCCTTTCAACACTTTTTCTTTTAGTTTCTCTTTGGCTTGTTGTTCTTTTTTGTTTTTTATTTTCTTTTTTTCAGCCTTTTCGTCACGTTTTTTCTTATTTAGCTGTTCTTTTTTTTCCTTCTCTTTCTTTTTCTGTTCTCTGCGTTGCTTCGCTTTTTTTTGTTTTTCTCGCTTTACCGCTTTTTCTCTTTTTGCCTTTTTTTTCTTGGCAATTTTGGCAGCTTTCTTTTTAGCTAAGGCAGCCACTCGCTGGGTTGCAATGAGCGCCGCACTGGCTGCTATGACCGAGGTCGCGAGTATTTGTTCGCTTGTTTTTTGTGTTGTTTTTGGCTCAGGTTCTTTTTTTGACGATTTTTCAAGGACTTTACGATTACTTAACGCGTCTTGAAATTTATTTTTTTCTGGAGCGCTAACCGCAGGAATAGTATTAAAGACGAGTTCAATGGGAATCCCTTTTTGTTGTGCAGCAGGCACGACGGTTAATTTGAAACTCATAATAAAAACCATCACCAACAGTAGATGGATGGCTATTGCGATCATCAGTGCAAAAGGATGTTTTAGTATTTCTTTTAACATAACGTTTTAGCGAAATAATTGATGAGGTATTAGGCTCTGTTGATATTTTAAATATCTATTAATCTGTTTCAGGCTCAGCCATAAGGCTAATACTTTTTGCCCCTGCGTTTTGAGCCGCGACCATCGCTTGCATTAAATAACGATAAGCGACATTTTGATCACCCCGTATATAGACTGAGCGTGTACTGTTTATTTCAGAGTCCGTGTCTTTTAGTTGAGTTGACAAGTAATCACTTAGTTCCGTAATTTTAATGGCAGAACCGTCATCATTAAAATAGTTCCCTTCCTTATCAACGGAAATAATAAGGGGTGTTTTCTTATCATTATTGTCAATTGCTTTTGCTTTTGCATCGGGTAAATTGATTTGTACACCCGTTTGTAACATCGGGGCCGTTACCATAAAAATAATCAGTAATACCAGCATAACATCAATATATGGGACAACGTTCATTTCTGCCATTGCCCGCCTACGTTTACATTTTCTAGCCATAATCCGCTCTACTGTTTATTGTTCTTAGTGAGTGTTTGATTGAGGTCTTGAGGCAAAGGTTTGGATATTAGGGTTTCTCCTGCTGAAGAGAGAGGCGGTGTGGCGGGTTCTGTTATCTGACCTTGACGAGAGAAGGTGTCACGTTGAAGTAAATTGGTAAATTCCTCTCTAAAATTTTCATAGCTAACGGTAATACGATCGGTTTTATCACTGAAACGATTATAGGCGACAATAGCGGGTATTGCGGCTAATAAACCAATCGCTGTTGCAATCAATGCTTCTGCAATACCAGGGGCTACGACGGCTAGGGTGGCTTGTTGCATTTTTCCTAAAGAGATAAAAGAATTCATAATGCCCCAAACAGTTCCAAATAAGCCAATATAGGTGCTGATTGATCCAACGGTTGCTAAAAAAGAGAGGTTGCGTTCCAGTTTGTCCAGTTCTCTCGATTCGGCAACCCGCATGGCACGTTGTGCGGTAGCGACCATCGGCAAGTGTGTAATATTTTTATTGCCTTTAATCCGTTGGTATTCTTGATAACCTTTAAAGAATATTTCTTCTAATCCTTGTCGTTTACTTTTATGGTCGAGGTCATCATATAGCTTTTGGTGTGAGATCCCGCTCCAAAAACGGTCTTCAAATTTTATCAATTGACGCGATGCGGTACGTAATTGTGATGATTTGATCATCATAATCGTCCACGAAAGAAACGATGCCAGTACCAAAATGCCCATTACGATTTGTACTACCAAACTCGCCTCAGTAATGAGTTTCAATATAGTATGGTCGATTACCATGTTGTTTCTCCCTTATGTGCTGTGTCTATTGTTATAGCTAATGAATGTTTTCTAGGTGTCTGTTGGCATTTATTTATCGTTTCACTTCTTAGCGGATGTTTTTCTTTTCTAAAAAACGAAAAAGCGATAAACAAAGTATTAATCATCAAGTGTCAACAGCGCCTCTTGTGGTTATAGCATACCCTTACGCTAAATTTTCGATGGCAGTGCAGATAATATCAGGGATTTTTTTTGGTTTGAAATGATCTGCACTGACCGCAACAATCGTTACCTTCGCTTTTGATACGATGTCTCGTTCCCCTGTGATGGTATTGTGACGAAGGATGGATTGTGATATTTGAAAATAACTTCGTTGCCTTTTTTCTATATTAACCGTTGTAATTAACCGATCATTAAATAATGCAGGCTTTAAATAGTCGATGTCGATATGACGTACTACAAAAAGAAGGTTTTCTTCGCAGGCTAGAGTATCTTGTTCAAAGCCTAAATGACGCAACCATTCGGTGCGCGCACGTTCTAGAAATTTGAGGTAGTTGGCGTGATAGACCACACCGCCTGCATCGGTATCCTCATAGTACACTCGAATTGCTAACGAGAAGGCAGATGTGTCGGTTGTCATAAGGTGTTGTTTGTCTCAGTTGTTCTATTGATATTGGATATTTAGAGATTAGTTTGCCACTTAATTGCTATTTTATACCCTTTGTTTTTCATTTTGTGCTTATTTTTCCAGCTATCTGTAAATCTGTAGAGAATGTATGCATTCTGCTGTTAAGATTTTGTTCAGTTAGTAATAATATACGCATAGATTGATGCAGGGCAGGATGCCAATAATAATTAAAATAAGGAAAAGCATCTATCACAACGTTCCAACACGAGGAAGTGTGACAGATGAACAAAATATTACTATCTTTAAGTGCTTCATTATTTTTTCTTAATGTTAATGCTAATGAAATGCACACCAGTAGCTGGCAGTTTCCAACACCTGATCAGGTACAAGTTTCACAAAATAGACTGCTTGTTTTTTGTGATGCAAACCCCCTAAAGTGTGCTGTTGATCTTGCTAGAAGCCGATCCGCTAGTTTTGGTGGAGGGAGTGGTTCAGGCTCTTTGGTTGATCCTAAAACCAGTTCTTCCGCAAACAATATCAGTGTAGTACTTGCAGGAGATAACAATGCGGTTACCTTGAGCACCAGTCAAGATGCTAAAGATAACAACATGACATCTGATTCCAATGTCGATGCCGTTGTGGATTATGAGCAGGTCTTAAATTATGAAGATAACTCAGAAAAAAAATGAAAATAACGGATTTAGTTGAAACCGTATAAATAATATCGCCAGTCAGTATTTCAAATTAAAATAATCTAAACGAAATAAAATGACTCACTGCCCTTATTAAAAAAAGAAATTAAACAATGAAAAATAAACTGCTCATTTCATTCGTCTCGTCTTTATCGTTATTAACGGCGTGTTCTAATGGCGGATCACATCACTATAAAGAAGCGAAGACCTTAAAAGGCCCTAAAGTAACTGAAAACAATACGCTTTATACCTCAGGGTTATCGTGTGTATCTGATCGTATTAAGTTGTCTCGTAAGGTTAAAGTTACGATTGATCAAATTCCTGATAAGACAGGCAAAGTGAACTCTGCTGAGGGTTATAAGATTACTCAGGGTGTTGAGTCGATGGCGATTACGGCTTTAAGCAAGATTAAAGCGATTCAAGTGGTTGAGCGACGCAACATTAGCTCTTTTAATGTTGAAGCTGATTTGATGAAGAAGAAACGCATTGGTGAGAATAAGCGTTACAAGTTATCAAACGGTCGATCCATTAACTATAAACCGATGCTAGCAGGGAAAATTAGAGGCGCAGATTATTACATCACTGGTGCGGTCACTGAAGTTAATTACAATATTTATAGCGGCGGCAAATTATTAAATATTTCAGGTTTAGAGTTTGGTGCAAAGACGGTGATGATGAATGTGGCGATGGATTTAAGAATTGTGAATGTACATACCCTCGAAGTCATTGATTCGATTTCACTGCAAAAACAGTTTGTTGGTAAGCGTACTGAAGCAGGTCTTTACCGTTTTTTGGATAAGCAGCTTATTAATTATGACGGTGGTTCCAGTACAGATGAACCGCTTCAAATGGGTGTTCGTTCATTGGTCGAGCGAGGGATTGCTCAATTAGTGGGACATTTATTTAAGGTTCGAGTGAACGAATGTTATCACGATGATATTCAAATTAGATAACAGTGGATACTTAAATCAGTAGAATATTATTTTTAGCTTAACTTTTATTTATTTAAATCATTATGCTGTCGTTTTTTTACGACTTTAACATCATATCAATACTAAGGTATATTATTATGAAAAAATTAACATTGGTTACTTCTATCGCTTTTGCTTTCACACTTGCAGCAACAACCGTTTATGCTGATTACCCTGCGGTAAGTATTGATAGCGATATTATTTTAAACTACGACAAAGAAATTGATTTATCCGATTCAGTTAGTATTCCAAGCGTTATTTTAGATGAAGAAGCAGATGTTTCCATCAATCAGTTTAATCATGATTCACCTGTCTCGGCGACGGCGAATGTCATTGGTAATACGGCTCAAGGCGGCAATGATGGGATTACGGATCTCAAAGTGAATGTAACGGCTGTAGGTAATAATGCTTCGGTTGATATTGCAACAGATACCGTTGTCGGTGCAATTCAAGGGAATCAAAACGGTGGCGCAACGGCATCAGGTAATATTGTTGGTAATCGAATCAACCTAGGACAGGTGAAAGATGCAGATGGTAAGGATGTTGATGGGCTTGTCGAGTTAAATGTGACCGCAGTCGGTAATAACTTAACCATAGCTAATGCGGAGGGTGATGACAGCGAGGCCGTTGTTGGCTCTTTGCAGTTTAACTACGATAGCCCTGTGACAGCTACAGGTAATATTTCAGGGAATGGATTTGGTGTTAACCCCCGCTTTAGAGATCCTAAGCTTGCGGTAACGGCGGTGGGTAATAACTTAACTTCTGTACTCGGTACAAGAGGCTCAATGACACAAATTAACCGTAACAGTGCGATTAGCGCATCCGGTTATGTTAATGGAAACCGTGGTGATATTGGTCCTGTTTCTGTTGATGTGACAGCGGTTGGTAATAACCTTTCCATTAAAGCGCCGATCACGAAGTAATTTAAACCTTCTCAGGTGGTTGAAAAAGGCAGGGTTGCAATGGAATGCAACCCTGCCTTTTTAGTGCTTATTGAAGCAAAACTAGTCACTTGTTTTTTTAGGGTTTAAGCCAAAATATTGCCAAGCATAGCGGGTGGCAACACGCCCTCTAGGGGTACGCATTAAAAAACCTTGTTGAATTAAAAACGGTTCCAGCACTTCTTCAATTGTTCCCCGTTCTTCTCCAATCGCGGCTGCTAAACTGTTTGATCCTACAGGGCCTCCTTCAAATTTTTCCATAATGGCTAATAATAAGCGTCGATCCATATGATCAAGCCCTTCGCTATCAACATTGAGCATATTCAATGCCTTATCAGCAACGGTAGCGGTAACTTTACCGTCTGATTTTATTTGCGCGAAGTCCCTTACTCGTCGTAAGAGACGATTTGCGATCCGTGGTGTTCCTCTTGAACGTTGTGCAATTTCTGTTGCACCTGCACTATCAATTGTTACGCCAATAATCCCCGCTGCTCGGCGAATAATAGTACTGAGATCGGTGACATTATAAAATTCAAGTCGTTGAACAATACCAAAACGATCCCGTAAGGGAGAGGTTAATAAACCTGCTCTGGTGGTTGCTCCGACTAAGGTAAAAGGGGGTAAATCCAGCTTGATTGAACGTGCGGAAGGACCTTCTCCAATCATAATGTCTAATTGAAAATCTTCCATAGCAGGGTAGAGAATTTCTTCTACTACAGGACTTAGACGATGAATTTCATCAATAAACAGTACATCATGTGGTTCTAAATTGGTGAGTAAGGCGGCTAAGTCCCCTGCTTTTTCGAGCACAGGTCCTGATGTCGAACGCATGTTGGCATTCAGCTCATTAGCAATAATATGGGAAAGGGTGGTTTTACCTAAACCAGGGGGGCCAAAAATTAACACATGATCTAAAGCTTCACCACGTGCTTTCGCGGCAGGGATAAAAATCTCCATTTGTTCGCAGACAACCGGTTGACCAATGTAATCTCGTAGGTATTGCGGTCGAATATGGGCTTCTGAAAGCTCTTCTAAACCTGCAACAGGGGAGATAATACGATCTGTTTCATCACTCATAATAGGCTCGCTTTAAGCGCTAAACGAATCATCTCCTCGGCGGATAAATTTTCTTTGCTAATGGATGAGACCATACGACTGGCTTGAAGCGGTTTGTAGCCTAAAGCTAATAATGCAGTAACCGCTTCTTCTTCGATCTGTTGCTGTGATGGAGCGGAGGGCGTACTCGGTGGTGGGGTGTCATCTGCGTCTATTTTGGGTAAACGGTCGCGCATTTCAATGATTAAACGTTCTGCTGTTTTCTTTCCTACACCCGGTAAGCGGGTCAGTGCGGTCACATCATTGGAATGGATAAACTGAGAGAATTCTTGTGCTGTCATCCCAGAGACAATGGCTAATGCCATTTTAGGGCCGACACCGTTGACTTTTAATAAGGTGCGAAATAAGGCGCGTTCATTTTTTGTGCCAAAAGCATACAAGGTTTGTGCATCTTCCCGCACAATAAAATGGGTAAATAAGGTGGTTTCAGATCCGATTTCAGGTAGATCGGTAAAGGTGGTCATGGAGGCTAATAACTCATAACCGACACCGTTGACATCTAACATTAATTCAGGGACTTGTTTATAAACCAGTTTACCACGCAGTTGTCCAATCATGTGATGATCCTATTCTATCGTTTTAATATTTTTTTCTAGCATGCTCTAGGCGTGCTTTTAATGCACCAGTATGAGCATGACTTAAGGCAATAGCCAATGCATCGGCGGTATCAGATTGCAGCTTGCCTTGTAGGTTGAGTAAAATTTTAACCATATGTTGTACTTGTGTTTTATCGGCATTGCCTTTACCTACGGTTGCTAGTTTGATCTCGCGAGCGCTGTATTCTGCTACAGGCAGATTCTTCATCACACTGGCACAAATCGCCGCCCCTCGTGCTTGACCAAGCTTTAAGGCAGAGGCAGGGTTTTTGGCGAGAAACACGTCTTCTATTGCCATCTGCTGAGGATGGTGTTCAATAATAATCGTTTCAAGTTGTCTATAAATTGCACCTAAACGTTGAGGAAAAGGGGCATTACCAAGACGAATACAGGTACTAAACACATGCTGGCTATGCCGACCATCGCTATCAATAATCCCAACTCCCGTGATACGAGAGCCAGGATCAATCCCCAAAATTCTAATGATGGATGACAAGGGCTTATGCCATGCTTTCTAAAACTTCATCAGGAATATCCGCATTAAAATAGACCTCCTGAACATCATCTAAATCTTCAAGCACGTCAATTAAACGTAGCAGTTTTTCCGCCATTTCGGCGTTAATAGCGGTGAGTAACTCAGCACGAAGGGTGATTTCGGCATTAATAATATCTAAGCTTGCTTCCGCCTTTAGTGCTTTACTAACTGCGGCGAACGTTTCGGGTGAGGTAATAACCTCTATAGTGCCATCGTCTTCAACGAGTACATCATCTGCACCTGCATCCAATGCGATATCCATAATCAAATCTTCATGTATATCTGAATTTTCTGGAAAGCTAATCAAACCCAATTTATTGAAAAGATAGGCGACTGAACCATCTGTGCCTAAGTTTCCCCCTGATTTGGTAAAGGCATGACGTACTTCCGATACGGTGCGATTACGATTGTCGGTCATACAATCGGCAATGACTGCGATACCACCCGGCCCATAACCTTCATAACGAATTTCTTCATAATTTGCACCATCTGTTTCGCCTGCACCCCGTTTACAAGCCCGCTCAATCGTGTCTTTGGTCATATTAGCACCGAGAGCCTTATCAACCGCTAAACGTAAGCGAGGGTGTGCGTTGGGGTCTGATGTTTTACCCTCTTTGGCGGCAACGGTGATTTCTCTGATTATTTTTGTCCAAACTTTAGCGCGCTTTTTATCATTTGCTGCTTTTTTATGTTTTATGTTCGCCCATTTACTGTGACCCGCCATAGTTTCATTCTCTTGTTTGGAGGACTCAAACTCATCAGGTTATTGTGATGTTTCTAAATGGGTTTAAGCCTTGGTTCTAAAAAGTGGAGTGACTATAACAGTTAAGGAATAACGATTAAATCATTACAATAAACGGTGATTAATATTTGCGGGGTTTGTCAGTGATTTATCGAAAAGATAGTCTCTATTGAAGCGCTTTAAGTTCGGGCTAGAAAATTTTAAATCATAAACGGGAGTGAATTTTATCAGGTGATTGTAAACTATAAAAAATATTGGGGTTGGGATTGTCTTTTAGTAGTGTAATATAAGCCATTGAGGGGTGTGTTACTTTGTTTGTGAGTTAACGATTATCATAATAATGTCAAAATTGAAGGCATCTTTCTTTCTCAATTGTTGCTCTCTTCATCACAAAAATAATGTCTTCTTTAAAAGTACTTCCAATATTCATATGATCTCCTTGGTGTTTATAAACGTAGAGTGTGATAGCGTCTAGTGTTTTCATCTTTATGGTAGCTATTTAAGCGGGTTTTACCTTTGAGTAGGTGGAAGTTGCATCCTGTCCGTGCACCGCTCAGATGAAGTCATGAGATCCTGTTTGCACTTTTTTATGATTTTAGTATAAAAAATAGGAAAATGTTGTCTTGACGAAGCGTTACAGTTAGCGTATAAATCATACCTATAAGTTTTATTTATTCGCTAATAAGTGGCGAATAATTATGGACTATTTTTAATTGTTCAGCTTCTATATAAAGTAGACGTGCCATAATTTTCAGCTCATTTTTAAGTTGTTTGTTAAAACAAAATTAGTTTTGGGGTTTTCAGCAAATTAGGGATATTGATTGTTTTACGGTAGGGCTTAAATTTATACTCTCCTGTATTCAAAATGTCAGTGTTTCAAAGAACAATAAAATATCGATACATCACTTTGCATCATCATACTTGTCTTTGAAGGGCGCAAGATTTTCATTAATAAGGATACGCTAAAAATTAGTTTTGGTATCTATAGTTGACTGGTTTTTAGTTATTTAAAAGGGGAATAACACAATGAATTATAAAAGGATTAAGGTTTTATTTGGCTCGTGTCTACTGCTTTTGAGTAGTATGACAGCAACTGTTGAGGGACAACAACAACCTCCTATTTATAATAATTTGCCCGCTGAAATACAAAACCTGCTTCAAAAATCACGTATATCACCACGTGGTATGAGTGTTTATGTTCATGCGGTAGGATCACCTCGACCCTTGCTGGCTTATAAAGCGACACAGCCTCGTTCACCCGCTTCAGTTATGAAATTAGTAACAGCTCATGTAGCATTAGGCGTTTTAGGACCAAACCATCGTTGGCCTGTGGATATTTTTACAACAGGACGGGTGCAAAATGGGCAATTAGTCGGTGACCTCTACCTAAAAGGTTATGGTGCACCTGATTTTGGTAGCTCTGATTTGCGTTCTTTGTTGCAAAAGCTACGCCAACGAGGGATTTATAGTATTCAAGGACGCTTAATTTTTGATAATACCCATTTTTATGTCCCAAAGGTTAATCCTGGGGATTTTGATGGAAAACCTTATTCCCGTTATAACGCACAACCTGATGCTTTATTATTTAATGAACGCCTCAGTCATTTTTCAGTTAATGCAAGAGGCGGTCGTGTCGTTGCTAAAGCAACAACGCCTGCACATAACTTGGTGGTTGTTAATAAAATGAAAAAAGTACGCCGTGGATGTCGTACTCGAATTGGCGTCAGAAAAAGCGGTGGACGGGTTATTGTCAGCTTTAAAGGTACTTTCTCATCGGGTTGTGGAACCCGCACTTATTCTCGTGTAGTAAGTAACCCTGCTAATATGTTGTATTCAGCGATTAATAATATTTGGAGTCGTGAATTGAACGGACAAATACGTGCAGGTTTTGGTATAGGTCGTACACCTGCTCATGCTAGAAAACTAGCAAGCTTTAACTCGGGTACACTGGCTCAGATTTTACCGAAGTTAGGTAAAGACAGTAATAATGTAGTGGCACGTCAACTGTTGTTATCCATTGGTGCGAAACGTTATGGTGCGCCAGGAACTCCACGTAAAGGTGCTGATGCCATTAATGACTATTTGACCAAAAGAGGATTAAGATTTCCTGAGTTACGCATTGAAAATGGTTCGGGCCTAAGTCGTCATGCGCGCATTAGTGCGAAACATATTTCTGATTTATTAATGGATGCTTATAATGGACCTTATCGTCATTTATTTATGCAGTCTTTATCCATTGCAGGGGTTGATGGCACAATGAAACGTCGGTTGCGTGGAACGGGTGTAAAAGGGCGAGGTTTCTTTAAGACAGGAACACTACGAGATGTTCGTGGAGTTGCAGGTTATGTGAGAGCGGCTGATGGAAAAATCTATATTGTGTCTATTCTTCATAATGAAAAGGAATCCCGTAGAGCAAGACGAAGCCATGATCGTTTGATTCAGTGGGTATTTAAAGGAGGGCGTTCTAAGAATGGACAGATTGCACGTTATCAGCCAAAACGCCAATTTGTTCCAAGAGCAAGCGCTCAAGTAGCTTCTCAACAACCAAACCTTGCGCGTTGGAATGATGATGATCAAAGTATCGTTCAGGCTTACCATGCTTTGGCGAATAGACGTTAATTTGATGAGCTAATAGATCACTTAACTTAATTTTTGAGGGCAATACTTGAGATAGGCTTGCTCTTAAGGTTAAATCTATAACATCATAAACTCTATCCTTCTTTGCCCTATTGTTTAAGAAATAATGAGTACCGATTGAGTGAGTCGAAGCGGCTCTGGAATAAGATCCCATTTATATTGATGCCCTTTCTGTATCTTGCCATTAATACCAGGTGCGCTAAGGTTATAACGAAATCCTTCCATTGCAGGATTGGTAATATTTTTAACAACGCTGATAATTCCCAAGCCTGATGCTTTATGTGGGTTGTACCATGTTAAATAATCATCACAATGAAAGCGATTTTGATAGCGATGGATAACACAACAGTTAATCCCTACCATTTCCCTTCCTAGCATATATTTATCAATTTTTAAGTTAGCGCGTTGTGATTGTTCTAAAGTGTTTAACCAAGATAGAGTCACCTCAAGATACTGATCATAAGGTGTGTTCCCAAAACGATTTCCACGTTGTTCCCATATGGTTTGCATCCATTGCCATGCGAGGCGCACATCACTTAAATTCCCTTGTTGAATATTAAACTGTTCCGCTTTTTTTAGTTTTCGGCGCAGGTCTTTTTTACGTGAAGAAGAAAAAAAACGCCAATAGCGTTCTAGTGGCATACCATAGGTGCTTGCTGTCGCTTGTTTTGGAATAAAAGACAAATCAGAGATCACATCACAGTCAAAATAAGCGTGTGATAAACGGCTTAAAATATGAGTAGCCCCTGGTGTATAGGTGGGACTAATTGCAGGCGAGTTAGGCATTGCTGCTATATAGCTTAATCGTTTTTGTTGCCCTGATCGATAATAATAACCTACAGGTAAATAGCCAGTGGGTTTGCCCTTGTGATCACGAGATACCAGTAAATGTCCATCCTCCATGTCAGGGTATTGAAGCATTTCTTCGATGACAGGATGATCAGCATAGAGTGAGCCATCATCTAATAATTTAGCTATTTTTGATTCTTTTTTATTCATACGAAAGTTCACTTTTTAGATAGGGCTTAAAGGATAATGCTTCTTCTAAACTAATAAGCGATTGATTATTTTTAAATTTAAGCGTTGCTTGGAGAGTAGCCGAGCAACGCTTAAAAGGGGTGGGGGTATAGGGTTTGGGGGAGGGCGTAAGGGTCTTGCTTTTGGGAGTCAGTACATCCTTTGGATAGGATGCACTTAAATAAAGTCTGAATTAATTTTTTAGGTACATTATAGATTACAAATAAGGTGCTATAGCATCCTCTAAGTGAGAAATGAGTGCTTGATCCATAAAACGATACTCATCAGGAATATCTAAAATAGAAATAAGTTTGTAATCAAGCCGTTGTTTAAATTTAGCGATCATCCTGTTTTTATGTTTTTTTTCCATAACAAAAATGTGATCTGCCCATCTTATATCGTTTTCAGAAAGCGTATGTTTTGCTTTAGGGCTTGTTCCAGCTGAACGTGTGTTATAGCCTTTTTGCCTAAATACTTTCGCTGCTGTAGGGCTTCTCCACTGATTTCGACTACAAATAAATAAAAAATTAGTCATCGGATTCCAGTTAGAGTAGCTGTCTCGTTGTTTTTTTAGGGTAGTTCTAAACTAACTGTTTTGCTCGGTATAGCTTGATGGAGCGACCATATAACCGTTTTGTATTTTTCTCAACACCATAATGTTGAATATAATTAACGTTATTATTTTTTGATAAGTATTGAGATTGTCTCCACTTTTTATTACCTAAAAAATTTTTCATACGTTGTGTATCCTCGGACATTATTAGGCTGAGTAGCCGCAATAACGTGTAAAGATGTGAGCAGTCTACCTGTTTTCTTTTGATTGTGAAGGGATAAAACGATGAACGGAGGCTTAACTTATTTTAGTATTTAAATACATTCTTATATTGTAATATAACTTTATATAGATATTTGTTATTTTTATGTTGGCTGTTCTCTTTTAAAGAATTGATATTAGTCAATATTTTATTTTTTAAGTGCTTATTACAAGTGAAAATAAAGGTCATCTTAATAAAAAAGATCATTAAAAAAATGATAAACGGTTGTCCTTATTGAGGTTGCCGATTGATACTATAATTGATTTTTGTTCGCATTTTAAAATAAAAGGAGAGAATTTAAGTGTATTCTTTTAAACCGTTAAGTCTTGGTTTGTTGTTATTAATTGTCAGTTCGGCTACTTTTGCTCATGCTGACGTGGCTTCATTGAGTGGTGGTTTTAGTAGTGGTTTTTTACATCCTATTTCAGGCTTAGATCATGTGGTGGCAATGGTTGCAGTAGGGCTTTGGGGTGTTTTTCTAGGTCGTCCTGCAATTTGGGTTTTACCCGTTGTTTTTCCCTTGGTTATGGCTTTTGGTGGCGCATTAGGTGTTGCGGGTATTCCTATTCCTTATATTGAAACAGGGATTGCACTTTCAGGATTGGTATTGGGTCTAGCCGTTGCTTTTATGATCCGTCCGCCGCTTTGGATTGCCGCAACACTTGTGGCTGCTTTTGCTATTTTTCATGGTCATGCTCATGGTGCAGAACTACCCCGTGCGGCTAACCCTTTGGTTTATAGTCTTGGTTTTGTGATTAGCACGGGGTTATTACACTTGGCAGGTATTCTGTTTGGTGAGCTAAACCGTTGGTCTTGGGGAAATATAGCGGTCAGGTTTGGAGGTGGTGTGATTGCATTAATTGGGTTAGCCTTTTTAACCCATGTTTTATAACGGTTAAATTGCCTTCGAAAACTGTTGTTTAGGGGAAGATTGTTGACGTTGATAAGCATCAAAAACCATACAGATATTACGAATCAATAGCCGTCCTGTTGGACTGATTTTTATTTTCTGTTGATCAAGTGTGAGTAGATTATCGTTTGCCATGATCGCAAGTTCTGTTAACTCTGTTGCAAAATAGGCATTAAAGGTTAATTTAAAGTCAGCTTCAATGCTTAGAATATCCAGTTCAAAATGGCAGCTGAGTTGCTGAATAATATGGTGACGCACTAAGTCGTCTTCACTGGATGATAAGCCCCGAATAATAGGGAGGTGTTTGTCGGCTATTTGTTGATAATACTGTTCTATATCTTTTTCATTTTGGCTGTAAGCATTATTCACTTTGCTGATTGCACTCACACCCATTGCGACTAAATCACAGTCAGCATGGGTGGTATAGCCTTGGAAATTTCGATGCAGTGTGCCTTGTTGTTGTGCAATCGCTAATTCATCATCAGGCTTAGCAAAGTGATCCATACCAATATAGACATAGCCTGCATCGGTTAATGTTTGGATACTGTCCTGAAGAATCAGTAATTTATCTTCAGCAGGTGGGAGTGCTTTTTCATCAATACGACGTTGTGGTTTAAATAAATGAGGAAGGTGAGCGTAATTAAAAATAGATAAGCGATCAGGTGAAAGCTCAATAACCCCTTTTAATGTTTGCTCAAAGCTCTTTACCGTTTGTAGGGGCAAGCCATAAATTAAATCAATACTAATGGAGTGTGCTTGATTGTCTCGACAAGCATCAATAATGGCTTTTGTCTCTTCAACGGGTTGTATACGGTTTACCGCTTTTTGTACGTTAGGATCAATATCCTGAACACCTAAACTAAAACGATTGAAGCCGACCTCTCTTAAAAGGGCAATGGTTTCCTTGCTAACACTACGGGGGTCAATTTCTATGGAATAATCGCCCTCATCATTATCTAATAATTGAAATGATTGGCGCGTATAACGCATTAAATCACTGATTTGTTGATGATTTAAAAAAGTGGGTGTACCACCGCCCCAATGGAGTTGTTTGACGGTTCGAGACGGGTCAAAAAGTGCTGCTTGAAGGTCTATTTCTTGGTATAAATACTCAAGGTATTTTTCTGCTTTTGAATAATTTTTGGTGACAATCTTATTACAGGCACAATAAAAACAAACGGTATCGCAAAAAGGAATGTGAAAATAAAGTGAGAGTGGCGAGGCGTTCTGATTACTATTTTTAGCGTGTTGCAAGTAATCAGCTTCGGTGAATTTTTGATGAAAGGCAACTGCTGTTGGATAAGAGGTATAACGTGGTGCAGTAGTGTTGTAACGTTTAATTGTTTCTGCATCAAACTTAATATCCATTATTTTTTGTTTCCAGATGATAATTTTGTCCCTAATTGTAGATCAAACGCTTGATTGTTAACCTTGATATGTATCAAATTTCACCAGAGTTTATTACATCAGGGATATTTTTTAGGGGAAATTTCATTAAGACATTCTTCTTTATTTCAGATTTATTCATATCTTAAGATAATTTAATCCTGCCTTTTTAAAATAGATGAAGGGTTTTATCATCTTTGCTGGTGGTATGATGAAATAAACATCAATAGAAAAATTAATAGCAATCTTTTCATTTGTTTGTAGTCTTTGACTTTATCCTATTACTTGCTAAGGGTTGAGTTGATCCTTGTGAAAAGGTCGGTAAAATTTCTTTTTTTGCTTATAAATATATCAGCATTGTGGTGTTTTATATTTGATTTTTATAGTTATTTACTTTACTCAGCTTCCTTTTACAGTGTATTGTTGCGAAAAAAAAGGAGCACGTTTTTTGGAATGCTCTAACCTTATAACGTCTTGAGGTATCTATGGCTCTGTTAGCTAGTAATCTGATGTATCCCTCTTTCTAACCACTCTCTGTGTTAACGCTAAATAACAAAGCGACAGAGTTAATGGCGAAGTGTCACTTTTCTCACCATAAAACCAGAAGAAAATGATAAAAGTAGAATGACAGGGGTTGATTATTAGTAACATTAGCTTTCACTGTGTTTACTTAAATTAAAAGATAAAAAATATGAGTAAAAGTCTCGTTATTGTTGAGTCTCCTGCTAAGGGAAAAACAATTGAAAAATATTTAGGCAAAGATTTTAAAGTCTTAGCTTCCTATGGTCATGTGCGTGATCTTGTTCCTAAAACAGGGGCAATTGATACTGATAATGATTTTGCGATGAAATACGAAATTATTGATCGTAATAAAAAGCATGTGGATCGGATTATTAAGGCACTAAAAAAATGTGATAATCTTTATCTTGCCACCGATCCTGACCGAGAGGGCGAGGCAATTTCTTGGCATTTGCAAGAGTTATTAGAAGAAAAAGGAGTGTTAGAAGGCAAAAATGTGCAACGGGTGGTTTTTCACGAAATCACAAAAAATACAGTACGAGAAGCGGTTGCTAATCCGCGTGGTCTATCCTTGGATATGGTGGATGCTCAACAAGCCCGTCGTGCGCTTGATTATCTGGTTGGGTTTAATCTTTCACCACTGCTATGGAAGAAAATTAAACCCGGTTTATCAGCAGGACGAGTACAAAGCCCTGCGTTGCGGATGATTGTTGAACGCGAAGAAGCCATTGAAGCGTTTGTTCCGAAAGAATATTGGACACTACAAGGAATTGCAGATAAAGATGGTGAAAAACTCACGCCTAAGTTGCATACCTTCGAGGGTAAAGCGTTAAAGCAGTTCGATCTGAATAATGAAGAAAAAGCGACGGCAGCTAAAGATAAGCTATTAAACGATGCACAAGGGAAGCTGACGGTCACTCGTTTAGAAAAAAAGCAACGTAAGCGTCAACCTACTGCTCCTTTTACTACTTCAACCCTGCAACAAGAAGGTGCGCGTAAGCTCTATTTTAATACACGCCGTACCATGAGTGTTGCACAGCAACTTTATGAAGGTATTGAACTGGGAGATGAAGGTACGGTTGGTTTAATCACTTATATGCGAACCGACTCTGTTACATTAGCACAGGAAGCGCTTGATGAGTTGCGTGAATTAATCAGCACGCGTTATGGTGATGATTTTGTAAATCCAGAACCTCGCACTTTTAAGACAAAATCAAAGAATGCGCAAGAAGCTCATGAGGCGATTCGTCCGACCTCAGCTTTTTATATCCCTGATGACATCAAAGCGTATTTAACGGATGAGCAATATAAACTGTATGCCTTAATTTGGAAGCGTACCGTTGCGTGTCAAATGATTCATGCCACAATGGATACGGTTTCGGCTGATTTGTCGGCGAATGAGAATAGTTTTTTTCGTGCGACAGGTTCAGCAATTCGGCATTTAGGCTTTATGCGAGTTTATAAAGAAGGCTTGGATGATAATGCTAAGGATGACAGTAAAGAAAAGCTGTTACCTATTATGAAAAAGGGTGACATCCTTACGCTGAATGATATTAAGGCAGACCAGCATTTTACTGAGCCACCACCCCGTTACTCTGAAGCTAGTCTAGTGAAAACTTTGGAAGAATATGATATTGGTCGTCCTTCCACCTACGCCAACATTATTTCTACCTTGCAATCACGCGAATACGTTGAGATTGAAACCCGTCGTTTTTATCCGACGGATATTGGTCGCATTGTGAATCGTTTTCTTACCATGCACTTTACCCAATACGTTGATTATGATTTTACGGCCAATTTAGAAGGTCAGTTAGATGATATTTCATTAGGTAAGAAAAAATGGGTGCCGTTATTAAAAGAATTTTGGAAACCCTTTCATAAACTCGTGCTTGATAAAGACGAAAATGTCAGCCGTGAAGAAGTGATGCAAGCGCGTGTCATCGGCGATGATCCTGAAACAGGAAAGCCGATTTCGGTACGTATGGGACGTTATGGACCTTTTGTTCAAAAAGGTACAAAAGATGATGAGGAAAAGCCTAAATTTGCCAGTTTATTAGCGGGGCAAAAAATGGATGCGGTGACGCTTGAAGATGCTTTAATTTTATTCCAATTACCCCGTGATTTAGGTGAGACTGCCGAGGGTGAAAAAGTATCCACGAATTTTGGTCGTTTTGGTCCTTACGTCAAATACGGTAGTAAATTTGTTTCTATTCCTAAAGATGAAGACAGTACACCTTATACCATTACGGTTGAAAGAGCATTAGTGCTGGTTGCAGAGAAGAAACAAGCTGATATTGATAAGGTTATTGCACACTGGGAAGACGAAGGTATTCAGATTCTTAAAGGGCGTTGGGGACCTTATGTTACTGATGGTAATAAAAATGCCAAAATGCCCTCGAAGGATTATGATCCTACTACCTTAACCTTGGAAGAGTGTCAGGCGTTATTAGCAAAAGCTCCTGAGCGTAAAAGACGTGGTGCTAAGCAGAAAAAACCCGCTACCAAAGCTAAAAAAGAGGATAAAAAACTAACACCAAAGCAGGAAGCGGCGAAGCAAAAGCGTGAGGAAAAAGCCAAAGCTAAAAAAGCAGAGATCGCTCGATTACGTCGTAATAAAAAGGCGAGAGAAAGGAATGCTAAGCTTCGCAAGGAGAAGGAAAAACAAAAAGCAAAAGAGAAAAAAGCGGCATTAGCCGCTCGAAAAAAGGCGGCCGATGAAAACAGAAAGCAAGCAGTGGCGGCTAAAAAGAAGAAGGCGACAGAATAACTATTAACCTTTCTATGTGTAAGGTTAGCTGGAGTTAAGGTTGTTGTTCCTATAGTTTTGTCTTGTGGGTGAATTTTGACAGTCAAAATATTGATTGTTAGAGATCAATGCGATTGTATTCAGGCTTTGTTAAGATAGCGTACTATTGATCTCTTAATTCCCCCTTGTCAATATGAAACATATTATTCGATATTTTTTATTCGTTCCTCTTCTTTTGTTCTCTGCTCTCTTTGCGCATAATGATGAAAAAAAAGAAGTTTCTCATGCCCAAGACGATGCGTATTGGGCGGCACTCGCCAAAAACTACCCACGTTACACTCCTTCTTTACAAAGACGATCAGCTAAAGTAGTCCCCCCTTATCAAGCAGGTCAATGGGGTGAGATTATTGATTGGCCACATATTCCTGTGTCTGCGGCTAATTTGCCTGATGGTCGTCTGATCACTTGGGCTTCCAATAAAAAAACCAGTTTTCCGCGTGGGGTTGAATACACCTATGCTACCTTGTGGAATCCAAAAACAGGTCAATTTACCGAAAAAAATAATACCTACCATGATATGTTTTGCAGTCATCTCTCACTGCTTGAGGATGGACGTTTGTTTGTAACAGGGGGAACGAATTGGGTTAAAACGACCAGCATTTTTGATTATCGAACCAATCAATGGTCAAGAAGTGATGATATGGGGCGCGGGCGTTGGTATCCCACCAATGTGACCTTGCCTTCGGGGCAAGTGTTCAGTGCATTAGGTTCAGGTGGTGGGCGTTACCCTGAATTATGGACAGAAGGTCAGGGCTGGAAAGTATTAACAGGTATCAGCTTGCAAGATCCTATTTTGCAATATGATGCTTTTTATGAAAGGGCATGGTGGCCGTTATTGCATCTTGCACCCCAAGGTAATATTTTTCATTCAGGGCCCACCCCACAAATGCACAGTATTAGTACTAAAGCGTTGGGACGTGTAACTCAAGTCGGTGACCTTATTAGGGATTGGTATCCTAAGCATGGAACAACTGTAATGTTTGATAAGGGTAAGTTACTGGTAGCGGGGGGTGCTATTTCAGGTGTGAATCAAAAAAGCAGTCATAAAGCAATGGTGATTGATATTAATGCTGCTACCCCTAAAATTACCCCGCTACCATCCATGCGGTATGCCCGTAAGTTCCATAATAGTGTGATGTTGCCAACAGGGGATGTCTTAGTCATTGGTGGCAATACTTCAGGCGTAAAATTTAATGATCAAGGCAGTATCTTGCCTCCAGAACTGTGGAATCCTAAAACCCAGCAATGGAAAACATTAGCACCCAGTAGTGTGCCTCGAAACTATCATTCTGTTGCCTTATTATTAACCGATGGAAGTGTTATCTCGGGGGGGGGAGGGTTGTGTGATTGTGCCGCAGATCATCAAAATGCTCAACGCTATAGTCCTCCTTATTTGTTTAATCAGGATGGCTCAAAGGCACAGCGTCCTTTAATTATTGAAGCCCCTAAGGTTATTCGAAACGGTGAAACCTTTACGCTAAAAAGTGATACTGATATTGAGCGTTTTTCCTTAATAAAAATGTCCGCAACAACGCATGCGGTGAACACCGATTTACGCTTTTTATCCCCTAAATTTAGTCGCCAACAAGAGGGCGGTTATCGTATTATTGCTGCTGCAAATAAAAACGTATTAACCGCTGGTTATTGGATGTTATTTGCGATTAACCGTGCTGGTGTTCCTTCGGTTGCAAGAATTATTCAAGTGACAACCCTAAATGGTCTTAAAATAGAGCAACTTACCCATCAATCACATCGGGCTAATCATTCGTTGTCTTTAAAGGTGAAGCATCATCCTTTTTCCGCAACGGGTGGTGTTTTTAGCGCTCAGAATATACCGATCGGTTTGGTCATTAATAAAACAACAGGGACGATTTCAGGAACACCTACAGCGGTCGGGGATTATAATGTTACGCTACAATTTGAACAGGCGGGTTTAAAAACAGCAATTCAGTTTTCTTGGCGTATTTATAGACAAGGAAAAGTAGCGGGGGTCTCGTATGAGTACTACCAAGGCGAAGGAAATCATCTGCCTGATTTCAACCAATTAGCGGCTCAACAAAAAAAGGTGAAGTATGGCGTTGTTAATCATTTTAATTTACCCTCCTCAATCACAACACAAGGGGCAGCAGTACGTTTATCGGCTCAAGTTAAGCTAGCGAAAGCAGATCATTATACGTTTTACCTACGTTCTCAAGGAATCAGTCGTTTATGGGTTGATGGGAAGCGCCTGTTGGATAATGAAAGCATTAATGAGATTACAGAGCAAACGGTTGTTTTATATTTAACACAAGGTGAGCATCATGTTGTTATTGAATACCTGAATACAAAAGGGCTGCCTTATTTAAACCTAAGCTATTCAAATCAATATTTTAAAAAGAAAAAACTACCCCGTTCGATTTTAAGTCAATCCCCCTTTTCAAATGTAGCACCTCATATTTTTCCTGTTGTTAGCCAGAAAAAACAGGTGGGTAATTTTGTTGCCTTTTCGGTCATTGCCAATGATGCTAATGGGGATCTGCTACGTTATAGCGCCGCAGGTTTGCCGAAAGGTTTAAGTATTAATGCATCTACGGGGATTATTTCGGGAACATCCTCAAAAATAGGGGACTACAATGTGGTCATTGTGGTAACCGATACGAAAGGAAAAAAAACATCAATAACAATGGCTTGGCATATCGTGGGGAAATTGCAGATTACCCCGATTATTAAACCGCCAAAACCACTGGGGCGTTCGATTATTTACAATGTGCAGACGAATTCACAGCTTGAAGTCGAGTATAAATGGCAATTTGGTGATGGCACACCGACGACAGCCTATTCAACATCAGAACAGATACAGCATCGTTTCACTCAAGCAGGTAACTACAAAGTCACCGTGATTGCAAAAGATAAGGCGGGTAATAAGGCAACGTACCAATTTGGACAATCAGTTTACTTGCCGATGACAACAGGTCGAGCCAAATCGTCAATGAGCATTGTTTATAATACCCATGCTGAAAGTGATCATCTGTGGAATGTGAACCCTGATAATCAAACGGTAACGGGGTTTAATGCCACCCTTCAGACAAAAATAGTCGAAATTAAGGTGGGTGAAACGCCCCGCGCTTTAGCGTTTTCGCCCAAGGGAACCTTATGGGTAACGAATAAAACCAGTGCTACGGTTAGTATCATTGATACCCAAAAACTAGAAGTGATCCGCACCATTAAATTACCGACTGCTTCTCAGCCTCACGGTATTATTTTTTCTGAAAAGGATAATACCGCTTATATTGCCTTGGAAGCGACAGGGGAAATTATAAAAATAGCAGGAGCAACAGGAAAAATAATCACGCGGTTAGCTGTGGGTAATAATCCGCGTCATCTAACGCTCAATGCAGCTGAAAATAAGCTGTATGTTTCACGTTATATCACACCCCCTTTACCGAGTGAATCAAACGCTTCTCCTCAAACTCAGCGTAAGGGAATTAAACAAGGGGGTGAAGTCGTGGTGGTTGGGCTTGATCCGTTTCATTTCGAAACAAGTATTGTGCTACAACACAGTAATCGTCAAGATTCTGAACACAGTGCACGCGGTCTTCCTAACTATCTTGGTGCCGTTGCGCTCTCGCCTGATGGTCTCAGTGGTTGGGTTCCTTCTAAGCAAGATAATATTAAACGTGGAAAATACCGTGATGGCTTACCATTAACGCATGATAATACGGTAAGAAGCATTACCTCTAAAATTAATACAGCAACGGCAAAAGAATTACCCAGCGCCCGTGTTGATCATGATAATGGCGGGCTTGCCAGTGCCGCAACGTTTGCTCGTTATGGTAATTATTTATTTGTTGCATTAGAAAGCAGTCGAGAAATTGCGGTGGTGGATGCATACAACCATGACACCCGCTTTCGGATTAAGACAGAAAGAGCACCACAAGGTTTAGTCATTTCACCTGATGGTCTAACCTTGTACAGTCATAATTTTATGGATCGGAGTATCACCGCCTATGATCTTTATGGGCTTATTTATACTCAGAGTGATCAAGCACCTTTAACTGTACGTTTTCAAACAGTTAGCAAAGAGCGGTTATCTGCTCGTGTTTTGCGCGGTAAGCAATTTTTTTATGATGGGAAGGATACGCGTTTGGCTAAAAATGGTTATATGAGTTGTGCGTCATGCCATAATGAAGGTCGAGATGATGGCCGCGTTTGGGATCTGACGCAAGTAGGCGAAGGTTTGCGTAATACCATTAGTTTAGTTGGTCGCGGGGGAATGGATCACGGTCTGTTACATTGGAGCGGAAATTTTGATGAAGTACAGGATTTTGAAGGACAAATCCGTACTTTATCAGGTGGAACAGGCTTGATGACAAAGAATGACTTTCATCACGGGACACGGGATAGACCTTTAGGAGAGAAAAAAACAGGGGTGAGTCAAGCACTTGATGATTTAGCTGCCTATATCACCAGTTTAAAAGCAATACCAAAAAGTCCCTACCGCAACCAGCAAGCGGCTCAGGTGGAGCAAGGTCAGCGGTTGTTTGTTGAAAAAGGCTGTCTTCATTGTCACTCAGGACAATATTTTACCGACAGTGCCCCGAATAACTTGCATGATATTGGTACACTGAAGACCAGCAGTGGCAAGCGTTTACAGGCGAAATTAAAAGGGATTGATACGCCAACACTCCTCGGTGTTTGGCAAACAGCACCGTATTTACACAATGGTTCAGCACTTACTTTGATTGATGCGATAAAAGCGCATAAGGACACGGTATTAACGGATAATGAGCGGATTAAATTGAGCCTTTACCTTCGACAGCTAGAAGCAGGGGATAAGGTGACGGTAACAAGACCTGAAGCAAAACCGAAAGTAAAAAAATCAGGAGGCAGTGTGTCCTTCTCGTTACTCTTCTTTATCGTATTGATGTCTTTTTTCGTATTATACCGTCGCGTTAATCATTTCGTTTGATAACGGCTTCTTTTTATTTGACCTCTTAGATTTTCTCTCCTATTATTCATGATGCGCCGATTTGATTCAGCTTGCGGGCGCTTAATAAATGCAGCTAAAGAGGCAAAGACATCCTTTGAGCCTGCTTTAGTTTAACTAATAGCAGGTTTTTTTTATGCCTGTAATAAAAATTTGAGTGGGTGATGCCAGCGCGTGTAATAAACTCAGATTTGATGGAATATATAATAATGAATAATTTTGAATTTAATACCTTGGCTATTCGTACGGGACACTTACAAACAAATGAGCAAGAACATTCGGAAGCTATTTTTCCGACATCAAGTTATACCTTTAAAAATGCGGCAGAAGCGGCTGCTCGTTTTAGTGGTGAGGAAGCAGGAAATATTTATTCTCGGTTAAGTAATCCAACCGTACGTTGTTTTCAAGACCGCTTAGCAGCATTAGAGGGCGGTGAAAGCTGTGTAGCGACTTCTTCAGGCATGTCCGCTATTTTAGCGGTGATGTTGGGTTTATTAAAAGCGGGGGATCATATTATTTGTTCTAGCTCCATTTTTGGTACAACCACCATCTTTTTTAATCAGTACTTAACGAAATTTGGTGTTGAGGTGGAATTTGTTGATCTCATTGACTTGTCTGCTTGGGAAAAAGCATTACGTGGTAATACCCGCCTGTTATTTGCAGAGACACCTTCTAATCCTGTTATGGATATTGTTGATATTGGTGCGTTAGCTGCGATTGCACATACTAATGACAGCCTGTTAGTGATTGATAATTGTTTATGTACCCCTGCATTACAGCAACCTTTAGCGTTGGGTGCTGATATTGTGGTGCATTCGGCAACTAAATACTTGGACGGTCAAGGGCGTTGTTTAGGGGGGGCAGTGGTTGGGAATAAAACGTTAGTAGGTGAAGCCGTTTTTGGAGTGCTACGTACAGGAGGGGTTGCAATGAGTCCTTTTAATGCATGGGTTTTTCTAAAAGGTTTGGAAACATTAAATTTGAGAATGAAAGCACATTGTGAAAATGCCTTAGCGATAGCGAATTGGTTAGATCAACACCCAAAAGTAGTGAAGGTTAATTATCCTGGTTTAAAAACTCACCCACAATATGCATTAGCACAACAACAGCAATCAGGTTTCGGAGCGATTATTTCATTTGAAGTAATCGGGGGAAAAGAAGCAGGGTGGTTAGTGGTGGATCAAACGAAAATGATTTCAATTACGGCTAACCTTGGGGATACTAAAACCACGATCACGCACCCTGCAACCACAACACACGGGCGTATTGATCCTGCACAACGTGAAAAAACAGGGATAAGTGAAGGTTTATTAAGGTTATCGGTTGGCTTAGAAGATATAAAGGATATTAAAGCCGATTTAGAACGGGGGTTAGCTCGAATAAGTGACAAAGAGAAGGGATGCTAAAGAGAATTTAGAGCATGAGGTCGACAATTAAAGCCTAGCGTCTTTAAATAAGGAAGCGGTGCTTTTGCTCTGCTTGCGCGGGACAAAGCTAAAGCGTTGCTTCCTATTTTCTAAGCAATCTAAGGTATAGACTACTTAGACTGTTTAAGTGGATAATTTACTTATATTGATGTACTTCCATCGCTGAATTTAAGGGTTTCAATATTACTTAAAATGCTGACATCAGCAGGGTTAGTTTTGCTGGTTACGCCATAATGACCGCCGCCTAGATTCTGTATATCATAATCTGCTTTTTTGCCACCAAATACTGCTGTATCTTGACCTGAACCACCATTGACTAAGTTATAGCCTGATCCTGCATTGATGGTATCATTGCCTGATCCGCCTTTAATGTTGTCATTACCTGCGCCACCATCAATAGAGTCATTACCTGAACCACCTTTAATAGAGTCATTACCTGAACCACCCCAGATGCGATCATTGCCTGCACCACCAACGATATCATCGTTGCCTGCTCCACCACTTAGGCGGTCATTACCTGCTCCACCACCGATCCAGTCATTACCTGATCCGCCTTGGATGTCATCGTTGCCTTTACCGCCCCAAAGTTTATCATCGCCTGAACCGCCACCGATCCAGTCATTGCCTTTTCCACCCTTGATGCTATCGTTGCCTGCATCACCCCACAGTTTATCAGCACCTGCACCGCCTCGGATAGTATCGTTACCCGTACCACCATGAATGCTGTCGTTACCTTTACCGCCTTTGATGTTATCGTTGCCAGAACCACCATTGATGGTGTCATTACCTGCGCCCCCGCTGATATCATCTTTTCCAGCACCACCGCTGATGCGGTCATTACCTGCTCCACCACCGATCCAGTCGTTGCCTTTTCCACCTTGGATGTCATCGTTACCTTTGCCACCCCAAAGCTTATCATTACCATCACCGCCACCGATCCAATCGTTGCCTGCTCCACCTTTTATCTTATCGTTACCTGCATCACCCCAAAGTTTGTCAGCCCCTGCGCCGCCTTTGATGTTATCGTTACCCGTTCCACCATGAATACGGTCTTTGCCCGCACCGCCTTGGATATCATCATTGCCAGAGCCACCATTAATAACATCATCGCCTTTGCCGCCACCGATCCAATCGTTACCAGCGCCGCCTTTGATATTATCATTGCCTGAACCGCCCCAGATTTTATCTTTGCCTGCACCACCATCAATCCGATCATTACCTGCACCACCTTTGATACTGTCATTGCCCGAACCACCTTGGATATCGTCATTGCCTGCACCACCGCTGATCTTATCGTTGCCCGAACCACCACCGATCCAATCGTTGCCAGCACCGCCTTTGATACTGTCATTACCCGAGCCACCCCATATTTTATCATTACCTTTACCACCACTTAGCTGATCATTACCCGATCCGCCTTCAATCCGATCATTACCTGCACCGCCTTGAATATCATCATTTCCCGCACCGCCGCTTAATTTATCATTGCCTGCGCCGCCGCCAATCCAGTCATTTCCTTTGCCACCTTTGATAGTGTCATTGCCAGAGCCACCCCAGATCTTATCGCTACCTGCACCGCCACTAATGAAGTCATCTCCCGAACCGCCTTCAAGGGAGTCGTTTCCATCACCACCCCAAATGCTGTCATTACCTGATCCGCCTTTAACTTTATCGTTACCACCGCCTGCAAAAATAACATCTTTGCCACTACCGCCATTAATAACATCATTACCGCCAAGACCAATGATTAAATCATCGCCACCTTTACCATTAATAGTATCTTTACCTGGTGTTCCGACTAAAACATCATCTTTAGGTGTGCCTTGAATCGGGCCTCCAGATGCTACTTTTAACCCTTTGTTGCTAGCCCCATCGTTAGCGGCTTGGTTTTGAGGTTTTAATTGATTAATAAGGTTCTTTATATTGTTGGTTATTTGGTTGCTTGATGATCCTAGTTGAGACTTGATTTTTGTTGCAATATTGTCATTAGTTTGACGTAACTTAGCTTCAGGTTGGCTGGCTTGTTCCTGTTTTATTGCTGTATTTGTTGTGATGCTCATCCTTGAACTCCTCAATGGATTTTGATTAATTAAATACCGAAAATATTTCTCTTCGGTGTATTTGTTCTTAACGCTAAATTAGTTTTTATGCGCATAATCATTACTATTTAATTAATTGATATTATTAATAATATTTATGATTTAATAGGTATTAAGAACGCCTGAGATAATAGTTGAAGGGGTGTTTTCAACAATCTTTTATCAAATAAAAGGTAGTGTTTTAACGATATTGTTTCTTTATAGGGGAAAGGAGGCTGGATAAAGGGGGGGAAGTGATGGGTCGTTATGAAAATTAGGGTGTTTTGGGGTTAAACAACCCTAATGAATCAGGATAAAAAGAAGTTATTTGTTTTCGCGATGTTCAATGAGGTCATCAACAACAGAAGGATCAGCGAGGGTAGAGGTGTCACCTAAATTATCCACTTGGTTGGCTGCAATTTTTCTTAAGATGCGTCGCATAATTTTTCCTGAACGGGTTTTGGGTAAACCTGTTGCCCACTGAATAATATTGACTTTAGCGATAGGCCCAATTTCACTACGCACTTGTTTTACGAGTTCGGCTTTTAATCCATCGGTCTCTTTTTCTCCAATCATTAACGTAACATAAGCATAAATACCTTGACCTGTAATCTCATGAGGATAACCAACAACAGCGGCTTCGGCGACTTTTTCATGGCGTACTAATGCCGATTCAATTTCAGCTGTTCCTAAACGATGTCCTGAGATATTAAGGACATCATCAACACGTCCTGTAATCCAATAAGTTCCGTCTTCATCACGGCGTGCGCCATCGCCTGTAAAATAATAGCCTTTAAATAATGAAAAATAGGTGTCATAAAAACGTTGGTGGTCACCATAGAGGGAACGCATCATTGAAGGCCAAGGACGGTCAATGGCGAGATTACCTGAGGCTGGATTGCCTTCAATCACGATCCCTTCATCATCTAATAAAACAGGATTAATACCAAAAAAAGGAGCGGTTGCTGCACCTGGTTTAAGAGCATGTGCCCCTGGAAGAGGGGTTATCAGATGGGAGCCTGTTTCTGTTTGCCACCACGTATCAACAATAGGGCAATTTTTATTACCGATTACTTTGTAGTACCATTCCCAAGCTTCAGGGTTAATGGGTTCACCTACTGTTCCTAACACCTTTAAGCTATCTCTTGATGTGGATGTGAGTGGTTCATTCCCTGCACTCATTAGGGCGCGAATCGCTGTGGGTGCGGTATAAAATATATTTACCTTGTGCTTATCAATGATTTGCCAGAAACGTGATAAATCAGGATAAGTGGGAATGCCTTCAAACATTAGGCT
>JAGLBW010000041.1 GCA_023146545.1 Cocleimonas sp.
TCAAAGTCAAAAAAGAAACGTAAAAAAATAGCAAAGCGTCTAAAAAAAGAAACCTCATTAGTCAAGAAAGTTGTCTATCAATCTGTCAATGTTGTCCCTAAAAAGCGCAAGACGATGAGCGAGAAAAAGAATTTTCAGTTAGCCGTTTCTTTGTTATTAAAAAAACGTGATTAAATCCAACAAGAATAAACAGTTAAGCTGTTATTCTAAAGTGATATTTTTGTGTTAAGTCTTTTCTGTAGTGATAGCGACAAGGGATGCCTTGTCGTTACCCTACAATAATACAAGGTATCGGTTATCCTACCTTATCCAGTGTACCAAATATTTTGTCACTATCTAAATCTAAGCGAATAGGATCATCTGTTGTTGTTGGAGGCAATTCCTCTGAAGAAGTCTGGGTCATTGTTTTGATGATATGCGCATGATCTTCAAATATATACTCAGCATTTACCGCATTAAGTGGTAGCCAAAAAGCCTGTTTAGCATCATCATCTGCAATCACAACAGGTAAACTTCCAATTGCATTTAAGCGGAATAAATAAGCATGTGTGATGCAGCGCCCGCGGGTTGAGCGATAGGGACTGTCAAAAATATCCGTGCGGGATAAGCTCTCTTTCAGAACAGGTGTAGGAATATTAATTTGTGTTTCTTCTCTTAGTTCCCGAATAACAGCACTTTCTAAACGCTCATGCGGATCAACAAAACCGCCTGGTAGGGCAAATAAGCCTTTCCCTGGTTGGTTTTTACGTTCAATTAAAAGCACATGGTTATTTTGAATAACGACGGCATCGACGGTGACAAAAACAGGAGGGTAAGGCGCTGAAGCCCACGATTTTTTATATTCTCGAATATGGTGATTTTCGGCTTTTAAATATTCATATACTTCAGAGTGTAAATTTTCATTTAAATATTGATTCACAGGCTCAGGTAAACCTTTGGGAACTTCGGATTGTGAAAAATAGTATTCACGAAGTGGTGTTGCTGAGAGGTGATCAAAAGAGGCGACCTCTACGCCATTCCATTGAGGGAATAAAGATAAATAATACGAACTCATATCTTTATTGTGACCAATTAAACCAATTGAGGGTGCTTCAATATCAGGTGAATGGAGTTGCGTTTTTTCAGCCACTATTGTTTCTACTAAGTTGACCCAATTTTTATCATTATAAAGATCAGGGATCGGAATAGTGATAATACGTTTCGCATCTTCAGGCGAAAAAGATTGCTTAATAAATTGATCACGTTCTTCAAAATTCCATGGGTTGCGTATCGTGCGCGCCTGATAACTTGAGCCGATAAAAACGAGCACTTTATCAGCGCGCTCTAATGCGGTTTGTATCACGATTTGATGACCTAAGTGGAAGGGTTGAAAGCGTCCAATAAAGACGAGGTAGTCATAATGTCTCTTTTTGTTGAAAGAGATTGTTTTTATTTTTGTCATTTGATCGTTTCCTCTGGTATATGGCGAGGGAGTATAATCCATAACTAAACTATTCATTTGTATAAAAATTATGCGGTTATGAACAAGTATAGAATATAAATGGTTTCCTCACTTATTTTTTTAAAGGTTATTTTTATGTCAACGGTTCTCACAGTCCCCGCTTTTTCTGATAATTATATTTGGTTACTCTGTGATGATAGGCAAAAATACGCGGTAATTATTGATCCTGGTGATGCACAACCTGTGTTGAAACAGTTGGTTAAATATAAAATAGAGCCACTTGCCCTTTTGATTACCCACCATCATCATGATCACGTGGGCGGCATTGCGGCGTTATTACAGAAATACCCCCATATTCCTGTGTATGGTCCTAAAAACGAACAAATTCCCCATTGCACCCATGCTTTAGTAGAAGGTGACCGTATTCATTTGGAAAAAATAGGTATCACACTGTCTGTTTTGGATACCGCAGGTCATACTGCGGGGCATATCGTTTATTACGGTGATAAAAAGCTATTTTGTGGCGACACTTTATTTGTTAGTGGTTGCGGTCGCGTTTTTGACGGTACACTCCATGATCTATACCAATCGCTAGAAAAAATAGCTAAATTACCACCCGATACCCAAATCTATTGCGCCCACGAATATACCCTCGATAATATCGGGTTCGCTAAATGGGTTGAGGAAGATAATATGGATTTAATCGCTCACGAAAAAAGATGTCAGGCACTCATTGATAATGATAAAGCTACCGTGCCATCACTCCTTTCCAATGAGCTTAAAACCAATCCCTTTTTACGTTGCCATGAACCGACTGTGATTGAAAAGGCAGAACGTTTTATGGGAAAACCCCTAACCATGCCAAGCGAAGTGTTTAGCGCTATTAGGCAATGGAAAGATTCAAAATATGATTAATGTGTAAATTTTTAGTGTGATTGATTGCTTGTTTATGAACCCATGAATTAATTCACATGGTTGTAAAGCTAAGAAAATAGTAATAAAAAAGCAACTAAAATAAGGATGTTATTATTTTTATAATGATTAGTTGTTTTTTTATTATCCCCGTTATGATCTTATAGGCAGCAATAAGTTATGTTTATCTGTCTACAAATCCCCTCGTAACCCTTCAAAATAATTTAATGTGTAATTAAGATAAGCTACTGTACACTGATTATGGTCACTTGGGCTTGCTTCACACTTAACAAGCTCCACATCGGCACCTAAACCTATCATTGCATTGTAAGTACTGGTCGAGCTTTTTATCGGAACAATATCATCCTCTTCCCCATGAAATAGCTTTAAGGGGATGTTGGGTTTCCATTGATGTAGGTTGTCTTGTTTGTCTTTATCAAAATAACGTTCGAGGAAGCTAGAATCAAAATCAATATCAGTATCCTTCGATAATAACGCATATTTTATAATTTCTATGGCGGCATGATTTAAGGCATTTGGGATATTATTGGTGCGACGTAATAAAATACTCAAGGTTTCATAGAGATCATAAGGACCTGCACCTAACACTGCTCCTGTTACGGTAAGCCCTACTATTTTTTGTTGTTGTAATGCCTTGAGTGCTGCCATTGTGACATAACCGCCTTGAGAGTAACCTGTCAAAAACAGTTGTTGGTTGGTTTGTATCTTTTTATCACGTAACCATTGCTGACCTGCTTTCAGCATATCAATCACAATATCAGCGGAAGGCTTTTTTTGTAAGTAAGGATGAGACTCCTTAGCGGAGAGACCATAACCAAGATAATCAGGAGAAAAAACAATATAGCCCAATGACGCAAATAAAATTTCGGGACGTTTTTTATTAGGGGTTAAGTGAAAGCTTGGCGCTCTTTTGTTTTTAAACAGTGTGCCGTGTTGAAAACTTAATACAGGGCTGGGGGTATCCTTTACAGGAACCGCAATTAAACCTGAAACATGAACAGTTCTATTTTGTGAATTGATCGTGGTATATTCAAATTTGTAACTGGTAACGTTATAAACAGGTGCAAATTTTAATCTTTTTTCTGAATGAGCGACCGTTTGAATAAGGGAGAGTGAGTTATCTGTTTTGTGACTGACTTTGGCAAAACGGCGTGTCGGTTCTGAGGTTGTCCCTGTGTCTTTTTTGGCACCGCCACCACAGGCATTGATTGAGAGTAATATACTGATCATTATGATCATATTAATAAATTTCATTGATTCTATCCTTGAATAATCAGATCGCTTTAGCGGCTTATCTTTCCTTTTATTGCACCCGTTAATTGCACCAAATCCTGTGCTTTAAGTTCTACTTCTAGTCCACGCTTTCCTGCGCTGACATAAAGGGTGTCATGATCAAATGCTGTTTGATCAATGATCATGGGCAACCGTTTTTTCTGTCCTAAAGGACTTATTCCTCCCACCAGATACCCTGTTGCATTTTGTGCTAATTGAGGGTTTGCCATGGCAACTTTTTTAACGTTTAACTGTTTTGCATAGGTCTTTAGGTTTAGTGAATGGCTCACGGGTAAGATCGCAACCGCCAATTGTTTCTCTTCTCCATTTAATACCAGTAATAAGGTTTTAAAGACACGTTCTGGAATAACATTAAGTTGCTTCGCGGCTTCTTCTCCATAAGCATTATGTTGAGGGTCATGTGGATAACTATGAAGTTGATAGTCTATTTTAGTCGCTTTAACAAGCTTAATGGCAGGTGTCATTTTGTCTCTATTTGAGAAAAGGAAGGGTTCCGTAGGGTTTCCAAGGATTGGATTGTCGCCACCATTGTTGTGCAATACTGCCATAAACGGAACGAAAATCTGTAGTATGGTGAACATTCTCATTAGCATCTAAATTGTTAAAATTAGGATGTTTTCCGTAAATACCACCCCGAACGTTTCCGCCTAACACCATTTGTGCAGAGGCCGTTCCATGGTCTGTTCCCCCACTTTTATTGACTTTAACCCGCCGTCCAAATTCTGAGTAAGTGACGACCAAGACATCATTCCACCTGTTGTTCTGTTTCATAATGCTAGCAAATGTATTTAAACCGTGTGCGAGTTGAAACAGTGCATTATTTTGTGCGTCTAATTGATTTGCATGAGTATCAAAACCTGATTGTGTCACTTTATAGACAGGTGCATCCACGCCTGAAAGAATCATATCGGTGACCGAGGTTAAGCTGTGGGCAAGTTTACCTTTGGTAAAGCGACTGGCATAAGGAGAGCCTGAAGCGGTCTTACCCATTCGTTCTTTAATTTGTCGTCCAAGATCATGCAGTTGATGTTGTTTGTCCGTAAGGTGTTTAATTGCGGACGTTTGCCTTGATAGTGGAATATCAGCAATGTATTGAGACTGTTTTAAGAAACTATAAGGGTTTCGCATGGTGACGCTATTAAGGTTGGTGCTATCTAAAGGCCCAAGACGGATCTCACCCGTATTAAGGGCAATACCGTGTAAGCCTTTTTTATACTGGGGTAAAACTTTTGATAACCAACCATTATGTAACACTTGATTGGCATTAGAGGCAGTTTCCCAAATATTTAAAGAACGGAAATGCGACAGGATGCCCTGAGGGTAACCAACCCCTTCAATCCATGCCATTTCTCCCGCGTTCCATAATGGGGCAATCGCTTTTAAACTTGGTGCTAAGCCTCTTCCTTTTTCTAATTGAATTAAGTTACGTTTAGGTAATGCTAATGCTCCACGATAATCGTAATAGAGCGGGTCATCATACGGTACGAGGGAGTTAAAGCCATCATTCCCGCCCTTGAGTTCGACTAACACCAGTACTTTATTTTGACGTTGATTTTTTCCTGCACCAAAGGCTATTTGTGGTAAGGCACCAACAGTACTGATTAAACTACTGTATTTTAAAAAATGACGACGGTTCATAAATCGTTTCTCCGTTGAAGTGGGCTTCTTCCTTAATACACTTGGTAGGCAGGATCTAAAATAAGCTGATGCACTAAGCGTTGTTTTTCTTGAGTTAAATCAATAGAATTTAGTGGTTTTGTTGCTAATAGCCATTGTTGTAAACGTTCGCCTGATGCTTTGGGGAGTTGTCTTGCAATATCACCGTATGGATTAAGACGAGCGCCGCTTATATTGTTCAACAAAGAGGCTCGCAATAAAATAGATTGGGTTGTAATCCAGTTCTTTCCGCCTGCCCAGCCGTTCACGCTAGGGTGCTGAAAAACGCCTTGCCCTAAAATATTGAGGTGATGTTCAATGCCTTGTCGAGGTAACTTATAAGGCAAGGTGCGTAGTGTGCCAACCGCAAGATGAATCGGAGATTTTATTAAAGCCCCTCGGTTATGTTGACTCCAAAATGCTTTGCTGGTTAAAACGGCACGCAACAACTGTTTTATACTGTAATTACTGTTACGAAATACCCCAGCCCATTGTTTAATGGTGCTTTTGTTGGGCTGAGTGGTATTAATAAACTCAAGCCACATTTTTTCGGCAATAGTCTCTGCGGTACGGGGATGCTTCAATAAAATATTAATAATGTCATCACCATTAAAACGTCCTTTTTGCCCTAGAAAGGTTTTAACCCCAGTATCATGCTGAGTGGTATCCATTGTAAATTTGCCTTGAGAATTAATGGTCCAGCCTGTAAAGGCTCTTGCCGCATTTTGAATATCACTTTGTGTATAATGTCCACGCCCTAAGGTAAATAATTCTAAAATTTCATGAGAAAAATTTTCATTCGGTTTTTCTTTTGTATTGGAATATCCATCTAAATATAAAAGCATTGCAGGGTCTTTAGCAACCGCACGCAATAGCACCCCAAAATTCCCTAAAGCCTGTTGACGAAACAAGGTGTTTTGTTGGTATAAAAAATGAGCTTGTTTTGTTTTTGAAATGCTCGAAGGGAAGTGGTTATGCCAAAACAGGGTCATATGTTCTAGAAAGGGGGTGCGAGTGGTTAAGAGATGTTTAATCCACCACGTTTGTAATCGTTGACCTTCCTGTCGAGCGGTACGTTTTACCATTTTTCGACGAGCAGGGTTATTTGCTAGTCCCTTTGTTCTTGCCCATGAGCTTAATGTTGGAACAGCAGGCGTGCGCCGATTATTTTGTTGAAGTAAACTATTAATAACCTGATCAGAAGAAAGTTTACTCGCACGGTTTACTTCATTCCACTCAGTGCTAAATCCTGTTCTAGACACTAAATGTCGGGCTTCAGAAAAGCCTAATACGCTCATAATATGGTTTACTCGTTAAATATAACATGGCTTGAAATCAAGCTTTATTTTTAATCAAGAAATAGTATAAATTGGGAGAGATTACCCTAACTTATTAAGTCTATTTTCAGGTTGAAAAAGCCGCATCCAAAGAGAGTTAAAGTCAATTATTAATGCTTTAAATACAAATGTTTTAGCCCTATTTTCGTGTGCTGTAACATCAGATAATATTATCTGAGTTTATCCTAACGATAAGCGATATTGTTTTCTTCTCTAGTAACTCTAAACGTGATGTTTTTAGCGTTAAACGTATATTGAGCATCTTGGTGGTAATAAATTGCTATAATTTTAACCTTTTTTAGTGGGGTTAGGGTTAAGCTGAAGGAGCTAATGATCTTAATTGGGGCCGCATAATATAAGGGATTAATGGCTTAGTACAAGGGCATTGGTTTTCCTAAAATATTACAAATAAAAAATTTTTTAAGGCTATGATTTTTAATTATAGGGCTATATAGTGTGATCTATAGTTATACAATAACTGCTTCAGTCTTATGCCAAGACAATGTTTTTATAACAGGATATGTTGTAGTGCCTTCGATTTTTTATCTTTTGTAGGTTGAAATCCTCACTAATTATTTCGCCTTTCTAATTGTTTTTCCCGTAGTTTTTCTTTTGTATAAATTTTTTTTATAAGATTGATTTATTTTTATTATAAATGTATAGTGATTGTTATTCGTTATGTTGTTTAGAGCAATAGTTAAATAATAATATTATTAAATGCTTATTTAGAATAAGTGAGTACGTGTCAAAAAAAGTCACTCACTTTATTACTTTGTAGATAAAACCCTCGGCCTTTATGCTGGTTAATTTTTAATGAGGGTGATGATTCCTTTATCGTCTTTCGGATGCCAATAAAGTATAAAAAACAATCTAAAGTATACGGTAAATTATTTATTTGATTGTTTTTCTAATGTAACTAAAACCTGAGTCTAATTGCTTAATCGACTTAGGTGAAGATAGATGACCTATTTAATCAAAGGTGGGTCGCTTTGAGTTTGCTTAACCTTAGATCTGAAACAGTGAAAGGATATAAATTTAGGACAATAAAACGTCAGTGATTCAGGTTTAGCCATCGAGGAAGGAAGAGAATATGTCTATATTTAGCCACTACCAGAGCCGTTACGAGTCCTTTAAAGAAGAAGAGTCTTCACTTCAAGAATATTTAGACCGCTGTAAAGCAGATGCTACAACCTATGCAACCGCTTCTGAACGTATGTTAAGCGCTATTGGTGAACCTGAGCTCATTGATACATCACGGGATCCGCGTTTAAGTCGTCTCTTCTTTAATAAAATTATTAAACGTTACCCTGCCTTTACCAACTTCTATGGCATGGAAGACACCATCGAACAAATTGTTGCCTTCTTTAAACACGCGGCACAAGGCTTGGAAGAAAGTAAGCAGGTGTTGTATTTACTAGGCCCTGTAGGGGGTGGCAAATCATCATTAGCAGAGAAGCTAAAAGCATTGATGGAAAATATCCCCATTTATGTTATTAAAGGTTCGCCTGTTAATGAATCACCCTTAGGCTTATTTGATGTTAATGAAGATGGGAAAATCTTAGAAGAAGACTACGGTATTCCAACGCGTTATTTGGGGGATGTGATGTCGCCTTGGGCGGTGAAGCGCTTAAATGAATTTGGTGGGGATATTTCTAAATTTAGAGTGGTTAAACGCTACCCTTCCCAACTGAATCAAATTGCTATTTCAAAGACCGAACCTGGGGATGAAAATAACCAAGATATTTCTGCACTGGTGGGTAAGGTTGATATTCGTAAGTTAGAAGACTTCCCTCAAAATGATACCGATGCGTACAGCTATTCGGGTGGTTTATCCTTATCTAACCAAGGTTTAATGGAGTTTGTAGAGATGTTTAAAGCACCGATTAAAGTGCTGCATCCCTTATTAACTGCAACGCAAGAAGGTAACTATAACGGTACAGAAAGTATTGGTGCGATTCCTTTTAATGGTGTCATTTTAGCGCATTCTAATGAATCAGAATGGCAGACCTTTAAAAATGATAAGAATAACGAAGCGTTTATTGATCGTGTCTCGATTGTAAAAGTACCGTATTGCTTACGGGTTTCTGATGAAGTTAATATCTATAAAAAGCTATTAGAAAACAGCTCATTATCAAAAGCACACTGTGCGCCTGATACGCTTAAAATGTTAGCACAGTTCTCTGTCTTATCACGTCTAAAAATTCCTGAGAACTCCAATCTGTATTCAAAAATGCGGATTTATGACGGTGAAAATTTAAAAGATACTGATCCTAGGGCGAAAACATTACAAGAATATAAAGATGCTGCAGGCGTAGACGAAGGTATGGACGGTGTTTCGACTCGTTTTGCCTTTAAAATCCTCTCCAAAGTGTTTAATTTTGATACCACTGAAATTGCTGCTGATCCTGTCCATTTATTGTATGTTTTGGAGCAACAAATCGAACGCGAGCAATTTCCTCAAGACCTTCATGAACGTTATATTGGACATATTAAAGCGTTTATTACCCCACGTTATATCGATTTTATTGGCAAGGAAATTCAGACTGCTTATCTTGAGTCCTATTCAGAATACGGTCAAAACGTCTTTGATCGTTATGTAACGTATGCTGATTTTTGGATTCAAGATCAAGAATACCGTGATCCTAATACAGGTGAATTTTTAGATCGCATGGCATTAAATAATGATCTAGAAAAAATTGAAAAACCTGCGGGCATTAGTAACCCTAAAGATTTCCGCCATGAAATTGTTAACTTCGTATTACGTTCCAGAGCCAGCAATGGGGGTGAAAATCCGACATGGACAAGCTATGAAAAGCTCCGTCGGGTGATCGAGAAAAAAATGTTCTCTAGCACCGAAGAGTTATTACCTGTGATTTCCTTCAATGCTAAATCTTCCAAAGAAGATCAACGTAAACACGATAATTTTGTTGAACGCATGATTGAACGGGGTTATACCGAACAACAAGTGCGTTTGCTTTCAGAATGGTATTTAAGGGTGAGAAAATCGCAGTAATACTATTCTTTAAAACCTAATTAACTATTGGGCTGCTTCTATTTTTTATGAGGTGAGGTGTTCAAATAGGATCGGGATAACGTATTTCCCTATCCTATAAACTCATGAAAATAATAGAAGATAACATCAAGTAGGAGACCGCTTTATGGCTTATATTATTGATCGTCGTTTAAATAGCAAAAATAAAAGCACTGTCAATCGTCAACGTTTCCTTAAACGCTACAAAAAACAGATTCAAAAATCAGTCAGTGATGCCGTAAACCAGCGGGGTATTACCGATATGGAACGTGGTGATAGTATTACTATTCCTAAACAAGATATCTCCGAACCTGTTTTTGGGCACGGACAAGGGGGCAAGCGTGATATCGTTCATGTTGGCAATAAGGAATTTCTAGCGGGGGATCAAATTCCACGTCCTGAAGGCGGCAGCAGTGGCAACGGCGCAGGGGATGCCTCTGATTCAGGGGAAGGAATGGATGATTTTGTCTTTCAAATATCCCAAAGTGAATTTCTCGAATTCATGTTTGAAGACCTCGAATTACCCCATATGGTCAAGCGTCAATTATTGGACAGCGATTCTTTCCGTTATAAACGTGCAGGCTTTAGTCAAGCAGGCAGTCCTAACAAACTCAATATTGTACGTTCTCTAAAAAGTGCCCATGCCCGTAAAATTGCACTCGGTGGAAAAAAGCGGCGGCGTAGGCGTGAATTAAAAGCACAACTACTTGCCTTTGTTGATCCTTTAAGTGAAGAGCAACAGTCTCAAAAACGAGCGATTGAAGCGGAAATCATGGTTCTCACACGGAAAATTAATGCCATTCCGTTTATTGATGACTATGACCTTCGTTACAACCTTTCTGTAAAAGTACCCCAACCTTCGCCTAAGGCGGTTATGTTTTGTGTTATGGATGTATCAGGTTCTATGACACAGGAGATTAAAGACACTGCAAAACGCTTTTTCTTTTTGCTGTACCTTTTTTTACAACGTCAATATGAAAAAATTGAAGTGGTGTTTATTTGTCACCACACCGTTGCTACAGAAGTGACCGAAGAGGATTTTTTCTACTCCAGAGAAACAGGGGGAACGGTGGTTTCCAGTGCTTTGAAACTTACCCAAGAGATTATTGAAGCCCGTTATCCTTCGAATGAATGGAATATTTATGTGGCACAAGCATCTGATGGCGATAACTGGCAAGCCGATATATCCAAGTGCCATAACATCATGCAACAGCTTTTACCTTTGGTTCAATATTTTACTTATGTTGAGATGGGAGGGCGTGAAGTACAAAGTTTATGGCATCTGTATCAAGATTTACAACGTGATTTTTCCCATTGTTTTGCGATGAGCCAAGTCAAAAATAATGCTGATATTTACCCCGTCTTTCGTGAACTTTTCAAGAGGAAGACCACAACATGAGTGCCCTAAAAAACACTAAATTGCTGTCTAGCGGCTCTGAATGGACGTTTGAATTATTAGCAACCTATGATCGTGAAATTGCACGTATTGCAAAAGATAAATTTCGATTAGACACCTATCCAAATCAAATTGAAGTGATTCGTTCCGATCAAATGATGGATGCTTATGCCTCGGTTGGTATGCCCGTGAGTTATAACCATTGGTCTTATGGTAAAAGTTTTCTCAGTACCGAGAAAAATTATAATCGCGGTAACATGGGGTTAGCCTATGAAATCGTGATTAATTCTGATCCGTGCATCGCTTATTTGATGGAAGAAAATAATATGACGATGCAAGCCTTAGTGATTGCACACGCATGTTACGGGCATAATTCTTTTTTTAAAGGTAATTACCTGTTTCGAGAATGGACAAATGCCGAAGCTATTATTGATTATTTGGTATTTTCGCGTGACTATATTGCTAAATGTGAAGAGCGTCATGGCGTAGAAGCCGTTGAAAGTATGTTGGATTCTTGTCATGCTTTAATGAACTATGGTGTGGATCGTTATAAACGCCCCTCACCCATTTCAGCGAATGAAGAAAAGCAACGATTAGCAGCGCGGGAAGAATATATCGAACGTCATATTAGCGATTTGTGGCGAACAATACCCGAAACGGAGCAATCTCAAACCTCAGTACCGCTTAATTTTCCTGTTGATCCACAAGAAAACCTACTGTATTTTATCGAAAAAAATGCACCAAACCTAGAAAACTGGCAACGTGAAATTGTTCGTATAGTGCGTAAAATGGCACAATATTTTTATCCTCAACGACAAACTCAAGTGATGAATGAAGGCTGGGCTACGTTCTGGCATTACACTCTGCTTAATGAAATGCACAGTGAAGGATTAGTCGATGATGGTTTTATTATGGAGTTTTTAGCATCACACACCAGTGTTGTGGCTCAACCTGAATTTGACAGCCCCTCTTATTCAGGGATCAACCCCTACGCGTTAGGGTTTGCGATGATGCGGGACATACGCCGTGTGTGTGAAAATCCAACCGAAGAAGATAAACGTTGGTTGCCTGATATTGCAGGCGGGGATTGGTTAGCGACATTGCATTATGCAATGAAAAATTTCCGTGATGAAAGCTTTATGATGCAATTTTTATCGCCAACCGTGATACGTGAGTTTAAGTTCTTTTGTTTAGATGATGACGATCAACAAGAAAATATTGAGGTGACGGCAATTCATGATGAAATGGGTTATCAAAAGGTACGAGAACAACTCTCACAGCAATATAATCTTAGCCATCAAGAACCTAATATCCAAGTCTACAATGTAAACTTACAGGGTGATCGTTCAATCACGTTGCGCCATTATCAAAACAACCGTAAACCTCTGAATAAAAGTACACAAGAAGTTCTAAAACATGTGCATCGTTTATGGGGTTACGATGTGTCTATGGAATCCATACGAGAAGGGCAAGTGATTGAGACCTTATCTTGTAAAGAAGATTGAAGCGGGGAAAATGTTCTATGATTCTGTTTGTATTTCGACACGGATGACATCGCTGTACATGCCGTGTTTACTGTCTACATCAGAACGAGAAAGCCGCATTTTTAAGTCACCACCATTACACCCTGTGTTTTTTCCTACATTATAAACAGTAGTAGAATAATTAGAGGTAAATTGTCTACTAACCGAATTGCCTGTGAGATTAGTAGAAATATACTCCAGTGTATACGGTATTTTTTCTGATGTTCCGACTAACTTAAAATCATGAGTGGTTGTGATGTTAGCGGTACAGCTTTTAGCCGTTGTGTTAATTTTCATAGAACCAATGAGTGTTCCCTCACTGCCTAAAGCATCTTTTAAATTTTCTTCAGTGAGGTTAACACTAGCACGCTGAAAGGCTTCGACACTAATACTGGAGGGAATATCCAGTGAGACTTCAAAGTATTTACTGTATTGTTCAGAAAACCCAGTGGACATCATTAAAAGAGAGGCGGTTACAATAGCTAAAGGGAGCTTTTTCATCATTGTTCCTATTATTATTTTTACTATTCAGAAAGGTTGTTGATTTAACGGGGGACAGATCAAACAAGCTTAACTCGCTTTTGTTGTGCTGTCATTGCTACTGGTCGGCTGTTGTATGTCCTTTTAAGTTTTCTGACAGGCTGTCTTATTTGCTCACTTATCTAACACGTCTTTCATTAATAGATCAGAGAAAGGACGCACTAAGACAGCATGTAATGGGATAATATCATTGAGTTTATCAACATATTGACGTTCTGCTTTATCAACCAATACAATTACTTTTGTTTCGGGTGCGTATTTTTGGAGTGAGTACAGCATCACGTCTAAATTACTGATATTGACTCCCGCATAATTATTACCAAAACCATAAAAAAATTCAGCCACAATATAATCAGGTTGATGGGTCTTGAGTTGCTTAATCATTTTACGCATGGCATTGAAGCAATGCTCTTGAATGTCTAGCTTTTGATAAAGGGCGATAAAATTAGGGTGTCTTGAGGATTCGATAATGGAAAATAATTGTCGGGACATAAGAGAGTATCTTCGTGGTTAATTGAAAATTGAGCGTAAGGTTTCGAGGGTCTCTAAAATTTATTCCACAGATATTTCGTAATACCCCAAACTAATCCAACGTATAAACTATCACGTAGCTTAATATGTGAAATGTCTTCTTCGGGTTCATTATCAATAGGGACGGTATCAGTTGTCTCTTCCGTGAGAAGAATTCCCCGTCGTTTTAAGCTATCCACACCATTGAATAGTAAACCTAGGCTGATGCTTGTTCCGACGGTAATAGCTGTTGTCGTTCCGACCTCATTCAGTTCTTTTTTGATCTGAGAGCTTGAGCAGGCAATTAAGAAAAGACTCAGTAAGCAGGTTATCAAAAGTGGTGTTCGTTTCATTAATGCTTCTCTTCTTTAGGTTAGGCATGGGCATAGTCTTCCGCAGATTGTATCCAACGATCAATTAAGGGCTGAATGGCTTCAGGATAATGCTCAATAATTATTTCGGCGGCGCTTTGGATACTCGGTAGTAATGGCTGATCACGTAATAAATCAGCAATGCGGAATTGTAACTCCCCCGTTTGTCGTGTGCCAAAGACTTCACCTGGCCCGCGAATCTCTAAATCAATCCGTGCAATTTCAAAACCATCGTTACTGTTGCGTAAGGCTTCTAAGCGTTTATGGGCAATATAAGACAGTGGTGATTGATACATCAGCACACAACTGCTTGCGGCTGTTCCACGTCCTACACGTCCTCTGAGCTGATGTAATTGGGCTAAGCCTAAACGCTCGGCATTTTCAACCACCATTAACGAGGCATTAGGAACATCAACCCCCACTTCGATCACCGTTGTGGCAACCAATAAATGCGTATCACCTGTGATAAAAGCCTGCATTGCGCTGTCTTTTTCAAGCGCATTCATACGCCCGTGAATTAAATCAATGTTTAATTGGGGCAGAGAATCTTTTAATAAAATTAACGTTTCCTCAGCATTTTGGCATTGTAATACTTCTGATTCCTCAATTAAGGTACACACCCAATAGGCTTGCGCCCCTTTTTGACAAACAGCACCAATACGTTGAATAATTTGATGACGACGCGTATTAGTGATGACCACTGTTTTAATTGGTTTACGCCCTGGGGGTAACTCATCAATCACCGAATAATCCATATCGGCATAGGCGGTCATGGCAAGCGTGCGTGGAATTGGTGTCGCGGTCATGACAAGCTGATGTGGGTAACGTCCTGCGTGTGATCCTTTTTCACGCAAAGCCAGTCGTTGATGCACACCAAAGCGGTGTTGTTCATCAATAATCAATAAGCCTAGTTTTTTAAATTTCACCGCTTCTTGGAAGAGGGCGTGTGTACCAATAACAATATGAGATAAGCCCAGTACGATATTTTCAATTTGATCACGACGTTCTGCCGCTTTTTGCCGTCCTGATAGCATTCCCACGCGCAACCCTAACGGTTCAAACCATTGGCTAAAGCTCTTTAAATGTTGTTCTGCCAATATTTCAGTCGGTACCATCAAGGCGACTTGATAACCTGATTCAATTGCCGTTAAAGCGGCAGCGGCGGCAACTAATGTTTTACCTGAACCCACATCGCCTTGAACCAAGCGACTCATGGGATAACTTTGGAGCATATCGTCTTTTAACTCCGCAATAACCCGCTGTTGTGCATTCGTTAAAGTAAAGGGTAAAGCATCAAGCAGTTGATGATAAAAGGTATCATTAGTTTGGAGTTGAACGCCTTTGATTTGACGAGTGTACTCTCTAAATTTTCGCAGACTCAAATGATGAGCAATTAGCTCTTCAAAAACAAGGCGCTGTTGGGCAGGATGTTTTGTGCTAAGGAGCTGTGCAACCGAGTGTTTTGGATTAGGTTGGTGTAAGGTCAACAAGGCTTCTGATAGTGTGACCAATTGATATTGTTGTCTTAAGGTTTCAGGGAAGGCATCATCTACCGTTGAAAGGTGTACTAACGCTTCAGTAATTAAACCCCGCAATTTTTGTTGTGCCAAGCCCTTTGTTGTTGGGTACGTTGGAGTAAGGCTATTCGTCAGTGCTAAAGGGGTCTCATCAGTAATAATATCATATTCAGGGTGAATAATTTCGAGACCACTTTGATAACCTTGACGAATCTCACCAAAACAGCGCAACCGCGTACCCACAGAAAAGCTTAAAACTTGGGTGCTACTAAAATGAAAAAAACGTAGGGTAATCGAATGATTACTCACATCTGTCAATTGACAAACCAACATCCGCCGATTTTTTTGCAAAATTTTGGTTTGAACCACCCGCCCTTCAATTAAAACCTCTTGACCTTGCCTAACCCTAGACAGGGGATAAATTTGTGTTCGGTCTTGATAACGAAACGGTAAGTGAAACAATAAATCTTGAAGTTTATACAACCCTAATTTGGCTAAATAGGCGGATACTTTCACACCGACACCTTTTAGCGTATCTATATTATGCAAGAGTATTGGATCAGTCTCAGACATCGCAATATTGATTGTGATATAAATTTTTAGTGATCGTGAACAAAACCAACCTCCATAAGGTATTAAAGCCATTTTTTATTGCGATAATAATAGCAGAAGGCGTATAATTTTTCTAAAACAAGAAAAAATATAATCGTAAATTATTGAGGTAATGACATGACAGGTGCTACCGCTTTCTTTAAGGTGAATTTATATCAGTGTAAAGCAGGGTTATTGGTCAAATAGATCAATAAGTCTCTAAACTTTAGGGGTATTTTAATTATCTCTAATTATTTATGTTAGGCTCCGTTGACGTTTTACAAAATAGGTGATTTTTTGATATAAATCACTGATTTTAGGTCATAAAATGAGCATAGAAAGAGCAACTATTAGCGATCGAGAATGGGC
>JAGLBW010000042.1 GCA_023146545.1 Cocleimonas sp.
AACAATCCAAGGTATCACTCCAACGGATGGTCAACGCTTTAGGCTTGGAAGCATGGTTTACTGAGCCAGAATGAAAGGATCAATAGCGCTTAAACTTTTTCAAATAGGCTGTCGATAACCCGATCCTACAACATTATTTTTTTGGAAATTATTTGTTTTAAAAACTATACTTCAAAAATTTTAAACTGTGAGAAGGAATTAATCGAGTATGAAAAACCAACTTGCGATTACCTTGGGTCAATCCTCTAGTGCAGGTGTTAAAGCGGATAATGAAGATTTTCATGGTGCGAATATTCCACAAGATGCCGCGGAGCTAGAGAATAAAGGGATTACGATTGCGATTGCTGATGGTATGAGCGGTAGTGATGGGGGTAAAGAGGCGAGTGAATTAAGTGTTAAACAGTTTTTAACCGATTATTACAGTACCCCTGAATCGTGGACAGTGAAACATGCGGTAAATCGTATTATGTCGGCTTTAAACAGTATGCTGTATTCCCAAGGGCAAAAACGTTATAGCTCATCAAAAGGTTTGGTGACAACATTCAGTGCCATTGTTTTGAAGTCTCAGACAGCTCATTTATTTCATGTAGGAGACAGTCGCCTTTATCGGTTACGAGGCAATGATTTTGTACAGTTAAGCAATGATCACCGCATTTGGATTAGTCATGATCGTGAGTACTTGAGCCGTGCTTTAGGCATTGATAGTCATCTTGAAATTGATTACCGTCGCACCCCAATACAAGTGGGTGATCTGTATTTTTTAAGTACTGATGGTATTCATGATTTTCTAAGCAATGCTCAATTGAAAGATTACCTGCGTACTCATCATGATCATCCCCAAAAAGCCAGCGAAGTGATTCTGGATGCGGCGTTGGCTAATAAGAGTGATGATAATGCAACCTGCCAAGTGATCCGTATTGATGCTATTTCGGAGGCTAATAAGGAGGAATATTACGAAAAACTGACTAACTTACCTTTTCCGCCTGATCTTAAAGCGGGTGATGTGATTGATGGTTTAAAGATTATCCGGGCGTTAAATGCAACTTCCCGTAGCCAAGTTTATTTAGCTGAGGATATTTTTTATGATGATATCCGAGATGAAGTTAAAGAAATGGTGATTAAAACGCCCTCTGTTAATTTTGAAGATGATCCGTCTTATATTGATCTTTTTTTGCATGAAGAATGGGTCGCCAAACGGCTTAACTCACCGCATTTAATTAAGGTGCGTAAAATTAATCGTCCGCGTAATTTTTTGTATACGGTGGTGCAATATATTCACGGGCAAACTTTAGCCCACTGGATGCAGGAAAACCCGAAAGCCACAGTGACTCAAGTGCGTAGTAGTCTGGGGCAAATTGCGCGGGGGTTACGTTGTATGCACCGTATGGAAATGATTCATCAGGATATAAAGCCTGATAATATTATTATTGATAAAAACAATACCTTGATTGTTATTGATTTTGGATCAACTAAAGTGGCGGGCTTAGCCGAAATAAAATCAGTCATTGAACACAATGCGATTATGGGAACGGCAAATTATGCCGCGCCTGAATATTTTAAAGGGCATAGCGGAAGCAATCGCTCTGATATTTATTCACTAGGTGTGCTGGCTTATGAGATGTTTACAGGCAAACTACCTTATGGTGAAATCAGTACCGAACGGGCGGCGAAAAAGAAATTCACTTATACTTCGGCACGAGAATACAATCTACTTGTGCCTGATTGGGTCGATTTGGCGATTCGTAAAGCGGTTCACCCTAACCCTGATAAGCGTTATCATTTGCTATCGGAGTTTATTACTGATATTTCTAAGCCCAATAATAGCTTGTTGTCGTCTAATAAATCTGAACCCTTAATTGAAAGAAACCCCATTGCCTTTTGGAAAACGATTGCATTGATTGAATTGGTAATGATTATCTTTGCACTGATTATCATCTACCGATGAACCCTATGATTCATGAAGCTAAAGCAATGACTTCCAGAGAGAAACTTTCTGTAATTTTAATCTTCCTCTCCCTAACCTTTAAGGATAATTTTTAATGCTGTCTCCTCGTTCTGATTACCCGTTTAGTGCTGTTGTTGGTCAAGACCGTTTAAAGAAGGCGCTTTTATTAGCCGCTTTAGAACCTGCATTAGGGGGGGTATTAATTAGTGGGCATCGTGGTAGTGCAAAATCAACATTAGCACGCAGTTTGGCCGATTTATTAAATAATAAACCGTTTATTAATTGTCCTTTAGCCGTTAGTGAAGATCGTTTGTTAGGTTCTTTAAATCTCGAAAAAGTATTAGCTAACGGTCAAGTACAATTTTTAGCTGGTTTATTGGCAAAAGCACATGAAGGGATTCTTTATGTCGATGAAATTAATTTACTGCCTGATCATATTGTGGATTTATTATTAGATGTCAGTGCATCTGGTATTAATTACCTTGAACGGGACGGTATTTCTCATCAACATCCTGCTCGCTTTATTTTAATTGGCTCGATGAATCCAGAAGAAGGTCATCTACGTCCTCAATTATTGGATCGGTTTGGGTTATTTGTGGATATTAAAACTAATCCTGATTTAGCACTCCGTTTAGAAATTGTAGCGTCACGTTTAGCCTTTGATGATGATCCAATCGCCTTTCAACAACGCTATGCGGAACAACAAGTTCAATTACAAGACACCTTAGCCACCGCACAACAACAGCTTATTCACGTTAAAGCGTCCTCTAAAATTAAAATAGATATTGCACAACGGTGTTTACAGGGGAATGTTGAAGGGGTTCGTGCGGATTTAGCATTATTTCGCGCGGCTAAAGCGCATACGGCATTACGCGGCGGTGATGTTATTGAAACAAAGGATATTGATGCTGTCGCTGATTTTGTTTTAGCCCATCGTCAACAAGAAGTAGCCCAAGAATCGTCACAAAACAAAGCTCCCCCAACAGATCCTAAAGCAACGGATAGTGATAATGACAATGATCAGTCATTAAACCAACCGAATCAAAACCACAGTCAAAACCAAACCGATCAAGGGGATTGGGGTGTTATGGCAACAGAAACAGTGGGTATTGCTTTAAACCGTCAACTTGATCCTTCTGATTTTATAAAAAGACAAGAAGACCTCGCGCAGAAAAAAAAACAACGGTAAAAGCTTATCATCAGGACGATAAAGTACGCCGTAAACACGGCACAATCACACAACAAAACGGGATAAAAACCACACAGCGCACGGTTCATTGGCATACAACACTGATCCACCCTGATAATTATAAAAAAATAAAAACATTACAATATCAAAAACAATATCAAAAAGGGGCTACGCTCAATATTTTTGCATTAGATACTTCAGGCTCTAGCTTAGTTGATGAACAGCTAAGTCACAGCAAAGCGGTTATACAGTCGTTGGTTCAGCTTTTTTATCAAAAACGACAGCAGATTGCTTTATTGTCTTTTGGAAATCAACGCTGTGAATGGCGGTTGTCCGCAAGCAAAGCCCCTTTACATATTGATGCGTTATTGGAGCGTATTCAAGCAGGGGGTGGCACACCGTTACGAGCTGTTTTATTTGAACTCGAAGAGTATATTGTTCAACGACAAACGCGGTATGCTAAAGAACAGCAACGCATCTTTTTATTAACGGATGCACGTAGTCGAGATCAAATTGAAGCCCTGCAATTTGATCTGCTATTAGCAACAGAAGTTTATGTTTTAGATACAGAGAAAGGACAGGTTAAACTTGGTAAAGCACGCTCACTGAGTAACACCTTACAAGCCCATTATATTCAACTTTTTTAAAGTAAGGTAATCGCTTTTCAACCCTTCTGATGCGCTTTGTACCTCAGCACATCCTACAACACGATTGGAAATTTATAGCCTTAATCCGCTTTTGTTCAAAAAGGACTTTAACCATGAGTAAACACTATTTATCACTTTTACTGATCACCACGATGCTAATAACTGCTTGCGGTGAAAGTTCAGGTAAAAAAACACCGTTAAGCACTGAAAAATTGATAGCCGCGTATCCTTTTAGTGGTGATGCTAACGATACCAGCGATCATCAAGCTCACGGCATTATTAAAGGGGCTAAGTTAACGAAAGACCGCCATGGAAAGGCGGAGAGTGCCTTGAGTTTTGATGGTTTGAATGACTTCGTGGAAGTTCCTGCGAAAAGAGCGATTGCACTGAATTTATCCAAACAACTGACCTTTGAAGCTTGGATTAATATTTCAGGATATTTTAAGGGGCGCTTATTTCCTATTCTTTCTAAAGGGGTGCGCGCGCCTCGTTATAGCTTTATGGCGGCAAATGATGGGAATTTTTATGTTGTGCTGGATAATAACGTCATTGCTTTAGCCGATAACAATGTAATGAAACTCAATAGGTGGTATCACATTGCGGTTACGTGGAATGGCTCTAGCGTAAAGTATTATCGAGATGGAAAGTTTGTCTCTCGCTTTGCTTATTCTGGTGCATTAACCCTCGCCGAAAATGAGCCATTATTGATAGGCTTTGATCCACAGGCTACGGTTGAATTTGCAAACGGAAAAATTGATGAGGTGAGGCTATGGGATAAGGTATTAACGGCTTATCAAATAAAAGATTCAATGTAGGTTTGTTGATCTATTAATGATAATAAGCGGGTGAATTGCTAATAGATGACTCCTTGTTATAGTCATCTATTAGCAATTTAAGTTTTCTTTTTCTAAGAACTTAAAACATTAATCTCTAAGCTCTAAACCTTGAGTCAGGTAAGGACAACTCCTCCTTTAATGGTTTCCCCTACCGCGTCAATAAAACGTAATACTCCTTTATCTTATTTCTTCTTAGTTGCTAAAAGTGATCGGGCGCGTATTAATATGCGTTGCTGTTTTTACGATCTGAGAAGCCTGTCTTACGGGCTTTGCTAGTATGGCGACAACCTCTTTATCGTTATCAATACGGATAGTTTCTTCTCCCGTATTCATCAATGCAACAACGTCGCTACTCCCATTTTGTGATTCTAAAATAGTAATATCACAACGTTCTAAATTGCCCGTATTCACAATAAGGCTAGGTTCGGTTGTTAATGTTGCGAGTGTCATTGTTGTGGATGAGACCATAATTGTAGACAAGACGATGCCGTAGGCAAAACGCTTTAAGCGCTTGCGGGATGCTAGATTACGCATGAATAAATCCTTCAAGAAATGTGATTTGGCTCGATAGAAATCAAGCCAATATATATAGCCGTTGGTCAGGTTCTCTCTAAAAAAGTTCAGTTATTGTTAGTTATAAAAATAAATGTATGCTTAACAAGAGTAAAAACTATACAATAAATTTTTCTTATTGAAAAGCATTAAATTAATTTATCCTGAACTAATGATTACCTTTGCTGTCATCCGTCGCTTTTTTCTTCGCGGCAGCCTCGGCTTTCTCTTCGGCTTCGATACGATCTAACTCAGCATCTAACTCAGCATCAGTAAGTTGACGGTGATCATCATCAGCCTCTTCGTATTCATAATTGTCGTCTTCCCAAAGCTTATCAGCGGTGGTTGCAACAACTGCGGCAGAAGCACCTGCGGCCATTGTACTGGCTGATTGCATGCGCTCTTCTTCTAGCATCTCTTCACGGGATTTAACCGCTTGTTTAATCTGTTTTTTAAAGACTCCACTCAACACTAAACCCAACTCAAACAAGAGCCACATAGGAATAGCAAGCATCACCTGAGAGATAACGTCAGGGGGTGTGAGGATCATACCAATAATGAAAGATCCGACAATAACATAGGGACGTTTTTTAGCAAGATCTTTAGCACTGATCACGCCTGATGTAACCACTAAAATGGTGGCGATTGGCATTTCAAAAGCGAAACCAAAGGCTAAAAACATCATAATTGAAAAGCTTAAATAATTACCAATATCAGGGGAAAAAGTAGCCACAGAAGGGACGAAAAGGGGAAGCACTTGAAACATCATCGGCAACAAGGCGAAGTAAACGAAGGCAACACCAAGGTAAAACAAACCTACACTGGAGCTTAAAATAGGTAAGATTAATTTTTTTTCATGTTTATACAAGCCAGGGGCGATAAAACTCCACATTTGATAAAAGATATACGGCAACGCGATCAGAAAGGCGATTAGAAAAGTGAGCTTGTAAGGGATTAATAAAGGACCTGCCACTTCAGTAACAATCAACGGCAACCCTTGTGACACAATGGGTTGTGCAAACCAATCAAATAATGTCGATGCAAAAGGAGCAAGTACAATAAAAATAACACCAATTGACATCACAATACGCAGTAGATGATTACGTAATTCGATTAAATGGGTCAGAAATCCTGTTTCTTGTGTCATTTTTCCTTTACCTTACAGCATTAGAAGCGCGAAGCGCTCAGTCACTTTTCTTGTTTTCATTCTTAGCTTGTTTAGAGTCGATGTCTTTATCTTCATTATCTAATGATTTAGCATCTTCTATACTGCTGTGGATATTATTTTCAAATAATGTTTTTGCTTCATCAACATTACTTCTAAGGTCGTCTTGGGTACTGCTTACCATCTGACGCAACTCTTCCAGTTCTTTTTGTTGCTCAGTGAGTAAGCTTTTCATTTCGGAGGCTTCAAATTCACGCTCAATATCGGCTTTTGTTGTTGAGATAAAAGCTTTTGCTTTACCAATCCAGCCGCCTACTTTGCTCGCCACTTCAGGTAAACGTTCAGGACCAATAACCAATAAAGCAATAACGGCAATGACCATCATTTCAGTAAGACCGGCATCAAACATGGAGAATTCCTAATGAAGAAAGAAAATAAGGTGTAAAGAATAACAAGAAGATTGCCTAAGAGTTGTACTCGTAGTGACAATCTAAACAGAATGAGACTACAGAGAGCACCGAAATCACGCGAGGACTCCTAGAAAACATTTAATCAGCTGGTGCATTCTATTCCTCGGTACATCCTAGAAAAAAAAGCTACCCGCCATACAACACCACCAAATACTTTCTCACAACAAGAAAGTATTTGGTGGTGAGAAATAACACATTAAAAGGATAAATGATTATGCCTTTTTAGTTTCTTTAACTTTCGCTTCGCCATTAATCACATTACCCTTTTCTTGGACAACTTGTTCAGGTTCTTTGTTTTTATCTTGGGCATCCTTCATCGACTTCTTAAAGTTTTTAATCGCGCCCCCAAGATCTCCACCTGCATCACGCAGACGTTTTGTGCCGAATAACACTAACACGATGACTAAAATTAAAATGAGTGAGCCTGTGCTGGGCATACCAAATGCAAATATCATGGTTATTCTCCTATCGCTCTTTCGAGCTGTCTATTTTGTACGGTTCGCTTTTTCAACTAAACCCGACGTTCCAAAGCGACGTTCTAATTCTTTCAATACATCATCAGGATGTAAACCTTGTTGTGCTAACAATACCAAGGTATGAAACCACAGATCGGCTACTTCATAAACAATTTTATCTTTCTCCCCATCTTTGGCTGCCATCACAACTTCAGTGGCTTCTTCTCCCACTTTTTTTAGGATTTGATCTAAACCTTTGTGGTAAAGCTTTGCCACATAAGAGCTGTCTGGAGCGGCTGATTTACGCGCTTCTAAAATCTCTGCAACTTGAGAGAGTGTACCGTGAGTTATCATAAATAAAAAATATTAATATCATAAATTAAGAGATATAGGTTTTCGACCCTGAAACTGAAAAGCAACTCAGATGTCTCCATAGCGACGTAAACGCCGCCTACAGCTAAGATAAGGTCATTAAATACGCATTTCAATACCTTGGTCTGCCATATGTTGTTTCGCTTCACCAATCGTATATTCAGAAAAATGGAAGATGCTGGCGGCCAATACCGCATCCGCACCTGCTTCTAACACCCCATCAGCTAAATGTTGAAGGTTTCCAACACCGCCTGAAGCAATCACAGGAATATTGACAGCATCAACAATGGCTTTCATCAACGGTATATTAAAGCCTATTTTTGTGCCATCTCGATCCATACTCGTGACTAATAATTCACCAGCACCGTAGGTTTCCATTTTCTTTGCCCATTCAACGGCATCAATCCCTGTTTCTTTACGCCCGCCATGTGTGAAAATTTCCCATTTATTGGCTTCACCTTCTGCACTGACTTTTTTAGCATCAATAGCGACTACAATACACTGAGAACCAAAATAGTCGCTGGTTTCTTTAATAAGATTAGGATTAAAGACAGCAGCTGAATTAATTGCAATTTTATCTGCACCTGCATTGAGCATGCGTCGCACATCAGCGATTTCACGAATTCCACCACCGACGGTTAGTGGGATAAAGACTTTCGAAGCAATATCTTCAACCACATGCACCATTGTTTCTCGATTGTCTGATGTAGCAGTAATATCTAAAAAGGTGATTTCATCCGCGCCTTCACGATTATAACGCTCAGCAATTTCAACAGGATCACCTGCATCCCGAATATTGATAAAATTTACGCCTTTGACCACGCGACCGTTATCAACATCCAAACAAGGAATAATACGTTTTGCTAAACCCATCTTGTTACCCTAAAGAATCGACATACTGGTGTGCTTCAACAAGGTCAATCGCCCCTTCATAAATTGAACGCCCTAAAATAGTGCCTGTAATCCCTGCGGATTCTACTTTGCAGAGTTCAATAATATCATCCATATTGGTGACACCGCCTGAGGCAATTACAGGAATTGAAATACTGTTGGCTAACTCAACGGTTGCTTCGATATTCACCCCTTTCATCATTCCATCACGGGCAATATCGGTATAAACAATGGCAACGACACCGGCTTGTTCAAATTTTTGAGCTAATTCAATTGCTGAAACTTGGGATACTTCTGCCCAACCTTCTGTTGCCACTTTTCCATTTTTAGCATCAATCCCCACAATGATATGATCAGGAAATTGCTGACAAAGTTCAATGACAAACTCAGGATCTTCTACAGCTTTTGTACCAATAATACAATACGTCACACCAGCATCTAAATAAGCTTGCACGGTTTCGGCATCTCGAATTCCGCCACCAATTTGAATCGGTAAATCAGGGAATTTCTTAGCGATGGCTTCTACGCTGTTGCTATTAACAGGCTTACCATCAAAAGCACCATTGAGATCAACCAGATGCAAACGCTTTGCACCTGCCTCAACCCAGCGGGTTGCCGTATCAACAGGGCTATCGGAAAAGACGGTGGTGTCTTCCATTCGACCTTGGCGTAAACGAACACATTGTCCGTCTTTTAAATCAATTGCGGGGAGTAATAACATCTTAAATTGTTCCGTCCCATTGGGTGAAATTTTTTAATAATTGCAAGCCATCGTCTGCACTTTTCTCAGGGTGAGCTTGTATTGCAAATAGGTTGTCTTTAGCAATCGCAGAAGCATAGCTTAGACCATACTCACTGCGCCCTGCCATTAAGGACTGATCTTCAGGATCAACAAAATAGCTGTGTACAAAATAAAAGCGTGAGCCGTCTTCAACCCCTTTCCATAAAGGATGATCAGCTTGTTGATGATAAATACGATTCCAACCCATCTGTGGAACTTTAAGGCGCTCACCCTGCTCATCTTTTGCGGGTATCCGTCCTTCAAAGGCATGGGTATGACCTTTGTAAAGTCCGATACAGTCAACACCATTATGTTCTTCACTATGCTCTAATAATACTTGCATTCCCATACAAATACCTAAGAAGGGCTTGGTACTTGCTGCTTCACGAATAACCTCCACCAAACCTGATTGATTGAGTTCATTCATACAGTCTCGTGCCGCACCTTGTCCGGGGAAAACAATTTTATCCGCACTTAAAATTTCTTCAGGTGAAGCGCTGAGTATCACTTTTGTACCGTTTGGCGCAACATGTTCCAAAGCTTTAGTAACCGAGTGTAGGTTACCCATATTGTAATTAACAATCGCAATGATGGACATACGAATCTTGATTCCTCTTTTTTGATCAAAAATAAGTACTAAATAATGTGGTTTTCACTCAGTAGGAGTGCTGTTATTGAACAGATTCCTAGCGGTTTAAAGTACCTTTAGTGGAAGGAATCGTATTCCCTCTTTTAACATCCATTGCCACTGCCATACGTAACGCTCTTCCAAACGCTTTAAAAACGGTTTCTGCAATATGATGCGCATTGCGCCCGCGAATATTATCTAAATGCAGGCTAACTTTAGCCGTATTCACAAACCCTTGGAAAAACTCGTGAAATAAATCCGTATCAAACGTTCCAATATGAGAACGCCGATAATCAATATGATCCTCCAATCCAGGACGACCTGAAAAGTCGATAACGACCCGGGACAAGGCTTCATCTAAGGGCACATAGGCGTGACCATAGCGGGTAATTCCCTTCTTATCACCTATTGCTTTATCAAAAGCTTGCCCTAGGGTAATGCCAATATCTTCCACGGTATGATGTGCATCAATTTTTAAATCACCATGAGCTTCGAGTTCAATATCAATCATGCCATGGCGTGCAATTTGCTCTAACATATGATCTAAAAAAGGAACATCCGTTTTAAAACGTGCTTTACCCACACCATCAAGATTAATCGTAATACTAATTTGGGTCTCTAAAGTATCACGTTGTACGGTTGCGGTGCGCTCATTCATAAGGTATTGCCTAGCATCTGGAGGAAGCCGAGAATCATAGCATAAGCAAATCGTTAAACACTATGCCTTAATAGAACGTACACCTTGTATTTTTATACAGGATCAACCAAACCCTGCTGACAGTTAGAGCGGGTTGTTGATGCAGACTTTAGTAAAGACGATAATGAGGTGGATGTTAATACCTCACCTTTTAAATTGATCCACAATTCAGAAATTCTACCTTTTCGGTCACAACGCAAATTTACTTTTTCACCACTGCCTACACCAAAACTTTGATCAAATTGTTGACGAATTTGTTTAATACTCAACGACTTTCCAATATGCTCCCTAAATAATGCCGATATTGAAGAATGATTAACCGCTTGGAGCAAGCGGATTGCATCAGCATAATAAGCATTTGCAGGTTTTCCATAACAGGTCCCATGTTTTATCCATTCATGCCGTTGTAAATGAGACACAAAACCAGGCATTACCATCTTAAGCTCTGTTTTCACGGTAGTGGATAACATTAAAGGCGCGAGTAAATCCCAGCGTCCTCTTCGATCAATTGACTTATCTTTAATACTAACTTGACAATAAGCATTATCACGCGGTTGAGGCCATAAACCGTGTAAGGATAAATGTTGTGCATCAAAACGCTGAGCGGTTAATGTTTTACATTCAGGTTTCTTTTGATGTCCTTCACAAAAGCTTGGTTGCCAGCTTAAGGCTAATAAATACTCATTATGGGATGCTTTTTTAACAGGGCTTGTTATTGTAGTCGGGCATTTTTTTAACACCTTACCGCATGCAATTGCTACCCAACGACGCTGAGGTTTTGCGGTGGGAATAAGGAGTTGAAAATGAGTGGCAGAGGATGCTTTATTTTTTGCAAGCAACGAATATAAGCTACCTTTTTTAAGATGTATCTCATCAGGATTTGTTTTCTTGCGAATTGAACGCCAAGCTTCACAGGTTTCCGTCGCTTCAAAACAGCCCTCTAATCGTTCCGTAGCCTGTAGTGTATGAGTAAAAAACAAAGGGTGTAATAAAAAAACAATACTCAGACGAAAAAACACAGTCATATTAAAACCTTATAGCATAAATTAAAGAGATAAATTAACATTAAAGATAGTATCAATTTATCAGAAATGCAATTTTTAAAATACGATAATGGTAGGAAACATTATTTTTTTGAGCAAGCTATTTTAGCTTAAAGCATTTATTTTAAACAGAAAAAAGCCTGTTCGAGAACAGGCTTCTAAGGGTCGATCTAATCTAAAATGACGACTATAAAATAGACATCAAATAACAAACTAGATAGGGACAATATTCTCTGCTTGAGGACCCTTTTGTCCTTGTGTGACCGTGAACTCAACACGCTGTCCTTCAGCCAATGTTTTGAAACCAGCACCTTGAATGGCACTAAAGTGAGCAAAAACGTCAGGACCTGACTCTTGTTCGATGAAGCCAAAACCTTTAGATTCGTTAAACCACTTAACGGTTCCTGTAGTAGTAGACATATAATATCCTATTTTATTCTAGAGTAATTGATAACCTTGATCGCAAGGCAACGGTGCTGAAATGTGTTGCTATTAATTATGAAGAACAGGACGAAGTACTAAATGTAGGGAACATCGAAATGGTGTTGCATAAATATAAGACATAGTTTCAAGCTGCTTGAATTATATATAGCGTTTTACTTTCGAGTCAATGTTATTTCTATTCAAAGGCCTTGTTGAAACCAATATTGATTAAAAATCAAGCAATATTAGATGATTTGCTATTGATAACCTTTTAAACAATTATTTTGAACAGGGCTTCAGAAAAGGGTAAAGATTGTTTTCAACAACGATTACCCTTAAAAAAAGAGCCTATTTCTTAGAATATTTCCATGCAATACTTTTTATTCTCTGATTTTTAGATGCCTTAGCAAGGTCTAAAGCGGTTAAACCATCCGATGTTTTAGTGCGCATTGAAGCACCACGAGAAAGCAAATAATTCGCGACAATAGCACGATCAAAACGAATCGAGTGATGAATGGGTTGCCATTGCTTTGCAGTACGTGAATGAAGTTGTCCCCCATGAGCAAGTAAATACTGAACCATTGCCATATTCCCTAAAGATGCGGCAATATGAAGCGCGGTTTCACCATTGAAATTGCGATAATTAACATCAGCACCTTCCGTGATTAATTGTTTTACCAGTCGCAAATTATTAGTTTTTGCCGCTGCAAAAATAGCATCCTGAGAACCACGGGTCATGGTGTGACTTACGGGTCTCCGCCATGCAGGTAGGTTAGCAGGAACAGGTGCAGGTCTTACAATACGATGAACAGGCGCAGGAGCAACAGGAGCCTTGTATTGTGATCGTTGAACATTTTGCCGAGAGCCTCTCAAAATCATAGGCTTAGCTCTAGGTTGTGGCGCAGGTCGCTCCATATTGGCTTTTCGTATCACTACAACTGAATCTGACGTGCTCTCTGCTTGCTCCATCGCCGCTTTTCGTACCGCCATCGCTGAACGGCGTTCTTCCTGAACTTTTGATATTTTACCCTCTATAATATAACTCATTTCATCTTGACTTAACTCCAATACATTCGCGGTAGCATAGCTGCCAGCAGAAATAAGTGGGGTAAGACAAGCTAAAAAAAGACCTTTTTTTACCGTATTTAATCTATTTTGAATATTCATTATATTTTCTCGTGCTCATCCATGAATTAGAGAAGAGTCATAAGTATTTAGTATAAAAACCATTAAATAAAATTTTTAGAAGATCATCTCCTAAAAACAATGTGTTGCTCTAAACAATTTAAGCAATAAGATGATTAATTAACGTTAGAGAAGACATTTTCAACTATTCAACAGATGTTATATTTTAATGGGGGAATATAACTATCCATGTAACCATTCTGAGAGCATTTCAGCGGTGACACAAAAGTAGCATGCCGCATCAGCGGATGTAGCATACTTGCGTTTCTAAGCACTGTTACAAACTCTTAATATCTTGTACCATTGCGGTTTTAAAGTCCTCCTATTTTACACCCTCGACAAAATAAGAGATAGAGACTATTTTCACGATCGCTTTACCGATAAAAGCGTAAAAAGGTCAGATAGTAGTTCTAAAATCAAGCTTAATTTTTTGCCTCGCATAATAACAAAGATACAAAGGGTATGAAATACACTTAGGCCTAATTCAAGAGATTCAAGCACAATATCGAATCGTGCTTTACACGATTCGCCTGATCATAAAAATTAAGAATCGATACCTTATAAATTTTACAGACAAACAGATGTACATGATTAAACCTTTTCCTTCTTAACGCATTGCGGCAATATAAGCACGCGCAAAGCGAATACCTAGCACTAATTGTCCATCGGTATTGTAATGCAAATGATCATTACCTTTCGCCAGCCCTTTGGTTGACACAAGCTGGCTATTATCAATACTTGTTATTAATTCCCGCTGTGCTTTACGTACCACTTGAAGGTAGGGAAAGAATTGCGGAGGAGGATTAATCGCGCCCATAAAAAAAGCGAGGTGAGGTGCTTTTAGTTCTTGGCGTAATGCGGTTACAAATTGTGATAAGTGTCGCGAATAATTATTCGCGGTGCTGGGATAACGGGCATCGGTTTCACCTTGCATCCAAAGAATACCTGCTAATTGTGAGCCTCTTTTATTAGTATGAATTTTAATGGTCTGGAGTAGTTTTTTGAATAAAGAGCCAACATTAGCATTATGGGTTAATCGGGCTTTATCGGCACGCCACTGTGGAGCCCACGCATAAAGCGATGTTCCACCAACAGCAAATTTTATCAGTTTGATGCTTTTATGGGGAAAACGACGTGCAAGTGTATGCGCAAAACCAACTTCAGGGCCAAAGCGTGGAAATGTGCTCATTTCAGCAGGATAGTCATTCAGATAAAATTGAACATTAGGCGGAGTGCGCTGATAGGCTAAGGGAAGTTGAGCCGTTGTGCCATAGCCTGTCATATTAGATTGCCCTGCTAAAATAAAAATAAGCTCACTATTGTCACTCGACTTTCTAATTTTTTTAACAACATTGTACTTTCTAATTTGATACGGTCTACTGTCTAGTAGTGCCATTTCTTCAAAAGTAATACGACCATCATTTGGTAAACCCAAGCGTTGATATTGCCGATTAATATCTGTCATAATCTCTTCAACCGCTGATCCACTGACGGCATTAACAGGGAAGCTTAAACAGGATAGGAAACAAAAAACCAGTAGAACAATTACAGAATGGATTAATTGAGTTGTTTGCACGCATTACCCTCTAATAAAATAAGATGAACGATAAAAAAGTGATCTATTGAAGTGATATCATCGTCAAGAACGAATAAGTAACACCTCACATTTCCATAATCCCACGCCAATATTTTTTTAAGCGTTTTTCTGAAATAGGTAGTGCAGTTCCAAGTTCTTGTGCAAAAAGTGATATACGAAATTCTTCTAACATCCAACGATAGTGTTGTAATGCCTCTTTTTTTTGTTGACTGAAAGAAGCCTCTCTTCCGTTTTCTTTTTCGATCAATAATTGATAGCGTTGCCAGTGTGTTTGAATTTGTAAACGCAATCCACGGTCTCGATGATGGCTATCCATTAATTTATCAAGGCGACGTTGTAAGCCCTTAAAATAACGTGGATATTGGCGCAACTCGTGCAGTGTTAATGCATCTAGGAAGTTGGGGTAAACCAAGCAATTAAGATGTTCATTGATATCACTAAGTGCTTCCAGATAAAGCGGGCTGATGTACCCTTTTAATCCCTTTTTTACACGGTAATAAAAGCCTAATAGGGTATCCAGTTGATGACAAATCTCAGTAGCTTGTGAGATTAATTTTGTACGATGAGCGGTTAGATGTGCCTCAAAAACGGGTTGGGTATTGCATACTAAATGATCCGTATCAAAGGTAAGCCGAAAAGTGTTTCTTATAATGCTTTTCTTTAATTCATCACACCGTCCTATTGAGGCGTAGCGTAAACAAAGCTGTTGAATATGGGGTAAGTTGTGTTTTAAATAGCGGTGCTCTTTGGTAGCCGATAACATCAATAAGCGAAGTAACCCTTGTTGTTGCTGTGCCTTCTCTGGAGTGTCGAAGAGTTTAATCGCAACACTATTTTTTTGATCCACCAAAGCAACCCATGTTTTGATTTTCATACCAAAACTATCAATCACAACGGTTTTAGGTAACGCTTCAAAATCCCATGTCACGATCCCTTCACGCTCAAGGGCATGGCTTTCTTGTTTTTCAACCTGATTCCCAATTTTCTTACGAGCAATTCCTTTCAACTCATCCAGATCACGCCCTGCTTTTATCACGCGCGCGGTTTCATCCACCACTTCAAAACGCATTAACAGATGATCATCAAATTGGATCTTATCAAGGTGCTGTTTCTCAATTTTATTCCCTGTCATTCGATGCAATTGGTGAGCCACTGCGCTAATAAACGGTGTAAGACTGGCTTGAATCGACTCTTGACATGCTTTAGCGTATTCGGGGGCGGGGACAAATTGTTTGCGGATTTGTTTCGGTAAACTACGAATAAACTGAATGATTTTCTCTTCTAAAAGACCGGGAACAAGGTATTCAAAAGGAGCTGATTTAAGCTGTCCTAAGAGGATCATTGGAACACGCAATGTTACACCATCATTGTGCTTCCCTGGCTCAAAATGATAACGTAATGGCAGTGTCATACCTTGGATACTTAAATGGTCAGGATATTGTAGGTGATCCACATGAGAGTCATCACGTTGCATTAATAGCTCGCGGTTTAAAAACAAACCTTCAGGATTATCCTGTTCAATTTTTTTACGCCATATTTCGAATGCTTTCCCACTGTAAATTGTGGAGGGCAGGCGTTTCTCATAAAAATCATACAAGGTATCTTCATCCACTAAAATATCACGGCGGCGTGATTTTGCTTCCAGTGTTTCAATTGATTCAATTAATCGAAGGTTATGCCGAAAGAAAGGTGCTTTACAAACATATTCACCATAAACCAGAGCATGACGAATAAAAAGTTGCCGTGAAATAACAGGATCAATCGCACCGTAATTAATACGACGTTGTGCCGTAATCGTAATCCCGTACAACGAGGTACGCTCATATGCTCCGACTTGTGCAGGACGCTTCTCCCAATGGGGTTCACTGTAGTGATGGCGGATGAGGTGCTTACCAAGTTGCTCTACCCATTGAGGTTGAATCATTGCAACCGTTCTGGCATACAGACGGGAAGTTTCAACTAAGGTTGCTGCCATTACCCACTTTGGGTTTTTTTTAGCCAGTCCTGAGCCAGGGAAGAGATGAAATTTACGGTTATTCGCGCCTTGATATTCGCGCTTTTCCTCTTGAAAACCAATATGACCTAATAACCCTGTTAATAAACTACGATGAATCGCCTCTCGACTGGCTTTTTGGCGGGTTGGTTTAAGTTTGGCATCGTATAAACTCAAACGGAGTTGTTGATGCGTATCAGACCATTCCCTTAACCGTCGATAAGATAAATATTCTTTTTTGCACAACCGCCGTAATTTATTTTGGGTCAGTTCATTTTGTTGCTGTTGATAATAATCCCACAACAATAAATAACTCATAAAATCCGATTTTTCATCTTTAAAACGGCTGTGCTTTTCATCTGAAGCGTGCTGTTTATCCAAGGGACGTTCACGAGGGTCTTGAATGGCAAGCGCGCTGACAATAATCAGCACTTCATGTAATGCGCCCTCATCATGAGCCGCTAACAGCATCCGTGCTAAACGGGTATCAATCGGCAAATAGGCTAAACGTCGTCCCAGTGATGTTATTTTTTGATCGCTATCAACGGCTCCAATCTCGTACAGTAATTTAAAACCATCCCGTATCATCCGATGATCAGGCGGTTCAACAAAGGGAAAGTTTTCGATCTTACCCAAATTAAGTACTGACATTTGTAAAATAACCGCGGCTAAATTAGTTCGCATAATTTCAGGCGAAGTAAATTCATCACGCCCTTGAAAATCATCCTCACTGTATAAACGAATTGCGACCCCATCACTGATCCGTCCACAACGCCCTGAACGTTGATTCGCAGAGGCTTGCGAAATACGCTCAATCGGCAAGCGTTGAATGCGAGAACGCCATGAATAGCGCGAAATACGCGCTAAACCAGTATCAATAACGTATTTAATACCGGGGACGGTTAATGAGGTTTCAGCAACATTGGTGGCTAAAATAATACGATGCCGCCCGCTGGGATGAAAAATACGGTTTTGTTCGCTACCACTTAAGCGCGAAAACAAGGGTAATATTTCGGTACTCGGCGGATGATGTCGACGTAATGCTTCAGCGGCTTCTCTAATTTCACGTTCACCCGAAAAGAACACTAAAATATCACCCGCTCCCAAACGATGTAATTCATCAGCAGCATCAATCACCGCTTCGATTAAATTACGCTCCTTATCGTTTTCATTGTCACTCACCAGCGGGCGATAATGAAGGTCAACAGGAAAGGTACGTCCTGATACTTCAATAATAGGGGCGTTATTAAAGTGCTTGGAAAAACGTTGAGGATCAATCGTTGCAGAGGTAATAATCACTTTCAAATCATTACGTCGTGGTAATAGCCAACTCAAATAACCCAGAATAAAATCAATATTAAGACTGCGCTCATGTGCCTCATCAATAATAAGCGTATCGTATTGATTAAGAAAACGATCAGAACGAATCTCTGCCAATAAAATACCATCAGTCATTAATTTAATATAGGTGTTAGAATTATGTTTCTCATGAAAACGTACTTTATAACCCACGGTTTCACCGAGCACTGAATGCAATTCTTCTGCAATTCGGGTAGCAACACTACGAGCAGCTAAACGTCGGGGTTGAGTATGACCAATCAAGCCATTAACGCCCCGCCCAAGCGCTAAACACATTTTAGGAATTTGAGTCGTTTTACCCGACCCCGTTTCACCACAGAGAATGATAACTTGGTTATCAGCAATGGTTTTCATGATTTCTTCCCGTCGGTTGGACACGGGAAGTTGTTCGGGATAAGTCGGGGTGGGTAAGTTTTTTAAACGCTGTTGTCGCTTTTCAATCGTAGCCGTTATTTGCCGTTGTAAGGTCTCAAATTGTCGCTTATTAAATTTTTTATAGAGCGACTGAAGACGACGATGAAAAGCAAACCTTTGAGCAGGTGGGCAATCTGCTAGCTGGTTTTTCAGTTGATTAAGCGGGTTCTTTGTATTCCATGACTTGTTCTGTTCGTTGGGCATCTTTAAAGGCTTCCTCACGCAGTGCATCTGCTATTTTTTGTTCTCCACAGCCTTGTTTAGCAATACGGTTACGACCTTGGCGTTTCGCCAAATACATTGCATTATCCGCAGAGTTCATCAACATCGCAGGATAAATAACATCTGTATTAGGATTGTTTGGGTCGCGTTGCATGGGATCACAACTCGACACACCAATACTAACCGTTACCACACCAAACTCAGAGTCGGGATGTTTTATATCAAGACGCTCAATACTCACCCGAAACCGTTCAGCTAACATCATGGCATTTTCAATCGAGGTATTGGGCAATAAGACAGCAAATTCTTCCCCACCATAGCGGGCAGCAATATCACCAGGACGACGAGAAATATTACCTAACTGACTCGCTACTTTGACAAGGCATTGGTCACCTTCACTGTGACCAAAATTATCATTGTATTTTTTGAAATAATCAACATCTATCAGCAGCATCGAAACAGGCAAATCTTCACGACTGCACCGCCGCCACTCTGTTTTGAAGGTTTGATCATAATGACGACGATTAGGAATGCGCGTCAATTGATCGGTATTGGCTTGGCGTAATAATTCAGCTTGAGTTTTTTGTAGCTCAAATAATAGCTCATGAATGTAATTAGCAGCGGCAAATAAACTAATCGTCGCCATAAATAAAGCAACCGCCATAATAAAATGTTCAGTATTTCCGATGAGCAAGATATGTACGCTAATGGGCAATAAAACAATCAACATTTGTAAATAATAAAGACCGCGTGAGATTGCTAATAAAGGAACAGAAGCTAATAAAATACTCAGCAAAGAAAGAATCATCAACCCTTGATACAAGACAAGCGTAGGGAAAAAAAGCACACCAATACTGCCCCAAATCACATTAATTCCCGTACTGATATTAATGTATTTATTCGCCCAATAGTTGATTTTATCCCTTGTCAGGTTATGTTCTTTCTGAAAATTTCGGGAAACAAGCAGTCGGTATAAACTTGCCGCGAGCACTAAACCAAACCAAATAAACAAATAAATATATTCGCTCGGATCAATTTGTAACGACAACATCACCGTAAGAATAATCGCAATCACGATATTCCCCCAAAAGCTCAGCCCCGTTTTTTCGTACAGATGTAACACTTGCTCTTGTTGTACTTCGACCAAGGTATCCGATTGAGTATTATCATTATCCACGTTTTAAAAACCCTACTTATTTACTACGTTAGTATTATTATTGTCCGAAATGACTGTTTTAGGTTGCGGTATTTTATAAAGAATTCCCTTAATTTTTATAGAAGTACCGAAGAAAAAACAAAGGTTTAGAAAACCTTAAAAACAGCCTAAAACCAAGCCTCTAAAAAAACTAATATTGGCCAAAGATATTATTAATCAAATAGAGACACAAGTAAAAATGTTTATATTTTATACAGTGAAATTGTATTATGCTGGCTTTACAAACAATAATAATAAAAGTATTTTTGGATAATCCGTACAGCAACCTGCTTTCATCAAAAACAGCCCTATCCCCAATAACCACTTTACCTTGTAGCTTACTTTAAGGTTTATGATACGCCATAAGTTCATTCATTCTTTGGTGTTATTATGCTTATTGGACAGCTTTCCAAACAAACCGATCTACCCGCTGAAACGCTACGCTTTTGGGAAAAACAAAAACTACTCTCCCCGCTCATCAACGATCATAATGGCTATCGAGACTATTCCGAACAGGATTGTGAGCAAGTTTATTTTATTCAACGTGCGAAAGCAGTCGGCTTTTCACTCAGTGAAATCCGTGATTTATTAGCGTTACGCGTTAATGCTGAAAATTACAGTTGCTTTGATGTTAAAGCGATTGCATTGAAAAAACTTCAAACCATTGAGCAAAAAATGGCAGCGTTAGAAAAAATGCAAAAAGCATTAAAATCAATTACTGATATTTGCTGTGGCGGACAAGAACCCGCAACAGAATGTACCATTCTCAATAGCCTCAACAAGTTTAAGGCGACATTATGAACCTTAATCTATTTTTTGAAAATTTTCTCATGTTGTCCTTAGATGCTGCGCCGTGGTTGGTTTTAGGTTTAATCATTGGAGGATTGATTAAAACCCTTGTACCAACGGCTTGGTTGGAAAAACACCTTAAAGGCGAAGGGTTTTCGTCAGTCCTTAAAGCCGCTTTATTAGGCGCACCGTTACCCTTATGTTCTTGTGGTGTACTCCCTGCCGCCTTAGGCTTGCGTCAAGCAGGTGCATCAAAAGCAGCAACCACGTCCTTTTTGATTTCAACACCCGAGACAGGGGTTGATTCCGTTATGGTAACCTATGCTTTATTAGGTCCTGTTATGGCGATTACTCGCCCAATTGCCGCAATTATTTCAGCAATAACGGCAGGGTTATTGGTTGGAAAAGGTGAAACAACAGCTCGACAAACCCTCAACACCCCAATAGAAAGCTGTTGTACCAGCACGT
>JAGLBW010000043.1 GCA_023146545.1 Cocleimonas sp.
AGTAATTGATTCGAGAGCGTCTGCATAAACAGCGCAGGGTGTATCTACCGTTCTTGCTCTTTGTTTACGTCGGTCGGTTTTCATTTTGTTCCATGCCAACGCTATTGGGTTTAACTCAGGATGTCAGGTGCCATGTTAAAACCTATTCCTCAAAGGCGTTATGCTCTCTACAGAGCAAGAGAAGTCCTTTATGAAAGGTTAAATGATGCCAAGGTAAGCATTTAAAAGGATTATCCATCCAGAAGCTCCTCAGCGTAATATCGGTCATACGCCTATTCAGAAGCTAAAAGAAGGGTAGGAAAAGTCACCTGAATTATTTAAGAAAAAAGTTTATGATCTGTCGGGACTTGATAACTACCAAAATGTAGGACTTCCGACAATGCGTAAGTCCTAGATTATTACGTTTATTCCCTAAGTCGAGGTGCTTAAATTCTTTCTCTGGGCAATTTTTCACATTGATAAATAAGCAGTATTCTATAACTTTTTTAGAGTTGTCTAAGGCGATGGATTAAGCCCTTCTACAGCCGAGTTTTGAACGAAGGTTCCTCTATTAAGAAACGTTGCAATATAAACAGCGGTTTCTTTAGAGAATAAAAATTGAGTATGTGCTATTGGTAAAATAAGGTGTTCTTTAATCGCCTCATGATAGGTTTCTTTGATCATTACCGCACCATCACCTGCTTCAGGCAAACCACCTAATAACGTTGCCATACCAAAACGGTATCGCCCCGCAATCATTCCCCATTCTCGTGTTGAATTCCACTCTGGAATATCTTTTCCTGATAAGCCTTGTATCATGCTATTCCGCAATAATTGATTAATGAGGAACCAAGATTTTAGCGTCTTTGCAAACCAGCTTCCCTTTATTGGTGTCCCTAGCATTACAACCCGTCCTTTGGGCAGGTCATTAAATGTTGCTAATAAATGCAATATCATAATACCCCCCAAACTATGCCCAATAAGGTGCAATTGATTTAATCGTAACGCACTGATTTTTTGATAAAGTCGCTTCGCATTTTCCTTTGGTGTTTTTAAAACAGAATCATAAGACAGCGCATGAACGATAAACCCCTGTTGCCGCAATTGAGAAACTAAATAAAACATCTCAAAAGCCTTCATTAAAACGCCATGAAGAATCAATACGTGTTTTTTTTTTGATATGAAGCCGTATTACTCATTAATGTTACCCCCTAATAACTAATCATTATCAGCACTATAAGGCAACTCAAGCACAGTCACTTTATTGGTTGTGTTGATACATAATGACTTATCGGCTTGAGCAATTTTAAGTATTGCCAATGCTTCGATTTTACCTTGGGGATTCACTACAGATGTCAGAATTTTTCCTGCCTCGCTATCGGTTAGTCCTTTGGCATAAATTTTTTGTCCAATGGCTACCGTCTTATCAGTATCAATCTCAATACGGTACATACGCCGCTTGTTTTTACCCAAATATTTTAAACGTGCGACTATTTCCTGACCTGGGTAACAACCCTTTTTAAAATCAACCCCATCAATTAATTGTAAATTCAACATCTGAGGAATCCATGCTTCTGAACTTTCTGCACTGATCACAGGTAGTCCTGCAACAATATTCAGATAATCCCAACCTTGGCGACTAACTGGCGCAGCGTGTACATTGCAGTTATCCCATAACTGCTTGGCATCATCTAATTCACCAAGAATTTCAAAGCGAGGCACAGTACCTGATAAGCGCAAAATACTTAAACTATCCCGCTGTAATGTTTGTGTCATTTCACGTGGCATATTGGTTTGACCAATAATATTTTCCAATTCTTTTTCGGCATATTCTCCAGCATAGCCAAAATGGATAAAATGCTCAGAAACATCCTCCAAAGTGACTTTCGACATCATCACATACCTTCGCAATTTTTTAAGTACCCGCTCGACTAAATCAGCAGACAGCATTAAGAAATAAGCATCTCCCCGTTTAAAGATACGGAAATTAACAATCACTCGCCCTTTAGGAGAACACCACGCACTGAGCTGATGCGTTGATTCAGTGACACGGCGAATATCGTTGGTTAGTTGATTCTGCAAAAAATCTTCGGCATCATTACCTTGCACTTGAATAATACCGCGATCTGACAAGTCTGAGAGTACTGAACCTTGTGGAGGAATTCGACTTTCTCGACTGGGATTACCAAAAGAGACCAGTTGATCCGCTTCAAACTCAGCACCATTATCAATAAGAAATTCTTTCCAAGCCGATTTCATAATATGTTTCCTTTTTATTGTTAGCTATTTTTTAGATAACTGTATTAAATTAAATATCGATTAAGACATTCTAAATGCCATCCTATCACAGTCTATATAAGCCCTTCATTCTACAGTCGTTTAATAAACCATAAAAAAAGGGTAGTCTCGCTAAAATTCGAGACTACCCTTTAATGTTTAGAACGATCGCTTATAAAATATTATTTTGGTGCGACTACAGGTGCAGGGGTTGCCGTAGGTGCTGGCGCAGCAACGGCTGGCTTCGCTTCTTCTTTAACAACTGCTTTTTTCTCTTCTGGTAACATCAATTTAACATCAGCCGTTTTCTTAATTTCATCCATATAAGCTAACATTTTCTTTTGAGAAATCTTACGACTGATCTTTGGCTTAAGTGCATCTAAGCTTGGTAACTTAGCATCACGAACATCTTCTAACTTAATCACATGCCAACCAAATTGTGTTTTAACAGCGGTGGTTGAAACATCCCCTTTTTTCATATTTTTTACGGCATCGGCAAACGCTGGCACCATTGTTTGTGCTTTAAACCAACCTAAACTTCCTCCATTAGACGCAGAGGGACCTGTCGATTTATCTTTCGCCACTTTAACAAAGTCAGTACCGCCTGCAACTTCCTTAATCACCACTTTTGCTTCAGCTTCTGTCTTTAAAAGAATATGACGTGCATTAAACTCTTTTGCTGCCAATTTTTTAATGGTTTCATCAAATTCTGTTTTGATTTCAGCATCCGTTATTTTAAAGGATTGTACTTTTTCCTTTGTCCAAGTGGTTAAAATAACATTACGGGTAAAATCACTGATTTTTTTCTTTACGGCATCGCGGGACAGAATGTCTGTTTTCTTTGCTTCTTGAAGTGCAAGCTCTGTTGCTACTAAGTCATCTAAAGCTTCTGATGCTTTAACATCGCTACCACTCGGCGATCGTTTAATGACCTGTAAGTAACCATCCAAAGAACTTTTCATGATGTTATCGCCATTAACCGTAGCAACAACAACATCCGCAGCTTTTGTTTTTGTTGCTTCTGCTTTTTCTTCGTTAGCTTGTGCAACACCTAGCACAAGACCCAGACTTAAGAGAGCAGTTGCTAGTAATGGTTTTTTTATTAATTGATTCATTCTAAAAGTAGCGCGCATCGTTTTATCTCTATGTTGTTGAAATTTGTTCATGAATTTAATTTTTTACTGTTTAGGAATAAGAATAAAATAAGCGCCCTGTTCTAGCTTATTGTTTAATCGAAAGGTATCAATCGTTAAGAATAATACATTTGCAACAAAAACCCTGCACTATAGTTTAGAACACTATTAAACTCTCACCCCTTAGACTCAGCGTTTATATTGATTGACAATCTATTCTGATCTCCACAGAACAACCAAAAAGAACGACACCGTGATGCGATATCGTTCTTTAAAAGGGTTCATAAAGAGGAAAATAGAATACTATCAAACATTTAGTAACGTCTAAGGAAGTACTTTTTTAAACGGTTTAACCGTCACTTTTACGTAAACACCAGCCTCAACATAAGGGTCAGCATCTGCCCATTGTTGAGCGGTTAGTAATGACGAAAACTCAGCGACAATTAGGCTTCCTGAAAAGCCTGCACTTCCTGCTTCCTCGTTATCAATAGATGGGTGCGGACCCGCAAGAATCAAGCGTCCTTGCGATTTTAATTGTTGCAATCGTTCAAGATGTAACGGACGAACACTGAGTCGTTTATCCAAACTATTTTCTATATCTTCTGAAATAATCGCATATAACATGCTTATTCTTTTACCTCTTCTACGTGTTTACTAATATAAAGACCTTGACCCACCATAAAGACAATCGTGAGGCCTAGAATACCAAACATTTTAAAGTTAACCCATGCATCTAAATTATCCATTTGTTTTGCATATATTTCATACACAATAAGATTTAATGCACCGACAATAATAAAGAAGATACCCCAAGACAAGTTAACCTTTTTCCATATTGGTGAGGGAACACTAATCGCGTGTGACATCATCCGCTCAATCAAAGGTTTATCTCCAATAAAGGAACTACCGAGAATAACCGCCGCAAAAACCCAATTAAAAATTGTCACTTTCCATGCAATATAATCAGGGTTCTTTAAAATAAGCGTTAACGTACCAAAGATAAGCAAAATACCCAATGAAATCAGGTGCATTTTTTCAAGACGACGATACACCAACCAATGAAATATATTTTGTAAAAGAGTCGCGATAATAATCACTAGCGTTGCCATAAAAATAGCATCTTTAGGATTATTAGGTGTCAATTCTACATAAGGGAGCTGGTTTGCGGCATTAATCAATCCTACGGGCAAACTTTCGTAGAATTTATAGGTTAAAAAGAAAAATAAAACAGGGAAAAAATCAAAAAGTGCTTTCATAAAGGATATTTATAGGAATTGAAGTGAATGCGAACTGTGCCGCTGTGAAGAAATAGGATATAAAAAGGCGGTTATTAGGAACAGGCATGATATTGTGCACGCCCCTTAATGCCTTCGTGATAGAATGGCGCATTTTACACTGTTGAACCACCAATGAGCCAGTATTTTCAAATTCATCCTGAAAACCCACAAATTCGCTTAATTGAACAAACGGTTGATACCCTTGAGCGTGGTGGCGTTATTATTTACCCTACTGATTCTAGCTATGCTATCGGTTGTCTTTTAGATAACAAGAAAGCCGCTGAGCGTATTCGTAACATTAGAGGCTTGGGTAAAGCACATAATTTTACGCTAGTGTGTAGAGACCTTTCTGAAATATCACAATACGCGATTGTTGATAATATTAATTATCGCTTAATAAAGTCAGTCACACCGGGCCCTTATACCTTTGTCCTCAAAGCCAGTAGGGAAGTCCCTAAACGAATTCAAAACCCTAAGCGTAAAACGATTGGCATCCGCATTCCTGATAATATTATCACTCAATATATTTTAGATGAATTAAGACAGCCACTGATGTCAAGCACCTTAATTTTACCTGAAGATGGTCTACCAATGACTGACCCTTATCAGATTCGTTTGGCATTAGAACAACACGTTGATCTGATTGTTGATGGTGGCTACAGCGGACATAATCCTACCACCGTTATTGATTTAATGGCAGACCACCCCATTGTGTTAAGAGAAGGACAAGGCAATATTAGCTGGCTAAAAAGCCATTAGTTTTCATCTTCCCCTCCTCATTTTTATCCTTAAAATAACGTATCTTAAATTATGGATTTTGACAAAATTATTTATAATATTGCCGTATGGGCATTGCCTGTATTATTTGCCATCACTTTACACGAAGTCGCACACGGTTGGATGGCTAATAAATTAGGCGATAGTACCGCACGTCTGATGGGGCGATTATCCCTAAACCCAATAAAACACATTGATCCTATCGGAACAATCGCACTGCCTATTATTTTATTAGTCCTTTCCAGTCCGATTGTTTTTGGTTGGGCAAAACCTGTCCCTGTTGATATGCGTAATTTTAAAAATCCGCGCGGGGATATGGCGATTGTTGCTCTTGCTGGGCCCTTATCCAATATCGTTATGGCCGTGCTTTGGGTCATTATACTGGCAATAACACAACAATTTATAACAGAACCTGCCATTGCAAAAGGTTTTCAAGACATGGCTTATGCCGGTGTCATTATCAACTTGGTGCTCTTTACCTTTAATCTGATCCCCATTCCTCCCTTAGATGGTGGGCGGGTACTTGCTGCCGTTGTTCCTGCCAAAATATCAGATGTTTTGGACAAAATAGAACCCTATGGCTTCTTTATTCTGCTGGCATTGGTCTATATTGGTGCTTTCCAACCCGTTATTGTTTTTGTTGTTAAAACATTCTTTGGTTTTTTTGGTATTTAGAAGACGAATACCAAAGGATTAACAATCAAACCGTTTGTTCCTAGTAGGGAAACATTTATTTTATTCTCTTTTTTTAATTACTGTGTTCTTTATTTTGTATGATCTCTAATTCAAAGCAAAACCACCGTGTTGTTTCGGGTATGCGTTCCACGGGCGCATTACATTTAGGCCATTATCATGGGGTCTTAAAAAACTGGGTTGAAATGCAATATGAGCATGAGTGCTTTTTCTTCGCCGCCGATTGGCATGCACTCACGACCCATTATAAAGACCCCTCACAAGTGCCTCAACACGTTACTGAAATGGTCGTTGATTGGCTTGCCGCAGGGATTAGCCCCAGTTCATCGACTATTTTTCTACAATCTCAAGTACCTGAACATGCCGAGCTGTATTTACTGCTTTCCATGCTCACCCCTGTTAGCTGGCTAGAGCGCATCCCCACCTATAAAGATCAACAAGAGAAACTCAAGCAACATGATCTTTCGACCATTGGTTTTCTGGGCTACCCTTTATTGCAAGCAGCTGATATTCTTATTTATAAAGCAGATTTAGTTCCTGTGGGTGAAGATCAAGTCTCACATATTGAATTAACCCGTGAGATCGCACGACGCTTTAATTTTGTCTATGGCAAAGAATCTGACTTTGAAGCGCGCGCAGAAAAAGCCATTGTTAAAATGGGAAAAAAAAGTGCGAAAATGTACCGTAATTATCGCAAAGCTTATCAAGAAACAGGCGATAAAGAAGCAATACTTAAAGGGCAAGCTTTGCTGGATGCTCAACGCAATATCTCTGTCGGAGATAGAGAGCGTCTCTTTGGTTATTTGGAGGGTATTAGTAAAATTATCTTACCTGAACCCAATGCCATACTCACTAACGCTTCAAAAATGCCGGGCTTAGATGGACAAAAAATGTCTAAATCCTATGGCAATACCATTCCATTGCGCAGTTCAGCTGATGACGTTGATAAAGGCATCCGCACCATGCCAACTGACCCTGCACGAATGCGCCTTACCGATAAAGGTGATCCAGAAAAATGCCCTGTATGGCAACTGCATTTAGTTTATTCTGATAAAGCGCGACGTGAATGGGTACAGGAAGGCTGTACTAACGCAGGTATTGGTTGTTTGGAGTGTAAAAAACCTGTGATCGAAGCCGTACAAGCCGAGCTTGACCCCATGCGCGAGCGTGCTGTCATGTTTGAGAAAGACCCAGAAGCGGTAAGAAATATTATTATTGAAGGCAGTGAAGCGGCGCGTGAAATCGCCCGTGAAACCTTAGATGATGTGGTTGAAGCCATGCGTTTTTCTAATTTTTCTTAGCATAACAACAGCGAATGCCTGATCAGGAACATGCCGAACCGATTATACCTAAATACAGTGATTCACCTTGTGCGATCGTTCAAGGCGAACCACTGCAAGCGTTGCCTGAAGATTTATATATTCCGCCTGATGCCTTAGAAGTCTTTCTAGAAACCTTTGAAGGGCCGTTGGATTTACTGCTCTATCTGATTCGTCGTCAGAATTTAGATATTCTAAATATTCCTATTGCTGAAATCACCCGCCAATATATGGATTATGTGGCACTTATGCACCGCGTTAACCTTGACCTTGCCGCCGAATATTTAGTTATGGCGGCACTATTAGCTGAAATAAAATCCCGTATGTTATTACCTCAACGGGAAACAGTTGAGGATGAAAATGATCCACGCGCCGAATTAGTACGACGTTTACAAGAATACGAACGCTTTAAAACCATGGCCATTGCGATTGATCAACTGCCTCGAAAAGAACGGGATTATTTTCCGTCAAACATTGAAATCCTACGCGAAGAAAAAAAAGTGGTTTACCCAGAGGTTGAACTCAAAGACATTATCTTTGCTTTTCAGGGTATTCTTAAACGAATCGACTTAACAACACACCATAAAATTAAAAGAGAATCCCTCTCCGTTCGGGAACGTATGTCCTCTGTACTGATGCAATTAAAAAAAGAGGATTTTATTGATTTTAACCACTTATTTACCCTTAAAGAAGGACGTTTAGGTGTTGTTGTGACCTTCTTAGCCATACTTGAGCTACTTAAATCACAAGTTATTGATATTATACAAAAAGAAGCTTATGCCCCCTTGTATATCAAAACAGCAACCAGCCTATCTTAAGTCCCCCTCCTCTTCTCTCACCAACTGAATCAAGCTAATGGAAGCAGAAAAACTCAAAAAAATACTGGATGCGATCTTACTCAGTGCTAATAAACCGCAATCATTAGATCAATTAATGCATTTTTTTGATCAAGAAGATCAGGTACAAGGTCAAGCCATTAGAATAGCCTTAGAAGAACTCAAAAAAGACAATGCTACCCGAGGATTTGAATTAATAAAAGTAGCCAGCGGTTACCGTTATCAAACCCAAGTTGCCTATAAACATTGGGTCTCAAAACATTGGGATGAACGTCCTCCTCGTTATTCTCGGGCTTTGCTGGAAACGTTAGCTTTAATTATTTATCGACAACCCACCACCCGCGCAGAAATTGAGGCTATTCGCGGTGTTGCCGTTAGTTCTAATATGATCAAAACCTTATTAGAACGAGAATGGATACGCGTTGTTGCGCACAAAGAAGTTCCAGGGCGACCTGCACTGTACGGAACAACCCGTCAACTTTTAGATTACTTCAATCTGGACTCTTTAAATCAAATGCCCAGCTTAGGAGAAATACAAGATATTGATAAACGCTACCCTCAGTTAGATTTGCAATTATCCGATCAGGCTAAACCGACTTCATCCTCACCTTTAAATTCAAAAAAACCTCAAGAGAATACAACAATGGCAAAACTAGAAGCATTAATTTTTGATGTCGATGGAACACTAGCCGATACCGAACGCGATGGGCATCGTGTTGCCTTTAACCAAGCCTTTAAAGAAGCAGGGTTAGACTGGGATTGGACCGTCGAGCTGTACGGAGAATTACTCAGTGTAACGGGGGGAAAAGAGCGTATACGTCTTTATATTGAAAGTTATTTAAACGATTTTGATGTCGGGGGTGACGTACAAGCTTTTGCCGCCAATCTTCATCAACGCAAAACACATTTTTACCTTGAGTTACTCCAATCTGGGGCGATTCCACTTCGTCCTGGTGTTGAAGCCCTGATCAATGAAGCGCGTAAAGCAGGTCTACGTTTAGCCATTGCAACCACCACCACCCCTGCTAATGTAACCTATTTACTTACCGCCACCTTAGGCGAAGCCTCGAATGATTGGTTTGAAGTAATTGCCGCAGGGGATATTGTCCCTGCCAAAAAACCAGCACCTGATATTTACACATGGGCAATGGAACAAATGAAGCTATCACCTGAGGTTTGCATCGCGTTTGAAGACTCTTTAAACGGGGTTAAATCATCACTTGCAGCTGACCTTAAAACGATTATTACCGTTAATGGCTACACCAAAGGGGATGATTTTGCAGGCGCTGTGATTGTATTAGATCAAATGGGAACAGCTGATGAAGGATTTCACGTTTTAGAGGGTGATGCAGGCGAACATCATTATCTTAATATGGATCTGATTAAAGCATTGCATGAAAGCAACTAAACTTGCTTTAGAAACAGCACGCTCGCGGTGCATTCAGTCCAATCAAGACGGAATGCACCCGAAACTGGAAACTATTGTTAACAAGCATTTAAACACTCACTATCAACGCCCAATTGCCAATCACACCCAACAAGCCTTTGATGCTATTCGAAAACAAGTAGAACAACACACTGCTCCCTTAATTTTTGACTCCTGCTGTGGGACAGGCTTAAGTACCCGTCACATTGCTCAAAATCATCCTGAAGCACTCGTCATTGGTATTGATCGCTCTGCGAAACGCCTAAGCAAAACCTACTCAGAAGCACTGCCTGATAATGCACGGTTAGTACAGGCTGAATGTGCTGACTTTTGGCGTTTAGCACAACAAGCTCAATGGAAACTTAGCCAACATTTCCTACTTTATCCGAACCCTTACCCAAAATCATCGCAACTAAAACGTCGCTGGCACGCTCATCCAAGCTATCCCAGTTTACTCGCATTAGGTGGAACGATTGAATTGCGTACTAACTGGTTAATTTACGCACAAGAATTTTGCCACACCTTTCAGATTGCTGTACCGAAACAGCCTAAAATATCCCCTGAACTTTTTACGCCGAAAGACTATTGGACGTTATTTGAGAAAAAATACCACCAAAGCGGTCAAAATTTATACTTTTGCAGACTATATCAATAATATTAGGGATCTATAAGCAACAGATAGGGTCACTATCTTATACTAGGTTCTGTTGATATTTGCTAACTTAGCTTTAAGGACGACAACCCTTAAAACTTAAGCGTAAAAGAGGCAGAGAAAATATTGATCCGATTTAATGAAGCTATTAATGACGGTACCGTTTTAAAAAAAGGGGTTACTTTATGCGTACAGTGAACTACATCATGCTTTGGAGCTTATTCTTTGTCCCCAGCAGTGCTTATACTTACAGCTATAGTGGCGGTAGTTTAACCTACCCCAATAAAATGTTAGTCAATGGTCAGTCGCTGGTTTTAAACGGTACGGGATTTCGTACTAAAGTAATGATTCGACTGTACTCCGCAGGGCTTTATCTACGCGCTAAATCAGCAAATGGTAATGACGTGATGATGGCGGATGAAACCATGGCGATTCGGATAAAAATCATCTCACCACTGATTACCTCAGAACAAATATTGAATGCTATTAAACAAGGATTTAAACATTCGATGGGGGGGAAAACTGAAGCGCTTCAAAAAGAAATTGATCATTTTTCAACCTTTTTCCAAAAGACATTAACCACCAACGATGTCATCGATCTCGTCTATACCAGTGCCACAGGAATTAAGGTCATTAGCAAAGGAGAGGTTGTTACCACGATTAAATCACTTGCCTTTAAAAAAGCCTTATTTGGTATTTGGCTCTCCAACCTTCCTGCTCAAGAAAGCCTTAAAAATGAAATGCTAGATAATCACCCCAGCAATCTATTCTTAAACTAAGGCAGGTGCCGTTATGAATTTACCGGCTATTTTTTTATAAACTACAATAGTTGAATGTTCTACTGGTGTTCCGAACACTAATCATTTCTGGAATTGGCTGCTTTATCCGCACTAGATGAGGTTAAAGCACCCCTTTCCCAAGAAGTTTAATAAATGAATACCTAATCACTATTTTAACGTTTCTAAATAAGTCTCAATATTTACTGCAGTCTTACGTTTAGCCCCTTCACCAACCGCCTTATTAATTAGCGTATCACCTGTAAAATCAAACAGATAGCGTAAAATCAATAACCCATCGGTTAATGCTTTCATTTCACCATTATCATCAATATCAAAACTATTAATACAGCCTGCTAAGTAATTTTCAATGGCAATTGCGGTGTTACGTTTTGCATTTTCACCGATGGCTTTTTGAATCAGTGTTTCACCTCTAAAGCCAAAGGAATACCGTAAGATTAACAAACCATCGGTTAATGCCTTCGTTTCATTGTTATCATCAATATCCAAGCGACAATCTTCTTTTATCCTCAGCTTATGCGGTTTACCTGTAAAGCTGTAACCATTTGCGGTTTTTGATGCACTAAATCGAATGACCGTTGCCTCTTCAGCGACTAATGTCGCATTGACTTTAAAACGAAGAGTAAATAATACAGCAGGGAGCGTTTTATCTGGCCAAGAAGACAGGGTATCTTCCCATGAAAAGCGCAAATATTGATTGGTTTTCGGATCAGCATCGCCATTATTGCTATCCGATAGCGGCGTAGTGTCATTTACGGTTAGCCCTTTAGACAATATATTATTGATACTTAGCAACGTTAAGCGGCTATTATCATAATAAAGATGTAAACCTAAACCACTCAGATTTATTTCATTATCAGTCGTAGTGTATTGAATCTGACAAGTAACAATAGAATTTAGCTGCATCGCAGAACAAGAGCTTACCTCTACGATCTGAGATTGAGTTGCTATCTTTTCACACACATCACCTATACCATCATTATCGCTATCTTTTTGCTCTTTATTGGCTTTATTGGGGCAGTTATCAAGCTTATCGCCTATACCATCACTATCGCTGTCGTTGAAGACCTTAGGGTCTGTTGGGAATTTATCTTCTTTATCATTACGCCCGTCGCCATCGGTATCAGTTTTGGTTGGATTAGTTCCTAACTTAAACTCTTGCAGATTACCTAAACCATCACTGTCTTTATCAGCGGTTGCATCATTTTTGGATAATGGATTTAAACCATACCTTAGTTCCCACTGATCAGGCATACCATCATTATCGTCATCTAAATCACAACGATTGCCAATGTTATCATTATCAGTATCAACTTGTTTTGGGTTAGCTACCGTTGGACAATTATCTGCGGTATCTTTAATGCCATCAGCATCGCTATCAACTTTTGGAACCTTACTGGATAATAAATGACGGGAAAAAAAGCGCATGGTTTCATTTTCAAACGCCTTGGGAATTTGATGATCATCTCCTGACATATAAGGTGAGGTATTACTGTAACGAACATAAAGATTATCAGCACTACAATCTGAGTCAGTATAGGTACCATTGGTATTGATCTTTTCTTTAACTGCATTACCAGCAGGCGTTTTACATTGATTAACACCATACCACCAGTCACTAGATTTGCCGCCTTTCAATGCATCATCTACACCTCTGTAAGTCACCATTGGAACTGGGTTTTTACAATCAGAATAACGTAACGTAGGGTATTTTTTAGGGTAATCTGAGCGCCCCGTGAAAAAGAAATCACCATTAATCCCAACGGCAGTTGTTGCCGCAATAACATCACCAAATTGACAACTTAAGGCACTAGCAAAATCCCCACCCCAACTCTGTCCCGTCACATAAACCCTTTTTTTATCGATACAATGTTCTTGTTCAACTTCAGCTAATATATCTGAAAATAAGGTGAAATCTTCATTGTTATAAGGGTTAATCAACCAGCCTGTGAAGGTTTTATTGCCAAATTCAGACCAATTACGTCTTAAAGCATTAGGATAAACAAAAACGGTGTTTTTTGAATAATCAGTTGATTCTAAACGTAAATAATCACGCATTCTAATACCATCATAATCTCTACCATGAAAACCAAACACCAGTTGGTAGGCTTTGTTTTTATCGTAATTAGTGGGAACAGAAAGGTAATATTGACGTGATTTACCCGTTGAGGTAATGGTTCTATAGCGATGTCCTGTGGTTGCTTTTAAACCACACCCTAAGGAATTTTTTGGAAGGCTATTCGCATCATTTGGATCTGTTTTTGCCTGAAACTCCTTTAGGTTACTAAAACCATCATTATCGGCATCTTTTGCTGCATCGGTACCATCTAAGGGATTGAGGTTATGAGTTTTCTCATAACTATCGGGCATACCATCATTATCATCATCTAAATCGCAGGCATTTCCTAATTTATCCTGATCATAATTTTCCTGCTTAGGATTTGCTATAGCAATACAATTATCCTTGTCATCAAATACACCATCATTATCGCTATCGGTATTTGAATTGCCTTCCTTAGTTAAAGTAAAGTAATCGGTTTTATTACCGTCGCTATTAAGAAAACTAGCATTGAGGGTTAACCCATTGACTTCTAGAATCATGGAACCTAATTCACGTAACGATAAAAACATTGCATTATGATTTAAACTTCCACTGGAACTTACTTTTCCTGAACTACCTGCCACGACATATACGGTTCCAGAGTGACTACTGATCCCCTTTTTGTGATAAGCACCACTGGCATTTATTCGCCCACTACCCGCATCTTTTTCATGGGAAGCATTGAAGGTATTTGCAATACCGTAATGACGATCTATCAATTTACTACGTTCGTAAGCATGACTATGCCCACCTAGCACAAGGTCAACCCCGTAGTTTTCTAAAATAGGGAGAACTAAAGTACGCATCTTGGACATGCGAGAATCGTGGTCGGAATCATGTGATCCTTTGCTATAAGGGGGATGATGCCAAAAAGCAATAGTCCAATCAGCATCACTATTTTGTAAATCTGCTTCTAACCATTGGATCATCGCAGTACGTTGTGAACTTGATTGAATGCTAAAAAATGAATCTAAAACAACAAAATGAATATTGGCATGATTGAAGGAGTAATAAGCTTCTCGGCCTGATGCAATACCGCCAACCTCTGCCTTTTTTGGTAGGGTAAAAATGGTATAATAAGGCCCTGATTCTTCAATAGTTGAACTATAACCATCATGATTACCAAGGGTTGACCATAAGGGCGTTTGACGCAGTATTTCAGGGTACATATCAAAAACAGCCTGCTGATACTCACTGTCGGTTCCTTTATCATAAGCATTATCTCCCAACATCAACCAAAGGTCAGTATAAGTACTACCTGTTTCATTTTTATAGGCAGTATAAACGGCTTTAGCATTACTATTAGCAGTGCCTGAATCGCCAATAACCCAAACGCGTGTTGGCTCTCGTTTGCCTGTTGTCGGTGAGGTTTCGAATTTATAACTGGATCCACCCGCAAAGACTTCCTTGCTGTTTCCAATCGAATAATAATAGCGTGTTTGAGGGACTAAACCAGTCAGGCGTATTTCATGCTCTGTTGTTTGTGTCGTTGAACTTGCCTTTTGATTGAGAGAATTAAGACGAGTACCGTAACGAACTTGGCTATTAGTAGCGACTTTTGTGCGCCAACGAATGGTCATTGCATCACTGCTACCCATTTGTAAATAAGGGCCTCGACTGATATTAATGGCTATTGAGTCGGTTGACCCTGTTAAACCCAAATCAAAACTTATATCTGAACTACTGGAATTTTCCTGATGTATTTCAACTGCAAGCGTATTGCTGCCTGAGCGTAGAGACGTTGCTGCTAAGGTATATTCTGTATATTGACCTTCTCTAGAACCTGAAATGACCGAGCTTGCCGTTGTTTGGTAACTAATTTTTCCTGATGGCATATTATCACGTACCACTTCGATGCCATTTAAATAAACAACCGCACCATCATCTCGAAGCAGATTAAGCACCAAGCTTTTATATTGGCTAGCATCAGCAAGCTTGAACGAGTAACGAAAATAGCTGGTGATGTATTTATTACGGGCATTGCTACCATAGCTGACTACCGTTGACTCATCACTATCGCCATAGCCCAGCTGTGCTTTACCTTTTTTCCAACCACTTGAATTAAAGTTATTTTCACGCCAAATACTGGCTTGGTTTGAACCATTATCTAGGTACTCCCATTCTGCCCCTTTGCTAATCAAGACAGTTTCTTCTGCATAAACAGCGGATAGGTTAGTAAAACAAAAGATCAATAAGGTATTGAGTAATAATATTGGTTTCATCCTGTTGCAAAATCCTTTATTGAATAAGTGTTATAACTACTATTTATTCGTGAAAGCAAATAAATATTTGCCCCTGCCATTTTCTTAGTCCCTAAGCTCACGTCGTATTCCTTTAGCTATCGCTATATTCTTTTTGATATTAGGTAATTGTTGGAAAGCTAATCGTGCTTTCTGTTTGACTAAAGTAGCCTGTATTTTATTTCCAATTAATTGAAGTAATTGGAATTTCTTTACCAATAAAACCAGTTCACGTAAGGAGACCGATGTTTCAAGTTGTTGCTCAACTATTGATAAAGCCGTTTGATAGTCTTGTTGTTCTGTCGCAATTACAATTAGTCTTTGTTGAAGGGTAAAGTTAGTGCCTGATTGTGATAATGCCTGCTTCAACGTGGTTAATGCGGCTTGATAGCCTTCATGCTTTAACTGTAAATTGGCTAATTCAACCCAGTGTGCAGGGGTAGGGTTAGTTTGTAAGTTGATACTTTTTTTAAGGTAGAAAAGCGCTTCATTCCCTTTATTTCTAGCGTGATAAATACGAGATAATAACGGGTACGCACGCATAGATTCTGCTGGGTTTTTCTGCTGTTTGGTTATCAGTAAAAATTGTTGCGCTAAGATCAAAGCATCCTCTAGTTGCTCCAATTTTAACGCAATTTTAGCACCAAAATATAAAACATCAGGATCCATTGGATCCCTATTTTTTGCCGCCTTGAAATCTTTCCATGCTGCGGCTAAGTTATCATTATGATGAAACAGTTGTCCGCGTTGTAATAATAGATCGACACTCGTTGTTTGCAATATTTTTGTATTTAGAGTATCTATTCTCTGATGTATATCACCATGTGAATTTGCATCTATTGACGATACAACTATCAAACAAAAAATAGTGTATTTAATCTTCATTAGGAATCCTATTTCACACGATAAATATGAAGGACTTTAATTTGAATTCGTTTCATTTCAGACAATACTCCGAGTTGTTTTTTAAACATAAATGAAAATGGGTTATACAAGCTAACCTATACGCAAAACGGGAACTGCTGAAAACTGAATTACTTGTCCACTTTCAATCCAATGATAATTTTCATTGGATTGCTGGCAACGATTACAGGAAGACCCACAGACACTCGATACTTTATTTACGCTACCTTTCCTAATCCAGTAATCCATCGCAAACTGAGCCGCTTCGTCGCTAATATCAAAACGATGCGTAATGTCTATTAAGCTTACGGTACGCCGTTTTTTTAAATAATGACGGACTTCACCTAATACCATGATACACCCCTTGATCAGTTTGTTTGCCTTTCCAATAAAAGATTAAGACGACCATCGCTAATAGCGTCAATAAACTCACAACCCAGACGATCGACTGGAGAGGGTGCGCATTCAATGTCGCAATTTGATAGAAAATAACCGCTGTACTATAAGCAAGCCCCGTGCTCCATAATGCCCCCATCGTTGCCCAACGCGCTCCAACTTCTTTTACCATTGCGCCCATTGCTGCAACGCAAGGAAAATACAATAAGATAAATAATAAATAGGCAAAGGCACCGACTTTACCATCAAAACGACTCACCATTGCACCAAAACTTGCAACAGCAACTCCTTGAGTTTCTGCGCTTTTTTCCAGATCATCCACTTTATTTTCAATAGCACCTATACCTAAAGGATCAGCAAGACTCTCCCATGTTGCCTTTAAATTGACAGGAATCGTAGCAACCGCCGCTTCCAAACTAGCGAGTAAATTAAACGGAATGTCTGCTTCATCAGGGGTCGCCTTACCCTCTAGACTTGAGTATAACGTATCCAAAGTGCCGACAACCACTTCTTTGGCGAGAATACCTGTAATAAGGCCTACCGTTGCGGGCCAATTATTCTCATGAATACCCATCGGCTCAAACAATGGAGTAATTTGTTTAGCCACTTCGCTTAGTACTGATTGCTCAGAGTCTTGATGACCAAAGCTACCATCGAGACCTAAACTATTCACTACATTAATCAGCGTGACGACAATCACAATGATTTTTCCTGCGCCAAAAATAAAGCCTTTTAATTTATTCCAAGTATTGACGAAGACCATCTTTATATTCGGGACTTGGTAGGTTGGTAGCTCCATAAAGAAGTCTTCTACCTCACCTTTTAATAAGGTGTTTTTAAAAATAAACGCGGTTAAAATAGCGAAAGCAATACCAATTAAATACAGCAGAAAGACAATATTTTGACCGCCAATAGGAAAAAAGGCGACGGCAAATAATGCAAAAACAGCAAGGCGTGCGCCACACGACATAAAGGGCGACATCATTACGGTTAAAATACGCTCGCGCTCATCACTTAAGGTTCGGGTTGCCATAATACCAGGGACATTACAACCGAAACCAATAATCAATGGCACAAACGCTTTACCCGACACCCCTAATTTACGCATAAAGCGATCAATCACAAACGCCGCCCGTGCCATATAACCTGATTCTTCCAATAGGGTTAAAAACAAAAACAATGCACCAATAATAGGGATAAAGGTTGCAACAACTTGGAGTCCACTGCCAACACCATCGGCTAATAACGTGGTTAACCATTCAGGAGAACTTAGCGCGGTTAATAACGCACGCCCTCCATCAACGAATACCGCTTGTACACTTAAATCGAAGACATCAATAAATGCGCCCCCTAAATTAATACTGAATAGAAACAGTAGGTACATAATGGCAAGGAAAAGCGGCACACCAGTCCAACGTCCTAAAATCCATTGATCAATTTTATCCGAGGTGGTACGGGTTACTTTCCCTTGCACTTTAACCGTTTGCTTAGAAAGTGTTAACGCTTGTTCAAAACGAGTATCGGCGAGTAAAAAATCAAGCGTTTCCCCCGTTTC
>JAGLBW010000044.1 GCA_023146545.1 Cocleimonas sp.
CTCATCGATTGACGTTTGCTGTTGTAATAGTGCCGTTATCGCCTGCTCAACGGCTACAACATAGGTGATTTCTTGGCTATTCACGGTGCTAGGGTCATAATCAAGCAAAGCTTGGTATAATTGTTCCACCCCTTGATCTTGCTTTAGGGAAACACCAATAACAGGACAACCTAACTGTTGCGATAACTGTTCAATATCAATCCGCATACCCCGTTTTTTGGCGACATCCATCATATTCAACACCACAATACTTGGCACGCCTAATTCACGTAGCTGTAGTGTTAAATAAAGTCCGCGTTGTAAGGTACTCGCATCAACAATATTGAGATAAAGATAATCAGGGTAATCGGCGACAAACTGTCGTGCAATCTGTTCATCAACCGAGGTATTACCAAAATCCAGAGTATACGTTCCGGGCAGATCAACCAAATGAAACGTTTGATCAGCAACCTCAAAATCCCCTTCTTTACGCTCAACTGTAACCCCTGCCCAGTTACCCGTGCGTTGTCTTGCGCCTGTTAAACGATTAAAAAGTGTGGTTTTTCCAGAATTAGGATTACCAATAAGGGCTATCGGTAAAGGGGTAGGTAATGGGGAGGTAGCATTGCTCGTATCATCACAACACGCTTTCATATCCTTTTTCCTAAAGGAGAAATAACAATTTTTCGGCTAATTTCTCGGCTTAGACTAATGCGTGTATTACCACTACCTAACACCACATCACCACGACGATTACGCAATACGCCAATATCAATACCTACACCCAACCCCATACCCAATAAACGGGTACGCAATTTAGGCGAGGCTTTAATTGCTTTAATAGTAAATAATTCAGATTCTTTTGCCGTTGCTAAGGATAGTACATTCATAAAAAACAACTCCATTTGATCGCGTTGCCTTTATGGTATATTAGGAAGTATTTATTTGCAAATGAGAACTATTAACAAAAAAATCACTAAAATTTCACTTCATGAACAACGGCCTGTAAGCCGTGGGCTTGTAACATGAGCTGAATCGGTGCGCCAACGTAACGATCTAAGTTTTCAATAAAGACTTGTTCATAATTAGACACTTCCGAAATATCACGATGGGTTTGACTGAGTAATAGTTTACGCCCCCCTTTGTGATCAATGGCATAGATACGGAAAAAAGCAGTCGTTGCGTTTGTAATCGCTTGAAAATTCCATGTTAACGTTAATTTATTGTTCTTCCCTTGTAAAAGAATAGGCGGCGAGGTTGCTTTATCTGTTTCAAATAACCAATCAGCAACAGCATCACCTTGAAGGGTTCCTTTCGGCAACGTAATCTGCTTTGGTCTAACTTCAGTAACAATTTTACCACCCATCATCGTTGCAATATCCGCTTCGAGTGATTGTTGTAATGTTTTTGACATCACAGGAGTAGGTGGTGGAGTATCGGGCATATTAATTGTCACAACAGGTTCAATAGGCGCTTGTGGTGGTGGAATATAAAGTGGAATAGGAGAGCCTAAATATGCCATTAAAGCCGCATATTTTGGGGTTGTACGTTGTCCAACATGATCTAGCATTGAGAAAAAATTCTTGGTAGAAAGATCCCCAATCCCATAAAAATGCATCAATAACCCGCCACCATGTTCTGCCCAGCCTGAAAGGTAACGCTGATACGCTTGTTGCATTCGGGGATCTTTTTGTGCGCGTAAAAAAAGGTTTAAAACGGCAGGGTCTTTCAAGGTATGGGGTGGATCATAACGAATTAAATGCTGACCTGCTTCATAGGCTAATAATTCTAAACCGTACTTATTCGCCAGTTTTTTATTACCATCGACGTATTGTTTTAAGGTGAGGTTAATCGCTCCTCCTTTATAGCCTTTTTTTAACACCCCTCCCTTTTCGATTTCTTTAAACAAACGTGCCATACCCCCGTCTCGATCGCTCGTCCACGCCTTTACCTCAGGACGATGCTCCAAGCGGGCGATATAATCGCCAAAATAAGGACCAATAGCAAAGGCATCAACATATTTTCCACAACCACCTGCGGCTTTCCATAGAGGACAATCTAAGGTTTCTATTCCCACCCACGGGGCGGCGGATTGCGCGGCTAAAACACAGTTAACCCGCTGTTTTTGCCCGCCAAATTCTTTCTTCCAAATGTTACACATTTCAACGGTACGTTTCGCATACCAATTAGCCGCCATCGAAACCCGCCGTTGATAAGCTGGTTTTTTAGGGTAGGGGAAATGCCATAGCTTATCCGCTTTTCTTGCCGCATAGGTTGTCCCTGGAAAGATGGTATTCCACATTTCATTAGAATATTCGAGGTATATTTTTTGATCAGGACGTAAACGTTTTTTAACCATACGGGCGTATTGACGCATATAATCATCACTGGCTTTATACGGCACACTTAACCAAGGTGTTGCGTTTATCGCATTGGCTAAATCAATCATACGTTCCGCAGGAACGCCTTTATCACCCGAGTAATGTGCAGAATAAGGTTTAGAACGTTGTGACCATTGTGTCGCATCATTACCTCTAACATTTGACCATGTCATAAAACGTAGCGCTTGCATTGGAGCGAGACGGCGCAAGTAATTGGCGTTAAAAATTTGACGACGGTAGTTGTGTTCATTTCTTTTCGGAACAATATGAATTTCACGCACATAATTACTGGGGTTCGTTGCCATAATGCCCAACCGTAAATTACGTTTAGGTGAGAGTAAATTAAATTCAATCCGTCCTTGATGAGTTGAAATAATCTTTAAATCGCCAGTGAGTTTAATCTTTCCTTGTCCTTTGTATAACACCACATAATGTCCTAAAGGAAAATATGTGGGCAACCGCCATGTACTGGAAACACTGGTATAAATAGGGGTTTGTTGTGGTGAAGGTAAAGATTTCACCCAACCTGCTTCATCCAGATCCAATCGTTTTTGCTCACGGGTATTAAAGGAATTTTTACGAGTACAATCGGGATCAATACCTTTTCCACGTTGCCAATCAAATTCACAAGAGGTAAACCATCCCCGTGAAATTTTAAAAATATCAGTAAAGGGAACGGAAGAGGTTAATTTATCCAAACTGCCCACATTGGTTCCTAAACGTGGATTAGGGTCATATTTAGCCTGAACCGGGGACAGGGCGAACCCTGAAAAACAGAGTGTGATGATGATTATTATCGTGCTTACCTGCTTGTCAAAGCTAAGTTGCAACATTATTTCTCCCTCTGGTTATCTATAAAATTTGTTTAAATTAATTCGGCTCAAGCCATAAAAAATTCAAATAATTAATAACGAAACAACGGTGATAGCCGTCTCTTTATCAATCTTAAAAAGGATTTCACAATACTCTGTTTGTGGTTCTATAGTGTTTGGATCATCAGAACAATTGCACCCCGAAATAAAACCGTGATAAAAAACACCGCTTTTGATAACAAGTGCCTGTTTTGTCTCGCTGCATTTTAAGAGCAAGACACTCAGGTTACTGCCATCAGCAAGATGGCTGTGTGATAAACCTTGCTGTAAAGGCAAAACTGTTTCATCCAAAGTAGCGACTTCTTTACGAAAGACGCGACTAAATGATTCGGTGTTCCATGCCCGCAGTGACGCTTTGAGAATAATCATAATTTAATCAATCCATTAATAGCCTTCACAACCTCTTGTTCAATCGCTAAAATGGGGAATTTCGTTACTAAAGGAGGACGTTGCAACATAAAAACAGGACATTGTATCGCCCGCGCAACCCGTATTTTTGCAACCACTTTGTCTCCGCCGCTATTTTTACTGATTAAGGCATCAATGCTGTACTGCTGAAATAATCGATGCTCATTAGCGATGCTAAAGGCTCCTCGATCTACTATTGGAATGACCTTAGTTTGTGCCTTAATTGTATCCACTACCGTACGGATCACATACGTGTGATGCGTTGCTTTCTTATTAATAAAGGCTAAAGGCAATTGCCCAAGGGCAAAAAAGGGATGGGTTATTGCAGGCGTAAACGCAGAAAAAAGTAGGGGTAATTGATTGATATTTTGGAAGGTAATCCAGTGATCATCAGGATATGCTACCCATGCAGGACGTTGGTAATGAAAACAAGGAATCTGAGTCGCTTGTGCCGCTAAATTAGCATGATGGCTGATCGTAGCGGCATAGGGATGCGTGGCATCAATTAAATAATCAATCTGTTGCTGTTGAAGAAACTGTATTAACCCTGTTACACCACCAAAACCACCGCTATGAAGGGTACACGCTAACTTAGGTTGACGTACTAGACCTTTAATACTGTAGATCACCTGATGTTGTTGTAATACTTGTTGCGCTATTTCCAAAGCATCAGAAGTTCCGCCTAAGATCAATAGTTTCATCGCACAGACCCCGCTCTTCCCACTACTTCACCTGCTCGATTAATCACCCACACTTCACAGTGCGTTCGTTTTGGTACAATGGATACTATTTTTTGCAACGCTAAATCACATACGACATCGGCTAAATTAAGCTCAACACGCTGACAGTGCTGTAAGGCTTCAATACTGGTATTGCTATTGATAATTTGATCGTGAAGTGTTGGATTAGCGCCTTCTTCTACCGCAAGCTGGGCTAAAAAGGATAAATCAATAGATGATTTACGACGGTGCAAATCCAAATGACCCTTGGCTAATTTACTGATTTTACCAAAACCACCGACAATGGATAATGCCTCAATCGGAACTTTTTTTAAATGCTTCAACACCGCGCCAACAAAATCACCCATTTCAATTAACGCCATATCAGACAAAGTATAATGTTGCCGAATCATCGCTTCACTACTTGATCCTGTGCAAGCGGCAAGATGCGAAATACCGTTAGCAAAAGCCACCTCAATCCCTTGATGAATCGAAGCAATATAAGCCGAGCAAGAAAAAGGGCGCACAATCCCTGTTGTCCCTAGAATTGATAAACCGCCAACAATGCCTAAACGTGCATTCATCGTTTTTAATGCTATTTTTTCACCATTTTTCACGCTAATGGTGACAGAAAAACCGCCGTGATAGGAAAACGTTTGCGCTAACTCTGCAAGATGTTGTTGCATCATTAAACGTGGCACAGGATTAATTGCCGCTTGGTGAGGTGGAATTGATAAGCCTTCTCGTGTAACCGTTCCCACCCCCTTGCCCGCATAAAAATGAATACCTTTTTCAGGAATTAAGACAACCTGTGACTGAATTAAAGCATGATGTGTGACATCGGGATCATCCCCCGCATCTTTAATTGTGCTAGCCATTGCCCCTTCCTTTGTTTGCTCACAACACACTAAAGAAAACTCTACCGTTTGACCTCTAGGCAACGTAATAGAACACGATTGAAGTGCAGGAAGCCCAAATAATAAGCGAGCCGCAGCAAGACTGGTTACGGTAGCACAAGCCCCTGTGGTATAACCATGACGCAGGGGTATTTTAATCTCTGGAGTTTCTTCACGCATAGTCTGACATTATTTGTTTTTATTATTCATTATGCTAGTGTCTTAAACTGTTTTTTTGTTAAGAAAATATTAAAACGTCCTGTCTAACGATAAGAAAAAACGCGACCACTGGATGCATTGATCACCCATTTTTTACCATCAATGGTTTTAAAATAAAGGTTACCGACTTTAAAGGAAAAGGTAGGTTTTTTTACTGGTCGTTTGCTTTTTTCAATCCAATCAAATCTGCCACAAGGCTGGTAGTTAGAGGTGGGGCGCTTAATAAAATCAGATTGAGCATAACGTTTGAGTACCCGACCTTTTCTATACACCACAACCACATCCTTATCTTCTTTATGGGCTTGTGTTTTAATTTTAATCACGCTCATGCCATTATTTGATATAAAAACATCAAATCCGTCAGAAAAATAAGGCTTTGTATTAATCTTGTGCAATTCCTTAGTACCCCATAAATAATGTAACTGATCATCTTTTATTAAGATGTTCTTATTATAAAAGCAGATCCGTCAGCTTTTTTCTTAGGCTCAGTACTTAATATCATTATTGCTCTAAATTCGTCATTAGCTACCGAATTTATTTAAGTATAGACCGATTATAAATTTTTTATTCTATTGAAGTATTTTGTTTTTTATAGTTTATTTTGTAAAAATAATGGAGAATTCCTCCAATACTTAAATAAAAAACGTAACTGGGAACCACAAAAAAAACCCATAAATACTTTAGAATATAGACGTTTTTCGTCTCATCACCAATAAATAAAACAGTGATTAGCACGCTCAGTATAGAGATTGCTAAACCAATGTAATACCACTTTATTTTACACTTTAAAATGAAATGTAAGGTCTGAAAAGCAGTCCCTGAAATACCCAAAACGAGCCCACAAAACAGAACAACGACACCAATTTCTAAATAAATCCCCGTCACCACACTATAAGCAAAAGTGCTGAACAACCATAAAATACTAATCATTAAATATTTCATATCATTAACACCATTGTATGGTTGTACTCAGGAAATCTCGAAAAATTTAAAAGGTTCTTTGAAGTTGTTTTTTTCTCAACCCTTTAAAAATCGTTTGCTTCCACTTCTAAAGCCGCCACTCCAATCAGTTTTCCAAGTGCTTTATCAAATCCTGTCCAATCTTTATATTTAGACATTTTTTCAATTACTTTAGGCTTTATTTCATGAGGTTCTAAATCATCCTCATCCTTTAACTGTTTAGTGGTGTTGTAAATAATAGAAATGAAGTCTTTATAGTCTGAAAGGATCGTTTTTCCTCCCACAGCACCATGACCTGGAACAATCACCTCAACAGGCAGTTTTAAAGCACTTTCCATAACCGCTATATTCCCAAGATAACTCCCGTCATCTAAGCGGGGCGCACGCTGGCGAAAGGCATTATCACCCGTGATCAAGACTTTATCCTCTATAATCTCGAACATGGCATCAGTAATGGTGTGTGCTTTTTTATTAAGGTGTGCTTTAACGCTTATATTATCAATTTTTATTATGTGTTGATCCTTCAGATTTTCCGTTGGAATGGCGGCAACCGTTTCTTTTGTAATCCCCTCGGTTCGATCCATCATCATATCAATCCAAACTTTTGCTTCCCCATTTTTGGCGAGCCGAATCATATCAGGATGGGCATACAGTTTAACCGTTGCATTTTCGTTAATAAACGCCTGATTGCCTAACCAATGATCACCATGTATATGGGTATTAAACACATGCGTAATTGGATTTTTAGTGAGCTGACGAATACGTTTTATTAAAGCACGTCCCACTAAAACACTCGATCCTGGATCAAAAACAATCACGCTTTTATCCGTAATCGTAAAGGCGGGATTATTCATAAACCCTTTGTTAGCAACATTAGGTGTTGCTAACGGGCCTGCGATATACCACGTATGCTCTGCTATTTTTGTCGTTTCATAACCTGACAAAATATCGTTGGAGGGGGCTTTAGCTATAGCATTTGCTATTAGCAGAAACCCACACAAAACACTAAAAAATGCAATATTAAACCGACCCACCATAATAAATTCCCCTATACTCTTCATTCACTCACCTTATCACAGAGAAAATACTCATGCACCAAGAGAATGCATCGCACTCTTTTTATTCAGAAGAAAGAGAATGATCATCAAACTATAACAGCCGTTGCAATGCGTCTGCTAAATTTTTTCGTGCCTGTTGTTCCTTGTTCTTAAAAAAATAGGACGATTGATAAAGACGGGGTTGTTGAATAAACCCTTGTAATACCTTATAGCGTCCTTGACGGTAAATGAGCGAATTAATTGCGGCGTATTCCTGTCGAATATTGGCTTCATAAGCGCTAAAATATGTCGCCTTTGCACCTAAAATAGAAAGATCAATATCAATTAAGAACTGCTCATCCTGTGTTTTAGGCTGGCTAGGGTGTTGGGTTAATAGAATAAGATGATAAACCTGTTGCTGAAACGTAACAGAAAAACCAAGTTGTGCCAGTTGTTCCGCCGCATATTCGGCACTATAGACCTCATTCATTGAAGCATTATCCGTGTCCACCTGATAAATAACATCATGAAACCAAAGCGCTAATTCCAATATATCAGCTTTTTTTACGTTTTCACGCACAAGATCAAGATGGTTCAAACAGGTCTGAATATGCTCAAAAGTATGATAAAACCGATGCGGTTCTCCATAATGATGTTGAAGCGCTTGAAAAGCATTATATTTTAATTGTTGACTAACCTGTTGGTCTTTTAATAAAGCAAACCAACGTGCTTGATAAGCATCCTTTACTCTCATACGTTTAAGCCTTTGGTTTTTTATTCATCTGTTGATGTAGACTGTATGCCATATAACCCATAACCAATAGGCCTAATAAAAGAATGAGCCATAATCCAATCACTTTCCACGGAAAGTCTGGCTTAAATTCCCATTTGATGGGTTGATTAATTTTTTCAACAGCCCCTAATGTCACCTGATCCGCACGACCTCCCATTGTTTTTAGCTTATTCATTAAGGGATAAATACCACTATCCTTCACGGGTTCTATCTTGGTGTGACCATAGGCTAAGGTAAACGGTGCGGTTCCTTGGGCAAGATACATTACCTGTTGCTGTTGCTGACTCACGTATATTTCAGGGTATTGAGAAGGGGTGAAACGTATATTATCCGCTAATTTAATTTTCCAGTAGTGATCATTACCCGAAAACAAACGAATAGGATCACTCTCTAATACTGTATTTTCCATTTTAAGACGGTATTGAATCAAGGATTGTCGTCTAATCCATGGCCCTTTTGCTGTTTTCTTCGAAAACAATTCACCTTGGTATAACAAACCATGAAAAGGGGCTTTTAATCGTAAATGATTTAACGGGAAAACGGTTTGTTTTTCAAATAACCAGTCCCCTCTTTCATTCACACTAGGCTGACCTAGTTGATGCCATTGCATTTTTTTAGAACCTGCTTGATGATATCGCCCTGTTATCTGCTTTACTTTCACACCCTGTTGAGGATCTAACCATTGCAAGCGTAGGTAATGCTTTGTCGTACAAGGCATCTCAATCTGAGCACGTATCAGTTGTGAACGTGAATCTTTTAATTTTGAGATACTTTTTCTAGCACTCAATACTGACCATTGTTGTAAATTATCACTGACCTCGATTTTTAACGGTAAAATCATACTTGGCTTAGGTTGATCCCAATCCAAGATCAGCTGGCAAAGTTGCTTTTCCAGCTTTTTCTGACTTAAACGATTCTCGATAATATATTGAAATTCATGTGTCAGTGCTGATGTAGGCTGTGACTTATCCGTTTCTACTTCAATCTGTTTACGCCCTCTATATTGCTGAACGTTAATCCGTATTGAAGCATCATCCGCCGCTTGTGCTTGTGTCAAGGGGTAAAAGACTAACGTCACTTTTTCACTACGATCCTCCTGCACCGTATTGATAAACTGATGTGGAACGACTTGCCCTTCGGCACTAAAGATACGTAAATCACCTAAATCATCCCGCTTCATTCCTTCTAAAACGGCTGGAGGTAATACCACCTGACGTAATGAGCTTGAACCACCCATTAAGGGTGCTTTAAAACTAAAATGATCAGGCATTAATTTAGGCGTTGATAATGGCTCTGCCTGTAAGACAGCAGAAAAAATGAGCAGTAATATCACCCTAAAAAAGCCTTTAAACCTCATTCTTCACTCCACTTTCTTGTTCAGGTAATGGTGCAAAATAACCGATACTGGTTAATAAAACACCCACCACTAGGAAGGATATAATACGCGCCAAGCTACCTAATGCTGATAAATCAACAACAAATAATTTCAATACCACAATACCTAATAACAGACCCCCTGCAATCCATACGGTTCGCATTTTTCGCCAACTCGCAAACACGGTGAGTAAGACTCCAGAGAAAGCCCATAAAACCGATACGGCACTCTGCAAAAGGCTGGATTGATACAGCCCACTAGGGGTATAGGGTACGTCAAACCAATGGGTTGCGATCCGAAACAGGGTGAAGTTAATCCAGAAGAAAGCAAGTCCCGCAATACTCATCGCAAAGACATTTTTATTGGGTTTGTATTGACGAATATTGATAGAAAGTATCTCATGCTGGCGAATAATATCCCACCATCGAAATAAGGTGAGCAATACAATGCCTAAAGTAATGTCTAACGGATTTAATAACGGAACCCAAGGTAAAGGATCAGTACTCCCCTTCGCAACCACTGCAGAAAATCCCCAAAAGATCAGATAAATGGCCAAAACACTGCCTGCTTTTTGTTGATAAAGGTAGTAATGCTGTTTAATCGGCCAAATCTTTGCGGTGAGTACTCCCCATAAACCTAAGGTTGCAGGTATCGCAAACCATAATTTAGCCCAGCCCGTTTGCTCAGGAATAAACTGAAGGAGCTGAGAAGCACCTTCCCATGTGATCAATGCGATCAATAAAAGTAAGCTAAACGTATGCATCACTTCAGAAAAACGGGTGTAAACTTCATATAGATCTAGGCGTGAAATAAGCAGGTACAAGGCAACAAAGCCCAAAGGCCAAGCCAACCAACCGCCATACTGAAAAGGGTAATCTGTCTTCAGATCAAAGAAACCAAAATCAAGCTGTATCAACAGCACCACAAACATAACAACAAATAATCCACTGGCAACATGCCATGCTTGTCGCCATTGTGGTTTCAGCTTGATCGCAACGGTTAAAAAGACCACACTCACTATCGTCGCCAATAATAATAAAGCGCCAGCAAACCAATGCCATCCAAAATAGGTTATCACTTGATGTAAGACACCAGCAAACAACCACAACAACCCCCAAACTAAGCCAATAGAGCTAATCGTTTTTTCTTGTACCCTACGTCCCTCAAAAACTAATGAGAGCAAGCGAGCGGATAAAATACCTGCTACTGCCATCATCATGGCACTCATAAAGGTCGCGTTAATAAAGGCTATATCGTGTGAGATGTGATGACCGACAAAGATAAAGAAGCCCGCGCCGAGTTGTAATAAGAGACCAAAGAAACGTACCGATAAACGATTTTGACGCGCGCCCAACCAAATTAAACCTAAACCTTCAATCCCCCAAGCTGCTGCGGTATGTGTTGGTGCAAGTGCAAAGGGAATGGCTAATGAAACAAAGATAACCCCCAAAGCGAGAAAGGCTTCGGATAATAATTTCAAACCTGTGCCTGCACGTCGCCATAATTCTCGGGCTAAAATAAGGTAAAAGCTACCCATAATAAAGGCCGATAGTGATACCCCATAATCCGTATCGCTGACTAAAGCGTATTGCAACCCAAAGGTTGCTAGAGGAACACCAAATAACAAACTACCGTCCACATAACCCCGTAACTGAGGGGGTTGCCGCAGTGCAAATAACACCGCAATCAAGACATAGAATAAAAAGAAGAGGGTTAGAAAAGGTTCAATGCTGGCAAAATTATCAGGCTGGTAGCTTTTTACACCCCAAATTGTTGCGACAATAAAGGTAAAGAAAAATCCCAACAGATTTAAAGTCCGCCATGCTTTAAACCACGCAATAGTCACAATCCCAATATTCAACAAAAGGTAATAACTAAACAAACCAATGTAATGATTACCGCCTGATGATGCGAGAATCGGTGCTAAAAAACCACCAGTAAAACCTAAGAAAGCTAAAGCACGCGCATCTTGCAACACGGCTAAGCTTGCAGCTAACATCCCCACCACAAACATCAAAACAAAGGCAGGCAACGGAGGAATTAAATCATACAAGCTAAAAGCGGAAAAAATATCCAGATACAACACACCAATGCCTGCACCTTGTAGCAATAAGCTATAAGCCGTCTTTTTATACCTTAGCTTCCAGCCAAAAAGTAATAAGGCAATCGCGGCAATCGCAACTCCCATCAAACGGTATTCAATCGGAAACATGCCTTGACTGGAAGCGTATTGAAGCAAAAAAGACACCCCAAAGAAAAGAATGACAATACCCACCCGAACAAAGAGGTTTCCACCCGTAAAATAACGTGTTAGCAACGCTATACTTTTATCAATGCTATTCTTTTTATCGGGGTCAATACTAGGCTGTCGTGTCTCAACCTTAGCAAGGGGTACTTCTGATACAGGTGTGGGGATAGTGGAAGGTTTTTCTTCCACTTGGTCATCAGCTACCTGATGTATTTTATCAATGGGCTGATGTTTACGTTGCTCCCAATCCTTTGATAGGGTTGAACGTAATTGATTCAAATCATTTTGTAATTGACTAATACGCCCCATAACAAAACCCAACACCGTAGACAAAACTACAACGATAATGCCATCAAAAGAATGATGCAGTATCGATGTGATGATTAAGGAAAGAAAGAAGCACGTTAAGGTATAAATAAAGACAGTCATAACAATATATTTTTCTTATTTGAACGTAGAAAACAATAATGCTAGGTCTACCGCAATAAAACAATAAACAAGTGATACCGTTTGATAGATGGTTATTTAACAAACAATTTTTAGCGTTATAATTTAATCTCTTATAATAAAAATACCCCTGAAAAAATCATTATGAACTCTAAAATAATATTATTCATTTCACTGAGCCTATTCACTTTTATTCATGCCACCGAAAGCATAACAACAACGCCAAGCAACAAATCTAACGATTGGTATGTTGGTGTCAATAGCAGTATGCTCAATAGTGGTGGCTCTGTTCTACTCTCAAATGGGCGTAAAACAGAGACATATGATATTGAAACAAAAGATAGCCCGATCTTATTAAAAATAGGCTCTGTTAGCGATAGCAAAAACCGAACAGAAATTTATTATAAGAAAGACTCCTTTAATACCGCAACCGTAAAAGATATTTTCAAAACATCCACCGTTGGGCTTAATTATCAATGGGGAATAACGTCCTTGTCATCGGAGAAAATACTCCCTTATCTTCGTATGGGTGGGGGAATAGGCTCGGCTAGTATGAAAGGTGATAATGATCATCTTGAACTTGGTGTTGTAGAGCTTGATATGGGTGCAGGTATTCACTATAAAATAGTCGATAATATCAGTCTATCGGCAGGGCTCTATCGCAGAGCAATCATTCTAGGAGAAGATAAGACGAACAACTCAGTCGGAACGGGCTTTAATGGTGTGGAGGTAGGCGTTAATTATCATTTTTTAGACTTGAAAAGAGCAATGGTTAAGCAATACTGATACGCTGGGTGCCTCAGCACACCCTACAGCGGAGCTGCTAATCTTATTATTCTTTTTCAGGCTCACGAACATGCTTCAAGCCTTCTTTTAAGCTCGGATACGATAAGCTAATATCCAGCTGATCTAACATTTTTTGATTGCTAATCCGTCGTGACTCCCTTAAATAAGAGAGCATCCCTGAACTTAAGGTTTGCTCCGCTTCTTGCATACTAATTTGTGGCGGACGTGCTAATCCTGCATAATCAGCCAACTGATTAAAGTAATGCGTCATCGTACTGGGCTCACTATCGGTTACATTATAAATTTCACCACTGATAGATGATGCCATTGCTTGTTTGCAGACATTTGCTAAATCATCAGCATGAATCCGATTTGTCCAGCCTGCTTGTTCACTTTTCACCACAGGTAAACCTTTTTTTAAACGTGCTAAAGGCAAACGATCTTTGGCATAAATACCTGCTACCCGTAAAATCAAATACTCACATTGATGTTGTATTGCCCATTCTTTTAAATAATTCTCAGCTGATAAGCGACGGTGTGCTCGATCTACACTTGGGTTAACAGGGAAGGTTTCATCAATCCAGCACCCTTTTGAATCACCATAAACACCTGTCGTACTGATTAACACAATCCGTTTCGGATATTGCTTTAATGCCGATAAAAAGAACTGAAGACGTGTATCCTTTCTCCCAGAAGAAGGTGGGGGCGCAAAATAGAATAAAGCCGTATTGTGCATTGATCCGCTCAGTTCTGAGATCATCTCGATATTTTGCTGATCCAAATCAACGGCAGTTGCTGTTATCCCTTTTTGTTCACACGCGTGTTTTGACACCTCAGTACAAACCAAAGCATTTATTTTTAGGGGCTGTTGTTGGTATGATGCGTTTTCAGATGCTTGTTTAAAGTATAAATCAGCGACGCGATGCCCAATATCGCCACACCCTATTATCCAGAGATGTTTATCCATGATTGAAGCTGCTACCCTTAATGAAATTAAGTTAGGAAAAATGAAACGTGTTGCTATTGATGACACCAATAGACAGCACGTTTTATTATGTCATGTCGATGACCAATATTATGCCATTGATGATCTGTGTACACATGAGGATTTTTCACTGTATCTTGGTTGTTTAAAGGGGGATCAAGTCGAATGCTCACTACATGGCGCACGATTTAATGTAAAAACAGGATGTGCTGAAGAAGAACCAGGGGAAATTCCTTTGAAAACTTACCCTGTTAGCATTAAAGGAAACACTATTTTTATTGATGTCTAAGTTTAGCTTTCAAAAGGTATCTCTAAATGCTGAGATTTTCCATTCCCCTTCCATTTCTTGATAACAGACTTGCTGGGGACTTAACGTTAATAAATATTGCTTTGAGATAAAGCCTTGTTGTTCTGTTAACGTTTCCACTTCAACCCACGGGATACCTTGTCGCTTGATAATATTCGGTGATAATAGCTTCACTGCATCATAAGATAAATGAGCCACAATTTTGGATTTTTTATTGGCGCGTTGACGTAAACGAACATTTTTTCCTTTGACATAAGCCCAGTTTTTTTCCTCTAACCGCCCTGCTTTATCCCCTCTAAAAATTATTTTTGCAGGGCCACAAATATGATCATCGACATATTGATAATAATCTGTTTGAATCAACCCCAATAAATGCTTCCAACGTTGCTGACCCAGACTTTTTATAAGGTGTAAAAACTGTTCCGTAATCGGAAGCCCTTCCTCACAACTTGAACTTTGACACGAAAATCGAGGCGATAACTCACTACTCAGCGCCTTACTGTTTTTATTGTCAATACGCACACTCAATTTCCGAATAAATGCACGGAAACTATCATCAGGCGTATAAGGATAATCAACTGCCATATTATCTAACAGTAATTGACTAAAAGGGCGTTTTTTATTTTTTGAAGGGGTTGCGCTGATTTGTGCTAATAATTGATTATTTGTTGTTGTAAGCAGTGCATTTTTTTGCGCGACCACAGGGTCTTGTTCATCTGAACAGGCACTAAAAAATACAAACAACAGTAGAATAAAAGAGCCGCGAATCCATGCGGCATAATGACATCCAATTTCAAACATTCCTTTGCCTTTTAGTCAAGCTTCATAATCTGTAATACTACAACTTCAGTCATAACATTACCTCAACCAACTCACCTCCGATGTGAGTGATAGGAAGTATAGAAAAAACTTATAAAAAACCGACCTAAATACAGATAAAACCCTATAACACACCCTACTAATGGTCTGTTCATGGAAATAATGACTAATAAACTCACCAAAAATACAGCAGTAATGCTGTATAAAGCATCAAAATTGCGAAGCATCAAAGAAGCCGATGAGCAAAAACACTATACTTCAACCTTTGAACAGAAGAGATTCCTTTGCCCAAGATGAAGCAACTAAAAACATATCATTTAATAATCTTGGCTATTGCATTGATTCTAGTCAGTGTCGTTGTCACTCGATACTGGCAAGCACGTTATTACCCTTATCATCCTTTGTTCGTTGAAATCCTCAATAGTACCAACAGCACCATTCCCTCCGTCATTATTGAACACGGCAATGACCAATTACAGGAAAAAATCACACTGGTTCAACTTCGACCAGAAGAAAAACGCATTATTGCACTCAATCATCAATCAGGTTTAGGTTTTAACGTACAAGTAAATTATGCCAATGGTGAAATGACAGAAATTTGTGCAGGAAAATCTAAAGGCTTTTGGTTTTATCGCGAGACTATTCTTGATGTCGGTATTTACACCACCCCGTTATATTAAAACGATACGGGGTGAAGTCTATTGTCAGGCGTATTCTTCCCATGCTGATTCAGCAAGCTTCTTTTCTAATGCCATGAGTTCTTCCAAAGAAATTTTATGCATCTCAAACAGTGGTTTTTTCAGCAACGGATTGACCGAGAAATAAGGTGCAGGTTCATAACCAACAACCTTTAACGTTTCATTTTTTTCTGAATAACTGATCTTTTTATTCTGATCTACAAGACGCTCAAGCAAAACAGGTGTATCACTTATTTCGTTTAATTTTCCTTTAATCACTAAAGGGTTCAAACCATTGTCTTCGATCATATCATCCATCCCCGATTGGAGTTCTAATTTTGAGTTTGCATAGTGTAGGTATTTCATGCCTTCCGTTTGATAACGGGCATAGGTATTTTCTTTTGGAATCCATAGCACATAGAACGAGGGACTGTTATTAAATGCTAATAATTGATAGCTGTGCATCTGTGCTATTTCGACAAATTTCAGTACATCATCATCCCGCATGTTCTTGGGTAGGTAAAGTCCACGTTCGATATAACCCTCATTATTTAAAAGACGTACACCGCAGGTTACAAACATGAATTGATCACATTTTTTAAGCAGGTGATCATTACCATCAAACAAATTTTCAACCTCACTTAAATCGAATCGTCTTGCGGCTTTTATTTCGAGTGACTCATAGACTGACTCTGCCAATTCTTTATCAATAAATGAACACTTAACACGGTTACCTTCCACATAAGAACACTCATCATTATAGCCAAACTCATATCCCCTAATAACATATTTTTTCTCACTCATTTACGCTTACCCATTATTTTAATTATTATTTATTCGTATTTTTTAGCTACTTTATTAGCATAACAGCGCCCTCAATACGAACAAGCGCTCTAGTTTTTGATGATCCCCATCTCAACGTAGCAACATTGTGGGCAAATTGGAATTAAGCCAACCTGAATAGCTCAGATTATTTCATGGTGAGCCTTTTGAAAAACGAGGCTTTCTTTGTAATCATTTATTGAATTCACTATGATAGAACGTAATCAAATCCCTTTTTTCAATAAAGCCTACTGCAACTATCAAGGAGCGTATTCAATGCCCGAAAACCAATCGATCTCACCCCCTAAAAGCGATCGACATATCAAGGAAGCGGTTGTTTTATTTTTTTTATTAGCCGCAGTGTTTGCCTTTCTTTATTTTAGCCAAAACAGCAGTATTTCGTTTAAATCCTTTACCCAGTCGGATATTGCCGCCATTATTACCTCCATGTTTGTGGTGGCTATTTTTATGGAACGCGCGATAGAAGCTATTCTTATTCCGATCCGTACACCTGAGCGGCAACAAATTGAGCAGGCAGTAGAAAATATAAAAAAACAGGAGTATCTTGACGCTGAAAATAAAGCCTTGCTCCTTAGCACTGAACATAAATTACAGACTTATAAATTACAAACAGCTCAGCGCGCTTATTGGTTTAGCTTTACTTTTGGCTTAATTATTAGTTTGGTCGGTGTCAGAACCCTTGCGGGTTTGGTCGAAACCGAACAATTATTAGGACTGGATGACATACAACGTATTCTTTTTTCTTTTGTTGATGTTATTTTAACAGGGGGCGTAATTGCAGGCGGTAGTGCTGCGATTGATAAAATTGGTCGTAAAATCAGAAAAGCGTTTAACCTTAACTCTGCGGTTGACCCTTCAAAACAATAAAATAAGCAAGAAACACTTTATATAATGATCAATCAAACCATTACACTGACAAAGGATACTTACACGGTACTGAGTGCGTTAGGTGAAGGCGGACAAGCCAGTATTTGGAAAGTTCGTCGTCATCGTGATCATCGTGAGTTTGCACTCAAATCTATATTGATTAGCACAGTGAATAAAAAGGGACATCCCTCGTTTATTAATAATAAAGCAGTGACTGATAATTGCCGTCGTGCCAACACTGAGATTGAGTTTCTGAGAGCCTTGGCGAATAATCGCAAGGTTTTTATTGTACCTTGTTTAGATTATGGTGTGATGAAGAACGAACGTTATGGTGATTTACCCACATGGGTGATGCCATTGTATCCCGAAACATTAGAAAGCAAAATGCCACCCTACCCTGAAGGTAAGTCCTTACCTGATTTTCAGCACTGCCTTAATTGGATGAAACAAGCCGCGACGGCATTACATGCGACACATTCCACTTATCATAACAAAAAAGTCTTTGTACACCGTGATGTCAAAGCCTCCAATATGATGCTCACTGAAGACCAAGAGATTCGCTTGATTGACTTTGGCATTGTCCATGAAACACAGTTAAACCATGAAACAAAAACCTATTCACATTCTCCAGCCAGTGCCGCTCCAGAACAAATTTTAGCCAGCAGTCGAGATCAGGAAAAAGGCTATTATTCAATGGGGACTTATTCTGATATTTATGCACTCGGTACGGTGTTATATCGACTCTTCACAGGACAACATACTGACGCACAATTTTTACTGAATAATAAAGACACTTTAGCCAGTCATATTGAAAAATTAAAAGAAGATCAGGTAGGACTCATTGGCAAAGTCGGTGGGCTAAGTGATGATGAATACAAAACATTATACTACGAGGTACAGTCACGCCTAGAAGATAATAGTACAGTGCACAATGACACCTTAATTAGCTCAGTCACACTAAATTCAGCACGGCAAGGGCTACCCAACCCACAACATGCCGCAGAGTCCAGCGCTGATTTTATTCGTGATTTATTGCATAAAGCCTATCAGAAACGTCCAACAGCACAGGACATAATACAGTGGTGCAACAGTCTTCAAGCCACCTTATCACCCACACTTGATACCTTACAGCTCACCTCACCACAACAGACCCTAATGCTGGGTCAAGCACTCCAACTTACCTTGACAATGGAAGGTAAAGGACTGCCTGCTAATCCTGATTGGATTGAGTTCAGTGTCAATGGCAAACCGTTAACCAATACCACCTATCATTTACAAAATACCAACGCACATTATGGCTTAATCATCACACCCAAAGCGCAATGGTTAATCCATTATCCTGCCAGTAATGAGGCTAAAACGTTACGCTTTTTAGCAGAAGCAAGCATTGGAGGTACACGCTACCATGACAGTATCAGCATCACTTTTTCCCCATCAGCCGATGATTTATGGGATCAAGGGCAATACCAACAAGCGTTAATCAACGAGCTACGCCCCGAATGGTTAGATCAACGCTTAGACACGTGCCATGATCTTGAAAAAGCATTTCAATATCGAGCCTTGCTCGAAACACTAAAGCAATCACACCCGGATCAAACCAATAGGCTTGACCTGTATTTAACAAAATTAAGGGAACGATTTGAACAGCCACCATCACCCAAAAAACCGTTAAAGACGATCATCGTCAGTCTTATCTTGATCATTATTTCCCTGTCCTCATGGTTTCTCTGGCAAAAAACACCCTCTCAACAACACTCAATCCCTCAGCTGCAAACTGATTTGAATGGAACAGAAGAAAAAAACCAACGTATAGCTTGGAAGCAATTAAATCGGCTAAGTCAGTCAGAGCATTCCCAAGCTGCCCAAACTGTATTAGATGACTTCACCAAAACCAGCTTGGCATTAATAAAATCACAGCGTCAACAATCACAACAACAGGCTATTCCTCGCTTGCAGTTAATGGCACAATCAGACAATAAAACCGCTATGATAGCGTTAGCAGATTATTATTATGCTCAAAGCATTGCAACCCATTGGGGAAAAGCGTGGCAGTGGTATCACGATGCAGAAGCAAAAAACAAGCAAGAGAGCTTAGAAAAAACGGCAAACGCCCTGCTACACAATAAAACAAGTGATCCGAAACAACGTCAATTAGCTTATCAAGTCGTTGAAAAAAGCGCACGTTCAGAACCTGCGGGGGATGCCGCTCAACAATGGATGGAATACCGTTACCGCACAGGGGATGGTGTTGATATTGATCTTGACGTAGCTCAACAATGGCAAGCTATTTATAATGGAAAACAGTAATTGGAGGCCGATTAAATCGTGAGTAATTTATTCCGTACCTTTATGGGTTCAGGTGCCCGCCCGTGGCTGCGCAATGACGGTAGCGAACGTTTATTTACCTTGCGTTTAAAAGGGGTTGAAAACCCCCTTGACCCCGATCCGCTATGGGAATCAACCTATGGTGGTGGTCATAGCATTATTGAAGGCAATAGCAACAGTAACTCACGGCGTTTAAAAGAAGCCCTTAGCGCCCACCGTAAACTCTCTCCAGAATGGGATGATTTTGGATTTCCGACTGAAAAAATGCTGGTATTTTCTGATGTTGTCATGTGGCTACCGAAAAGGATCTGGAGCAGCTCGTCTCGTGAAGGCGGTGAACGCCTGTTTATGTTGTCCGAAAAACTAAAATTCCGTCATCGTGAGGATTTTGGTGATGAGTTATACAAAAAACGGGAACCCCACTATGCCATTATGCCGCTAAAATCATTAGCGCTTGATGAAGTTGTGTTTCAGTTTGGTTTAGGGGTTTATCTACCGCATAAAGAAGACCAACAAACCGCTCATGTTAAAATATTTCAAACAGGAAAAACACCCAAAACACTACCCCCGTGGATCTTTTTTGAAGATCAACGCGAAATCGAACGCCCTGCCGCACTCTATGCCGAACAACATTTTCTACTGGTAGGCAAAACCATAGCCGAAGCCGCAATCCAAAGCCCTTATTGGTTAAATAAACCACAAGGCTACTTAATGGTCGATACCCACCGTGAACCCAATCGTATTTACGGTGATGATCAGTTTATCGAATCAGGTGAAATTACAGGCTCAGGGGATAGCACCTTTTGCGAATTTCATGGACTTGATGAACAGGGTGAAACCAATGATGAACACATTAAGCTACTGATTACGCGTTTAGCCAACCTCTCGAAATCCAGCGATGAAAAACCGCAACACATACCAGTATCTAACGAAGCAACAGTACCAAAACCAACAGAGCCAACAACACCCTTACACGACAATGATTTTGGTGAAACGATTATTAACACTTCCACCGAAGAGCAAAGTAATACCAGCTTCTTGGATGGATTAACCGTGGTAAGTGGAGTGGATGAACCCCCTCGTTTACGCTTTCGCCTTGCGATTACAGGGATTATCTTACCCCGTATTGATTACCCCAGTATTAAATATTGGGTGCTACATCTGGACCCTAAAGGAATGCCCGCAGACAGTGATGAAACCAGCCAGTGGTTACTTCGTGGTGATCGACGACACATTGAATGGTGTACCGTTAATTCTGATAAACCCGACGCTGATCCACAATGGCAAAGCTTAGACACCCAAACTAATACGCTTCCCTTTCCTGACACGAACCCTTTAACCCTTCGCGCCGCAGTATTAGGTAATAAACAACATGCTATTTTAATGCTACCGCAAACCTTAAATTATCCGCTCTCACATCAAGAAAGCCGCTTAGGACGTGATCCTAATAATGATATTGTATTACAACTGCTCAATCATGATGAAAGCATCGAATGGGTACGCCCGACGCGGCGCAAACAAAGCATGGGACACCTTGATCTTTCCGCATCGCACTTAAGCGTACATCTGGAGGGGCAAAGTTTATCCGTAGAACAAAAAAGCACCAGCGCCCCCACACATATTCTATATGACCAAGTGATCACGCAAACACTTGAAGCTAAAAGTTTTTCTAAAGCAACACTCAAACCCACCCAAGAACTTATCGTAGGAAATTACCTCCTTCAATACACCAAAGAAGTGATTGAAGACGAGAAGGTATAATTAAAATAATTATGAGCGACACCATTATTGCAGAACCACCCCAATGGCATATCAACGCAGCCAGTCACCAAGGGCCTAGGGTAGAAAATCAAGACAATTATTTGATTATCCACCCCAACGGTCACTATCAATACTTATACAATGAAACCTTAAAAAAAGGCTATTTATCCGATTGGCCTGTAGATCACGTTCGTCTTGTTGTCGCGGATGGCATGGGGGGGCATAATAATGGTCGACAAGCTTCCGAATCAGTGATTAAAGCCCTACTCAAACTTGATTTTCAGGCGGAAGAAGATCAATTACGTAAAGCCATTCTGGGCATTCATAATCAACTGTTTGAACAATTTCATCAAGGTGCAAAAACACCAGGCAGTACCTTAGTCATCGCAGAAATAACCCCTGATGGACAAGCCTTAATTGCTAATATTGGTGATAGCCGTGCCTATTTATGTCAAGCGGGTGCATGGTCATTAGTGACTCAAGATCATACTGTTACTGAATTTATGTACCGTGATGATGAGATTGACAAAGCACGTTATGATCAACAATCGCATCGTAATACCAACCAAATTGTACAAGCCATGATCTTTGGGTCAGTCGGTATTTTAGCCAATAAAGAGGGCATAAAAACCAACCAGCATGTTCAAGGTCTTCGCATCGATCAACAAGATATTATCCGCCTTAATATAGCAACAGGTGATGTTCTAATGTTAGCTTCTGATGGACTCTGGTCAGGTGTTCAACACTATCAACCCGATGCTATCTCAGGTGAGGTTGACGACTATGTTCAACAACAACTTAGCCTTGCCCTAGAACGAACCCGTGACAATGTCACCTTGTGTTGTTATCAACCCTAGCTTGCAAATATATCCATAGCTAATTAAAACCATCAAATAGGATCAAAATGGCGACATCTAACCCCTTTTCTTTGTTCTCGGCATTGTCGAATATTTTCAAAATCAGCACACTCTTTTTGCTGGTGTTGGGTGTTATTTTTAGCGTACGTATTTCCGATTTACACAACCAATTTATTCACCAAGATCCACTTAAAGTAGAGAAAAGAACACCCCACAATAAAACAGAAACCCAGCGTTTATTTGAAGATTTAATGCGGGCGAAACAATTGATAACGGTTGAAAGTGATGCACGACTGCGACTTCCTGCAAAAGATTATGCCTTATCGCATAAAGTCGCAGGTCAAGCCCTCAGTGATGAAGAAGAATCTTTATTAGATCGTTTATATTATTCGATTGCAGGCAAAGCAGTACAACACCAAATCAAATTTTGGAACCACAGCCGTTTATTAGCCGCTGTACGCGATAACCTGCATCATCCCGATAATAAAACCGACAGCTTATGGCAAGTAAAAAATCATTGGGGTGATCGACCCCTTGCCAGTGATTGGGTACCTTTAAGTTACGGTTATATTAACGGTAGCCGTTTAACCACAGGCTTTAATGATTGGCTCAGTGTTGCTGACCAACAGCCCCTCACCTTTTCCTCTCGTATCACCTTGGCACGCGCAAGAACGATCAGCATCCAAGTGGTCGGACAACCCGATTTATCGCGCTTAAAAGGCAGAGCCGTACTGTTTGCCTGCTCCCCACCCACTAAGAAACAACGTCAACGTGGCAGTGAAACCCGTTGTAAAAAAACCTCAGGAACAAATGCTCACGTCTCAGCGTATGTGATTCGACTCAGCCTACCCGCTGGGCGACATCAATTGAACTTAAGTGTAAAACCTGTACGCAATACTGAAAAACGCATTGATGGTTTACCCATTTACCTTACTGAAGACAATCAATACGCATGGGAACCTGTACGAGAATACAAACGTAACCCTGTCGTTAGTGATCATCGAAAATACCGCTTCAAACTGTTAACCAAAGACGGTCGATCATTAACCAACCCGATTGACAGTAGCCCCACACGCTTTAGTCATGACAATGGTTTAGTTACCTTAGTCGGTTATGAAAAGACCGATCGTTATGCACTCAGTGGTTTATTATCCGCCTCTACACTCCCTCATGATCAAACCGAAGTACGTTTAACCCTTAACAGTCAATTACAACAATTGGCACAAAAACATTTGGAAAAACAATTGCCACTGATGGGAAAAAATGCAACCTATGCACGCCAACGCCGTGCGGCAGTCGTATTACTCAACCCAAATACAGGGGCTATTTTAGCCGCAGCGAATATGCCTAAACCACCCGCTGGGATACACCGCTGGGATCGTATTTCTTACAGTCGTTTATACCCTAACCGTGATCCTTTTGGTGTTAATGCTTGGCAAGGTTTAGATAACCATAATGCTCCTGGTTCAACCTTTAAAACCGTTACCGCGTTATCCGCAATGCAAGCCGCTGATGAAGGACGTGATGATTTAGAAAAAATGATCAAAGGCTTGTCCTCTCGTGAATTTAAAGCCCTCACGGGTTTACCCGTTACTGCCGCCAGTTACCAACCTGACTTAGAAACCACCAGTGTGATCAGCAATGCAGGTAAAGCCCCTTTACTCCGTTCGATGCCTTATCGAATGCAAGATAATAAAATGTATTATCCCCCACTGCGCACTAGCGCTAAAGGGGATGGTTGCTCCACTGGTGGACTTAAAAGTAAAAATTTAGGGTTACGAGAAGCAACACGAGACTCTTTAAACGTATGGTATGCCCGATTGGGTGTCATGATGGATGGTAATAATTTATCAACAGGCGGAAAAGATACCTCATTAGCTAAAATGGCGCGTTTACTTGGCTTTCAAAGTATTAGCTCATTAGCCTCAGATACTTTACCCCTTAAACGTATTGCAGGCGGACGCGGACGAGGCGATGTCCTCAATGCCTTTGCAGGTTCTTTAGCCTTAGCCGATGAACGCCTGATTGAAAAAGAACAAAAAATGTTGGCTGAAAATCGTATCCGTCGTACCACCGCCTTACAACGCTTAACTCAGAACTCCTTTGGTCAAGGTGTTGCAACCACACCCTTACAAATGGCACGCGTTGCCGCCAGTGTCGCGACAGGAAAAATCCCACAACCTTATTTAATTCATCAATGGGATACCGATATTATTGAGCCTAGCCCACCACGAACCTTAAAACTCACCCTTATTGATTACCTTCGTCAAGGCATGAAAGCAGTTCCAGAAGTAGGAACGGCTCGGTCTGCCTTCCAACGGTTTTACAAACGTGGAAAATGCCGTACTTATGGTAAAACAGGAACGGCACAAGTGGGTAGAGGCGGTAAACGTGCCTCGTATAACTCCGCATGGTTTGTTGGTTGGCATGAAGACTCCCAAGGTAAACCCGATTTAAGCTTTGCTTGTATGGTGACTCATGCTTATGCCATGGGAAAACGCACAGGCGGTTCAGTTTGCGCCCCCATTATTGCCCGCATCCTGAGTGATTTAGATAGAGCAAAAACAGCCAAGCCACAGGAGCAAAAATAATGCGACTTTCTCAGCAAATGGGATCACTCATCCCCTTATTTCTCTCCTTAGTCATTCTGGTTATTTTAGGCGCATTGGGTTCTAACCTCATCCAACAAGCCCCCCATATCAAACGGCTTGATTATGTTCAGATCAAACCCAGCCCGCAGGCGGTAGATTTAGGCTGGCGAGAATTAGGACAGCATCGAGGGATTAACTCCGCCGAAAAACAACACCTGCGGTTAAAATACCTTCAAGATCAAAACTGGCAACTCAGTAATATTGCAAGCGCTAAGCGGGTTGACTTACAAACCACCAAAGTCGATACCCGTTACCTACGCCGTGCCGCACTAGAAGCAGGCGATATACTTCACTTCAATACGTTTAAGTTACAGGTCAAACAAGCCGATACCAATGGCTTTGTACTCTTTAACCCTGCCAATCAACAAACAGGTTCATGGGAAGGAACTGCATTAACCATCAATGGAAAATCAGGTTACCCCGCTTGCGAACGCCAAGGATTACGCCGCTTTTTAGGCGGTGTTTCGGACTCCGTTCATTGGCTAATTCGCAATATGAACCCACAACAAACCTTGCGCTTATTCTCGTTAGGCGGTCAAGTTCATTGTACCTCTCGCTGGAAACAAAAAGATTTACCACCCGATGCGTTTCGGTTTTACTGGCAAAATGGACAGTACTGGATTGCCCAAGGGAGCGAACCCAGCCGCGTTGCCATCAAACGTAAGGGTAAATCATACGATCTTAAATATTTATCCTTAACAACACACAGTGATGAAGGCAGTATCCGACGCGCTATTTTAGGGCGCACCCATTACCTGTTCCCACAGGTTGATAAAAACCTCAGCAATACCCAACTGCTAACATTAAAACCCATTTCAAACCAACAAGTGTTTCAGATTTATCCTGATGATGACACCCTAAGCGAAGAAGATCGCGCCGTTTTATTAAAGAAGAAAGCCGATGAGAAACAACAACTCGAAGCAATGGCATCGCGCGGCATTATCCCCGTTTACAAACAACACGATTGGATCGGTCAAAGCGTAACCGCAAATCCCTTTGGCTTACGCTCGCTCTTCATTTTTGGGTTCTTTCTCGTCTTTGGTACAGCTTACACTTTTTTAGCTTATCAATGGCGACGACAAGCTCACGGACACAGCCCCTTGGGTTTACTCGCGGTAGCAACCACCATCACTCTATTGTTAAGTTGGGCGGCATTAGCATGGCGTGGTGATTTAGGAATTGCTCTGAGTATTCTCTGGGTCAGTGTCACATGGACAACCCTGCTGTTAAGTTTCACAGGACGACTGAATCATTTCACTCGAAAACTATGGTTTCTCGCCCTAGTGTTAGCGGGCATTGGCACACTCACGCTAACCCAATTAGCCGCAGGGGCTGATAATACCCGTTGGTTACGCTATGCCACCAGCAATGTCTTTATGCTATCACAACTTGCAACTATCTTAGCGCTAATGGCATTGATACCTTTGCCCGCATTAAATGGTATTTGGATGCTCTTCGTCCATAATAAAAGCAAGCTGTTATCAGGTATCAAAATCGCCATTATTGCCCTCATCTTATTTTTCTTAGCGATGCAATTTGCCATTGGTACGGAACAAGGTATTTGGGGTATTCAACCTGTTGAGGTCGCTAAACTGTTAATTATTGTCATTGCAGCTCATGCCTTGTGGCACCTTAAAATGTTACGTGCTATTCACTCGCGTTACTATCGAGAAAACCCCAAAGCCCGTATTTTTATGTTTTTATGGGTATTATTAGCCGTTATTCTCATTAGTTTATTAATTTCAGTCGGCGTACATGACTATTCTCCCACCTTAATTGTTATGGCTTTAATGGCCGCTTTTTTATGGCAAGCCATTCCGCATCCTGTCAAAAAGCAACCGCTGTTTACGTGGGTCTTTCGAGGCGTTACCATTTTACTTCCTTTGTTAATTCTGATTGGTTTTGGTCTTCTTTTTTATCAAAATCCACCCGATTATGACAGCAGTATTCCACAAGCCGAACGTCTTCGTATTTGGGCTAATCCCACCCTCTATCCCGAAGCAGCCTCTCAATTACTCAACTCATTAGCCCGCATCGGACAAGGCGGGTGGTTAGGTAATCATTGGTTTGGAAACAACGGTAATTCGATGCAAATTCCTGCGGTACAAGATGATTTTATCGCCGCGTTCTTGCTGAATCGTTTTGGCGGATTGGCTGGTTTGTTTTTATTATTGATTCAATTTTTATGGGTGAATACCTTGTTTGGGCTATCCAAACAACTCACACAACCCCAACGCAATCAAGATTTACACGCCTCACATAATATATTGGGCAATATTATCTTTGGATTAGCATGGGTTCACCTACTTCACTGGATGATCTCGTGGGGTAATGTGTTAGGCTTATTGCCCATTATGGGACAGCCTATGACATGGTTATCCGCAGGCAATAGCCACTTATTAGCGATTGGCGCGATGACGTTAGTACTTGCCCTCTTAGGCAGTAGTTTATTGGTTAATAAACGCAGTTAGATGAGATGCGAACCAATAGGAGTAAGACGGGTCGAATTAATTCGACCGTGCGCTTATTACTCGTCTTTAAAGGTTATAAAAAGGTTAATCTAATAAAAATAAAGGGCGATTTATTTAGACAGGGGAAATACGCCACAACGAATTAATATTACGCCCTATCACCTTAAAAAATCAAATAAAAATGCGATATTTCATGAGATTATTTAAACCACTACACACTATTCGCTACAGTTTAGGGTCATTTTTTCTGATCATCAGTCTACTGTTACCCCCTTTAGCACAAGCCAACAACCTATCCGTTGCACAAGTGAATAATTTAGTTCGACAAGCTGAACCTCAGCTAAAAAACAGGCGTATTTGGGCGGTTGGGATATTAAAAGCATTAAAACGTAATGGGTTTCAACAAAATCGAAGTAATGTGTGTTCTGTGATTGCAATTGTTGATCAAGAATCAAGCTTTAGAGTCAACCCCTCAGTTAAAAACCTAGGCAAAATTGCCACCACTGCCATATTAAAACGTTTGGATAGCTTGCCGTTAGTCGGTAGCGTGATAAAGAAATGGCTAGAAAATAAACCTACAAAAAAAAACAGTTACCTTAAAATTATGGGGCGCGCACAAACCGAGCGAGACCTTGATCGTATTTATCGTCATATGATTTCTTCGGTATTTCTAGTTAGTTCACTGAGTAAAATAATGTTAGTGCGTAATTTAATTGAAAACAACAATGAAATTAATACCATTGGTTCAATGCAAGTCTCCACCAGTTTTGCTATTGAAGAGGAAGAAAAACATAAGGGCACACACAGCCTAGATCAAATCTGGAAACTTCGGGAATCAATGTACACCTTAAACGGTGGTCTACATTATGGTGTATTGCTCCTACTGGGTTATCGCGCCGATTATATTAATAAAGTGCATCATTTTGCAGATTACAATGCAGGGCGTTATGCCAGTCGTAATGCAGGATTTCAATTCGTCATCGAAAAATTATCTAAAAAATCATTAGCTAAAGATGGTGATCTATTAAGGTATCGTAGTGGAAAAAAACCCAGTTTTTTTAAAAGCACGACCGAAAAACACATTAATGAAATTGCATTTCAATATAAACTCCGTTTAACCTCATCACAAATACGTAAAGATTTAAAGAAAGAAAAAACACAACAATTTACACAAACCAAAACCTATCAATTATTACGGCGTTTATACCGAAAAAAGACAAAACGTCACCCACCCTATGCGGTTATTCCTAGCATCCAGTTAAAAAGTGAAAAAACCAGCCGCATCCTTACCACAAAAAGATTTGCAACCGTTGTGCATGGACGTTATCAACGCTGTATGAGAGCACGATAAACCCTATGAAACACACCAAAATTATTGCCTTTAGCAGTCTACTGATCATTGTTTTATACGCCTGTCAACCCTTTCGCCCTGCCCCTCCCCCTGTAAAAGCACCCGAAAATAAAATAAAAACTAACCCTTATCCTCAAGGCGTAAAACGACCTCAAATCTCAGCACAAGAACTGCAACAGATTACTGATAAAATCTATCAAAATGAAACGGGCGCTAACCCTGATTATTTAATTATTTGGGGTAAGGGTGAAGCGTTTCCTTCCTTGGGCATTGGACATTTTATTTGGTATCCCGCAGGTGAAACGAAACGCTTTGATGAAACCTTCCCCGCATTAATCAGCTATTTTATCCAACAAGGCATTAACCTTCCTCAATGGTTGATCAACGCTCAACAAACGGGCGCACCGTGGAAAGATAAAACCACCTTTGAGCAGTCGAAACAAGATCAAGAATTCCAACAGTTAAAAGCACTATTACTTACGACTAAAATGCTGCAAGCTCAATTTATTTTTGATCGAATTCACCAATCTATCCCGCAAATTATTCAACATATCCCACCACAACAGCGCCAGTACGTGGTTAATAATTACAATGCCCTCGCACACAGCAAAGGCGGTTGGTATGCCTTGGTAGACTATATAAATTTCAAAGGCAAAGGGATTAAAACCAGTGAGCGCTATAACCATCAGGGCTGGGGTTTATTACAAGCACTGCAAGAAATGGAAGCGGTTAACGCGGGACAAGCTGCTTTAAATGAATTCTCACGCGCAACCCAAGCCGTATTAGAACGACGGGTTAGAAACTCACCCCCAGAAAACAATGAACAACGCTGGCTCATGGGATGGCAACGCCGAACACAAAGTTATCGACAAATCATCGAATAAAAGCGCCTAACCTATTTTGTCCACTATTTTCATTTTTAAGCGGTTGTGGTCTCTTTTTGCTTTGCTTTTATACGCTGAAGAATATCATTTGCGGTAGCCTGTTGTGGGTTGAGTGAATCGATTGATTCTGTGGATAAGGCAGCATCCACCTGAGCCATTGCATCCATTTGATCTGATGTGCCTTGTTGTTTCTCCTGAACGCGATCCAATGATTCCTGCATCGCATTAAAACGAGACTGAGGAGAGCTTTTAGACAATATCGCTTGGGCTTGTTGTCTATTTGCCGTTGCTTTTGCCATTTTATATTCATTTTTAAAGCGTTCAAGACCCACAACCATTTTCTTTAATAATCCCTGTAAGCTCTGCTCATGCTCTTGTAGTTGATCAAAATGTGATTGCTTTTGTTCTATCATCGAATCTTGCTCAGCAATCCGTTGTGCCATCTCCACAGCTCTTGCTTCATCCCCTTTTCCCAATAACATAACGATAGACTGCTCATAGATTTTATTACTGTCAATGAGTCGATCAAGCTCACGATTGACTTGCATTTTTTCCGCAATAATAAAAGCTAACTTTTGCTTAGAACGATTAATATCTTGCTCACAGTCATAAATTTCTTGACCCAAAATACGCAGGTTATTCGCATCAATGACTGTTTCAGCCATTTCTCTTACACCACCACGAAAGGCTGTGTTTAATTTTTGTAGAATCGTCATACCTTATTACACCTAATTTTTATTATTTTTAATTGATTTTTAATTCCTAAGCATACTATTTTAATGAAATTTTTCCAAATATTGTTCTCCCTTTATTTTTTTACAATCACGAATATAACCCGAAATATTCGTTTCGCATTGCCACTCAAAATTCATACCTCCCAAGGTTATTTTTGGGGATAAAATCAATATCAAACGATCACCAATGGATGCATTCAATTTAACTAAAATTCCCCCGCCTTCTATAATCATTAAATCATCAATACCCTGCCCTGTTTTCATCTCATTACGATCCAGACCAATACTCTTCAAAGAAGATGGGAACACCCCTTGATCCATATAGTATTCTGTTAACATTAACTTTATAGGTGTAATCATTACTAACACATGAGACAGCTTTACTTTACCTCTAAAATAATTCGAACTCGTAAGAGAGACATCAGGCTTAACAAAACGGGGTTCCTGTAAACTAAAACGACCTAACAATAAAAAGGTAATCAGCATCACAACAAGCACAGAGATAATCGCCTCCTTGCTGTACTTTATGATGCCATCATAAAGTTTCTCTTTAACCGTAAGCTGTTGCTCCTTCTGAATTAAGACCTCTTTTACAATTTGTTTAACATCCTCTTTATCCAGCTCGAAGACCTCAGACAGTGCATTGATATGCGTCTTAATTTCATCATCCGATTGTTTTGAATTATCTTCACTTTTCTTATACTCTGCGACTCGCTTAGCAATTAACGCCATTGTCTGATCATCAATGGGTGTACGCTTATCAATTGCTAGTTTTTCACTCATGGAAAAGCCTTTTTTATTAGTAGGTAAGGAACAAATAGAAATTAATTATACAATTTAGGCTCTATTTTTTTCATTTATCAGATAAAGTGATCCGTCGCCTAAAAAACTATCTTTCAATGCACTACCCTACGCTTTTTTCTCCTGAAAAAATAAATCTCGAACTCTCAACCCGATCTCCCCTTCCAATATTTGATAACGGTGTTTTGTAGCCCAAACAAAATGATATTCTATTTTGTAAACGGTATGACGTCCGTAACGATAATCCATTCTCAATCCTCCTATTAATACACACTCTTAAGTATCATAGATAGAGTCTGTTCGCCTGAAAGGCGAAGGTTTGAACACTACTCATGGAAATCAATACAGATGGCGACATTACTCTAAGTAATGGAAGCTAATACAAAGGATGAAATAAATCGACCAAAAACCCTGAATCAGTGCTTAAAAATTTAGCCCTAACTTAGGGTATTATTTTTCAACAACTTACACTAATTTTTTGGTTTTTTACCCTAACCTAGGG
>JAGLBW010000045.1 GCA_023146545.1 Cocleimonas sp.
TTTCCGAGTAATGTGACCCTTATAGTACATGGTGATATTGTTTCGCTTGCTCAGTTTAGTAAATTTGGTCCTGAGGTTAGCTTTGCTCAAGCTATTGCCAAAAAATATCCAAAGAAAGCAATTCGTTTAATTAAATATGCACCAGGTGGGTCTTTGATGAAGGACTGGACCATAAAAAAACAAGGCACACATTATGATACCTTGATCAAGCAAATCAAACATTCTAACCACGGTAAAATTATACCAATAGACGGGATTTTGTGGATGCATGGGGAACGGGATACTAAATCAAAACAGCTGGCAAAAGGTTATGAAGCAGGAATGAAAAGATTGCTTACGATGCTACGTGCTGAGTTTGATAAACCGACACTGCCTGTTGTGATTGCACGGATTAATATGCCCAAAGCCTTTCGTCCTGCGGTGCCTGAAGTCAGAAAGGCACAAGAAAATATTGCCAAGGCTTCGCCCTATACCTCATTAATTTCTACCGATGATTTAAGTAAAGTTGCAGATAATGTTCATTATGATACCAAGGCTCAATTAGCTCTAGGTGCACGTTTTGCTGAAGCAATAATAAAGATTAATTAATACCCATTGTTTTCCATAAACCCAACACTTTGTATTGAAGTATCTGCACCTATGAGTAAGGACAAGGTGATTGGGTTTTGGAAGTGGGAATAAATGGCTTGTTCCTGAAAAAGTATTCTAGACCGTTATTCGCGTGACATGAATTTTCCAGTGCTGGTATTAATTTTGATCATATCATCGGTTTCTAAGTACTCTGGAACTTGAATTTCTAAACCTGTTGACAATATAGCGAGTTTGGTACGACCCGCCGCTGTTGCGCCTTTTAGTTTTGGTGCGGTTTCGGTAATTTGTAGAATAATGGTTGCGGGCAACTCAACACCCAATATATTACCTTCCATTAATAACGCCGTGATTCCTTCAAGCCCATCAGTAATATAGCCTTTTTGTGCTTCCAATACCTCAACATTTAATTCATACTGACTGTAGTCTTCACTGTTCATAAAAATATATTGATCACCATCTAAATAAGAAAATTGTACCGAAACTCTGGCACAATCCGCTTCTTTTAAGAGGTCATCCGTTTTATACGATTGATCTAACTTCTGCCCCGTTTTCAAGTTATTATAACGAATTTTGTATAAGGTAGAAGCTCCCCGTGACGATGGGCTACGCGCTTCAATGGTTTTAACCACATGAGGGTCACCCTTAATTTCAATCATCATTCCACGTTTTAAATCGCCTGCTTTTGGCATGGTTATTGTCTCGTTTGGTGTTTAGGATATTTGTAATGACTGTAAGTATTTAAAAAGCATTCGAGATGCTTTAGGTGGCTTGTTATGCAACGCCTCTTTTTGAGCATTGCGAATCAGCTGCTGAATATGTTGGCGATCTATATTAGGGTAGGTATCAACAAGCTGAGTGAAAGCGTTGGTGTGACCTGAGATTAATTGATCCCGCCATGATTCAAATTGATGAAAAGCTTCCACCTCCTTTTTATGGGGTAATCTAACCAAACGTAGTGCTTCTCTAATCGCTACTTCATCTTCTTCTTGCAATAATGAAGAAATAAAACGAAGCTGTCGTTGTAGTGCTGATTTTTTAAACCCTTTTGCGGCTAAAACCTGTGCTTTAGCCCGTTTGGAAAGCGGAATACTAGAGAAATGGGCTTCAGGCAACTTAACCAGCTCCTGTCCTAATAAATGACTGGCTTTCAATCGACGTTTTAATTCTTCCTTATTAGGGCGTATAGCATATTTGTATTCATCTTCATTCATGAGCTTATGGTGTGATTTTGAGGAGAGGCAAGATGTTAGCATTTTCTTTCGACTAGGTTCTGTTGATCTTTGGTTCTATTTTTACTTTTTAGCTGTTTTTCAGTTGTTAAATATAGAGTGCACTGAAAACGTTCATTGGGTTTTTTTCTTTTTTCGTGCCATTGTAGAGTAATTATTCTACAAAATAGGAGGACTTCCTAGTTTATGATAGAGGCTCATTGTCTGCTATGAACCAAATCAAGCATTATAGAGGATTCGATTGGAATGTAACCTCGTTGAAATAAGTTATTCTAACCGAAAAAAGAGGGTGATATTCCGATGATAGAATATAATTTGTTGCCCGAAGATTTTGTAAATAAGGTAAAATACTTTAGTTATGACCTACAAAAAAACGTAATGAAATAGGGTAATTTTATTACAGATAACTTGAGTTCAACAATGATTGTTATCGATAAAGAGGAGTTTATTTTATTATGAAAAAACCGTCAGCATTTAAATATGCTCATTGTCATAAGCCCTATTACTTTTGGTCACAGTGCATATGATTTTAAAACTATTTAGAGTGCTTTGGCGTATTTTTCGCATTATCTTTCTCATTGGTATCGTGCTCGGTTCATTGGCAGCAGCAGCTTATGTCTTAAAGCTAGATGATCATGTGCGAACTCAATTCGAGGGAAAACGCTGGGCTTTACCTGCTCGTGTTTTTGCACGCCCCTTAGAACTGTATGTTGGTAAAGGACTTTTTCCAAATGATCTGGAGAAGGAGCTTCAACTATTGCACTACCGTAAAACCAATAACCCCATTGATACAGGACAATACACGCGGAATGGAAACGTTTTTTTAATTCATTCCCGTGGTTTTCAGTTTGCGGAAGACAAAGAGCCTGAACGTGAAATAAAAGTAACCTTGTCAAAAGGGCGGGTTCGATCTATATCGAATACTGAAAGTAGTGATCCATTAAAACTGATGCGGATGGAGCATGTCTTGATTGGTAACTTCTATCCCAGTCATAATGAAGATCGTGTTTTAATTCGTATGGATGATGCCTCTTCATTATTAGCGAAGGGGTTAATCGCGGTAGAAGATAAACATTATTATGAGCATTTTGGCATCAACCCACGCTCCATTGGACGTGCCATGATTGCGAATATGAAAGCAGGTCATACGGTTCAAGGGGGAAGTACCTTAACTCAACAATTAGTAAAGAACTTCTATCTTTCTAATGAGCGTAGTATTGAACGTAAATTGAATGAAGCAGTTATGGCACTTTTGCTAGAGCTACATTATACCAAAGATGAAATCATAGAAGCTTATTTTAATGAAATTTATTTAGGGCAAAATAAAAAACGAGCCATTCATGGTTTTGGATTAGCCGCCCAGTTTTATTTTAATCGTCCTATTCGAGAGTTAAAAGGGGAACAAGTTGCACTACTCATCGGTATGGCAAAAGGGGCTTCATTTTATAATCCGCGTCGTTTTCCTAAACGAGCCAAAACACGCCGTAACCTCGTGCTGGATATTATGGCAAAAGAAGGTGTGATTGACCTCATTGATTCGGAAGATTTAAAACAAAAACCATTAGGGATTAGTGAATTTTCTCCTCCCAGTGTGAGTCCCTTCCCTGGCTATTTAGAATTAGTCCGAAAACAATTACAGCGTGACTATAATGAGGAAGATTTGCGCACAGAAGGCTTGCTAATTTTTACGGCAATGGATCCTATTGTGCAACTAACGGGAGAGAAAGTGTTGCGTAGTCGTGTGCGTCGTTTGGAACGTAGTCAACGTATCCCGCGTGGTAAATTAAACGGGGCGATGGTGATCAGCAGTGTGCAAGGGGGTGAAGTATTAGCACTGATTAGCGGGCGAGACCCTCGCTATGCAGGTTACAACCGTGCTTTAGATGCCCGCCGACAAATTGGCTCGTTGGTCAAACCTGGGATCTACTTAGCGGCTTTAGAAGATCCTAAGCGTTTTAATTTAGCAACACCCATCAGTGATGGTCCTGTAAAAGTACGGATTTCTCGTAAAGAAAAATGGGAGCCGCGAAATTACGACCACAGTGATATGGGGGTTGTGACGTTAAAACGTGCTTTGGTACTTTCACGAAACACCCCAACGGTTCGTATTGGAATCAAACTGGGAATGCAGCGGGTCGTTGAAATGTTGCACAATTTGGGGATTCATTCTGATATTCCCCTCTTCCCTTCTGTTTTGTTAGGCGCATTAGAGCTTTCTCCATTTGAGGTGCAACAAATGTATCAAACGATTGCCGCAGGTGGAACGTATACTCCCTTACAAGTGATTCGTAGTGTGATGAACTCCTATGGAAATACGCTAAAACGTTATCCTTTAAATGTAAAGCAGGTTGCCTCACCAGGCTCTACTTATTTATTGATTTCGGTTATGAATGAAATTACAAAGACAGGTACTGCAAAATATTTATCAAAGGTACTACCTGCTTGGAAAAATGCGGCAGGGAAAACAGGGACAACCAATAATAAACGGGATAGCTGGTTTGCAGGTTTTACAGGGGAGCATGTCGCAACGGTTTGGGTTGGACGTGATGATAACAAACCAACTAATTTAACAGGAGGTACAGGGGCGTTAAAAGTTTGGGCTGATCTGATGAAAATATTGCCTACAAAACCATTGAAACCGAAACGCCCTAGTAAAATAAGGTATCTAAAAATTGATCAAGAGTCAGGTTTGTTGTTTAATCCTAACTGTGGTACATCGGTGATTATGCCGTTTCTTCGAGGTACTCAGCCCCGAAAAAAACGTTACTGTGCTCCAAAAGCTAAGAAAACGACAGCCGCCGCTTCAAAAAAAGGATACCGTGATCCTGAAGGAAAGTGGATTGATAAGCTAATGCATTGATTTTGGATAAAACCATCTTTCATCAGGGTGGTTTTATCTGATCAGATGGGCTATTGATCATGCCAATTAACGCTTATAAATGAACAAGGTGTTTTTATTGCTATGTTATTTCCTCATGGCTTTTTGACAAATAGAGATAAATTACCCTGTGTACCTGTCGCCAACCGTATTCCGTTATTTGACCCCTGACAAGGGTTTAGAATAGCCTTTATTTTTATTGATACCTCCCATTATCTTCCCTGAAAACATGAATCAAAGCAGTGATCTATGAAAGTAATAAATCAATTTCGTTTATTAGTGTTAAGTAGTTTTATTTTATTATTATTGAATGCTTGTAGTGCTCCAGCTCCAAAAAACTCACCACGATTGCCTCCTCGGGTTGAAAAACCGATTCAAGCCCCTCATATTCCTGAAATAAAACGACCAAAGCCTGTAAAACAGTATCATTATAAACGAGGTAAAAAAGCAAAGCCGCGTCGTTACGCTCCAATGAGAAGAGTTAAGCCAAAAGTGAGGTTAAAACCTCCTAGAGAATATAAAAAAACTAAAGTACAGCGTTATCCTGGTCTGCGTCCTTCGGTAAAAGGTGCGGTGAAAGTTGCACCGACTAAGCCAGCAACAACGGTAACCAAGATACAACCAATAACGGTGATCAAAAAACCGACGAAAAAAATAGAGCCACCTGAAGATAAAGGGCTTGATATTGATCCTTACGCCAATATTCCTGAAAATTCAGAGGATAAAAGTAGGGGACGCTCCGCAGAGTCATCCCCAGCAGTACAAGCTTTATTGGTACAAGCGTATGCTGATGCTAAATTAGGTCGTCGGGATGCCGCGATGAGTAAATTAGAACGTGGATTGCGTATTGAGCCACAAAACCCAAAATTATGGTATCAATTAGCCGAATTACACTATGCGGCAGGTGATTATCAACAAGCGATTACGATGGCTAAAAAAGCCATTAACTTTTCTGAAAATGATGCTCAAATGAAAGGTAAAAACTGGGATTTCATTTCTAAAGTAGCGAAACGATCAGGTGACCGTCGGACGTTATCTGAAGCGGATGATTATAAAAAACGTACGCGTTAGTGACTTATTGAGTGGTTTAGATTTTTTTTGGAAATACCCTTAATTTGGTCTGATCACGTATTTTCTTTAATATCCAAATAAAATAGGCAGTTAAATGATTAATAATGATATGGATTGGCACGGCCTATTAGGAGAGAAAGGGCCACTTGCGAAAGCCGTTTCTAGTTTTCAAGTCCGTCCACAACAGCAAACAATGGCTGAAGCAGTGGGTAAGGCCATTAATAATAACAGTGCGACAATTATCGAAGCGGGAACAGGGGTAGGAAAAACGTTTGCTTATTTGATTCCCGCTTTAGCATCAGGCGGACGAGTTATTATCTCGACAGGCAGTAAAACATTGCAAGACCAGCTCTATTTAAAAGACTTGCCCCTCGTAAAAAAAGCCCTTCGATCCAACACCAAAACGGCACTGTTAAAAGGACGTGCAAACTACCTTTGTATTCACCGTTTAGCGCGTAGTCAAATGGATGCACGTTTTAGTGATCGTCGTTCGATTGTACATCTACACCGTATTGCAGATTGGGCGGATATAACCGACGTGGGTGATATTTCAGAGTTAAACAGCGTGCCAAGTGATGCTGAAGTTTGGTCAACGGTCACCTCTAATGCAGATAACTGCCTTGGTGCAGAATGTAATGACTATACCGAATGTTATGTAGCACAAGCCCGAAAAAAAGCACAGGAAGCGGATGTCGTGGTGGTGAATCACCATCTATTTTTTGCCGATTTAGCCTTAAAAGAAGAGGGATTTGGCGAGTTGTTACCCAGTGCGAACGCCGTTATTTTAGATGAAGCCCATCAACTGCCCGAAATTGCATCAACTTTTTTTAGTGATATGCTCAGTAGCCGTCAACTTATTGAATTATCACGTGATATATTGGCAGAAAGTTTATCCAATGCAAAAGATATGCCCACATTGCGGGATCACTTGCGTGCCTTGGATAAATGTGTTGCTGATCTACGTTTGGGTATGGATAAACCAGGGGTACGTGAACCGTGGTATAAAATCAGCGATAAACCTGTGATTAAACAAGAAATGAAAAATCTTAATCAGATTATGTCAGATTTGTTGCTTATCATGGAACACGCTGGAAAACGCAGTAAAGAGTTAGCATCTTGTTTAGATCGTTTAGAGGTCTTAAAAAATCGGCTTGAACAGCTGAATCAGCCCAAAGATAACACGGTGCAATGGTATGAAACCTATACTCGTTCTTTCACCTTAGTTTCCACCCCCTTGGATATTGCGGAACCGTTTAAAAGGCAATTAGAAGCATGGTCTTGTGCATGGATTCTGACATCTGCGACACTTGCAGTACAGCAGTCTTTTGAACATTTTACTCAGCGGATTGGGATGGAAAACCCTGACGAATTAATGTTAGATAGTCCTTTTGATTATTGGCATCACGCGCTGCTTTATGCCCCCCCTAATATGCCTGAACCCCAACAGCATAATTTTGTCGAAGCCTTGGTTGATGCGGCAGTTCCTGTGATTGAAGCGGCAAAAGGTCGTACCTTTATGTTGTTTACCAGCTACCGTGCTTTAAATGAAGCAGCTGAATTATTACGTGATGAGATTGATTATCCTATTCTAGTACAAGGTGAGTCTTCACAAGTGGATATGATCGAAAAATTCCGAGCCTTAGGTAACGCTGTTCTATTAGGAACCAGTAGTTTCTGGGAAGGGGTTGATGTTAGAGGAAAGGCCTTAAGTTGCGTTATTATTGATAAACTTCCTTTCGCCTCTCCTGGTGATCCTGTCTTAGAAGCCAGAATCCGTGCTATCCGTGAAGCAGGTGGAAGTCCCTTTAGTGAGTATCAATTGCCCCAAGCTGTGATTGCATTAAAGCAAGGGGTCGGTCGTTTGATCCGTGATGATGATGATAAGGGTGTTCTGATGATCTGCGATCCTCGGTTACGTTCAAAATCTTATGGAAGAACCTTTCTCGCTAGTCTGCCGCGGGTACCAAAAACCACGAAACAAGAAGATGTTGAGCGGTTTTTTAAAGTACATGCGTTGTAATAGGGTTTCTATCAATCAAAGAAACACCCTAAATCACTTCAAAACTCACTATAACCCTTTGTTTCCATCTTATGGGACTGATAACGTAAAATTTGTATGAAACAACTATCCTCTACCCCACTTATTTTAGCCCTTGATACCGCGACTGAAGCTTGTTCTGCCGCTTTAGCAATGGGTACGACCATTATTTCTCGCTTTAAAATTGCTCCCCGCGAACATACCCAACTCATTTTAACCCAGCTAGAAGAAGTGCTGACTGAAGCCCGTATTAAGCTCTCTGATGTTGATGCGATTGCGTTTGGTCGAGGACCTGGTGCGTTTACAGGGGTAAGAATTGCCGCAGGCGTTGCTCATGGTCTGTCCTTATCCGTTAACAAACCCCTTTTACCCATTTCAACATTAGCCGCAATCGCACAGCAAATGCATGAAGAGCAGGGAGCAAAGCATTGTATTGCTGCAATTGATGCACGTATGGCAGAGGTTTATTGGGGTGCTTATCATGCTAATAACGAGGAAATAATGTTACTCGAAGGTAAAGAAAACATAAGCAAACCTAAACAATTATTAACACTCGGTGATAGCATTACTTGGACAGTGGCAGGCAGTGGTTGGGATGAATATGCTGAGTTATTAAAGCTATCAGATCATGCTAATCTAAATAAAATAGAGAGTATTTTTCCCTCTGCACATTATATTGCACAATTGGCGGTTGAAGATTGGAAACAAGGCAAAACAACACCTATTGAACAAGCTCAACCGATTTATCTTCGAGATAAAGTGGCGCAAACCACAGCGGAAAGAGCAGCAAAATGAAACAGTTTTCAAAAGCATTCTCAAGCTCAAAGGCTGACCCTGTTATCACGGGTGTGATTCGCCAACGTATTGATGATTTTAAAGTCAATGAAATAGCCTCATTTACACCTTCAGGAGAGGGTGAGCATGTTTATTTACAGATTGAAAAGACAGGTGAAAATACCGACTGGGTTGCAGGTCTTTTAGCTAAAATTGCAGCTGTTCCACGCCGTGATGTGAGTTATGCTGGGATGAAAGACCGTCATGCAATAACCACACAATGGTTTAGCATCCAAATGGCTGGCAGGAAAGCCCCTGACTGGCAAGTACACTTGCCTGACTCAATTAAAGTACAACAAGAAACACGCCATAGCAGAAAGTTACGACGAGGGGCTTTAAAAGGAAATGAGTTTACCCTCGTGATTCGTGATATTGAAGGTGATCTGGAAGCGGCTAAATCTTGCTGTGAGAAAATTAAACAGCAAGGTGTTCCTAATTATTATGGAGAGCAACGTTTTGGACGAGACTTTAATAATATCCAATCCGCTAAACGCTGGTTTGCAGGTGATTTTAAACCAAAATCACGCACTAAACGCAGTATTTATCTCTCAGCGGCACGCTCATGGTTGTTTAATCATTTATTAAGCCAACGGGTTGAACAAGGGACATGGAATCAAGCACTAACGGGTGATGTATTTATGTTAGCGGGTTGCCAATCTTGTTTTGCTGATGATGGTGATATGACCTTAAAAGAAAGGGTAAAACAGCACGACCTACACCCAACAGGCGCGTTATGGGGTAAGGGGCTTTTAAAAACAACCGCCGATATGGCTACTTTAGAGCAACAGATCGCAACCGCATTACCTGATTTAGCCAAAGGTTTAGAAGAATACGGACTAAAACAAGAACGGCGCTCTTTACGTTTATTAGTGAATGATTTCTCCTATCACATCGACACCGATAAAATAACCCTAAGCTTTATCCTAAGCTCAGGCAGTTTTGCAACTGTCGTTTTAAGGGAGTTAGGCGAGGTCAGGGGTAAATATTCAGCTAACCGACTCTGCTAACATCAGGCTTTTGAAAATATTGCAATCGCTTTTCATCCATAGTCCACGGTAAGAAAGAGGATATTTCATTCGGTGGTGTAGCGCTATTTTCAGCTCAGACTTGCAGGTAAGAGGAAAGCCAAGTAGGGGGACTCAATTTCCACCTTTGCAATGTTTTAATCCATCCGCTCATCAGCACAGCAAATTCTGC
>JAGLBW010000046.1 GCA_023146545.1 Cocleimonas sp.
TATAATTAATGTAACGATAATAAGATTATTCGCAATAATCTCAAGGTGTGCGGTTGAAAGTTGTCTATTTTGCTGTTGATTTGATGAAATGTTTATATAATAACCATTGTTTGGTTTCCCTTCGGGAAATAGAGGGTAATTTACGGAGCGAATGAGGCGATTACTGTATTACTTATAATTAATGTGATTGCTTATACTGAATAGCCTATAGTTTTCCCTCTGTTGATCTTTGATAATATTTGAACGTAAAAAATCAGCATCATTTTTTGGTAAGTTCATCACATCAAACACCCTTAAATTAATGGGGCTTATTTAGGTTTATTTTAGGATATAGAATGACGCAGAAACAAAGCTTTGAGAAGCTTAAAACGTTTATTGAAGGGAAAATAATCGGGCAACAAAAATTGGTCAATCGGTTGCTTTTGGCTTTATTGGCTGATGGACATATGTTGGTTGAGGGTGCACCTGGTTTGGCTAAAACACGGGCGATTCAGGTATTGAGTGAAGCGGTTGAAGGGGATTTTCATCGGATTCAATTTACCCCTGACTTATTGCCTGCGGATATTACAGGTACTGAGATATTTCAGCCTCAAGAGGGTAGTTTTCAGTTTCAGAAAGGTCCTTTATTTCATAATTTAATTCTTGCTGATGAAATTAACCGTGCGCCTGCTAAAGTACAGTCCGCTTTGCTTGAGGCGATGGCAGAACATCAAATTACAGTGTCAGGTACGACGCATAAACTACCTGAACCCTTTATGGTAATGGCGACTCAAAATCCGATTGAGCAAGAAGGTACATACCATTTGCCCGAAGCGCAACTGGATCGTTTTTTAATGCATGTTGTTGTTGGCTACCCTGATCTTGAAGCCGAACAAGCGATTTTGCGTTTAAACCGTTCAGAAACGTTAAAATCAATTCAACACGAAGAGGATATACCCGAAAAAATTATTTCTGTGCATGATATTTTAGAAGCACGGAAAGATGTAATGAAGTTGTATATGGCAGATAATGTTGAACAATATTTATTACAGTTGGTGATGGCATCACGTCAACCTGAAGCTTATAGCAATGATTTAAAAGGAGTCATTGCGTTTGGTGGGAGTCCGCGTGCAACCTTGGCTTTAGACCGTTGTGCGCGTGCACATGCTTGGTTGGAAGGAAAAGACTATGTAGGGCCTGATGATATTCAAGCGATTGCTCATGATGTGTTGCGCCACCGTATTTTATTAAGCTTTGAAGCTGAGGCTGAAGGTTATACCACCGATAAAATTATCGACACGCTGCTTTCTTTAGTGGCAGTTCCTTAAACGATGCAAAATAATGAACTCAATGGTGATGGGCTGGTTCAAAGTTCATTACGCTCCTTATTGCGTCAACAGCGTAGTGCTAATCTATTAAAGCGTAGTCAACAGAAAATCCGAGCGCGTCAAGCAGGGCAACATTTATCAGTCTATAAAGGGCGTGGTATGGACTTTGCTGAATCACGCGTTTATATGTCGGGTGATGATATTCGTGCGATGGATTGGAAAGTGACGGCACGAACAGGGATTGCTCATACTAAGGTTTTTCAGGAAGAGCGTGAGCGTCCTATTTTGATCTGGACTGATTTACGGTCTGCAATGTTTTTTGCGACACGAGGGCGGTTTAAATCTGTGCTTGCTGCTGAAATATCCAGTTTATTGATTTGGAAAAGCTGGTTAGACGGTGATCGAGCTGGGGGAATGATTGTGGGTGCAGGTGAACATATTGAAATCCGTCCTGCACGTAGTAAATCAAAAATACTGCAATTATTACAACACCTTTCTAATTACTCTCAAGCACTTTATAAACAGGGTGCTACAGCACCTCAGAAGGAGGTAGAGTCCTTAGCACAATCATGGAAACGTTTGCGTCGTGTTACCTCATCAGGCTCACAAGTGTATATTTTGAGTGATTTTAGAGGGCTGGATGCGGCGGCAGAAAAACAGTTAGTGTTAGTCAGTCGCCATGCCGCGATTACATTGATCTGCATTAGTGATCCGTTTGAAGTGCATTTGCCTGATTTACCAAAGGGGAAAACATTACGTTTCTCGCTAACGGATGGTTTACGTTTTTTGCGGGTTAATTTTGCAAATCGAAAGGTGCGCCATCAATATGAATCACATCATCAGCAACTGCTTAAACAGCTTGATCAATTGTCGAATAAAATAAAAGCAAACCTGATTCATATTTCAACTACGGATGATGATAATCAACGCTTGGGGAAGCTTATTCGAGGTGCTTTATGACAGCTGATGGGCTAGAAAAACTAAAAGATATTCATTTGCCTTCCGATGTTTCATGGTGGCCGTTAGCTTGGGGATGGTGGGTCTTATTCACGTTGTTTTTATCAATGATGCTGTTGGCTATTTATCTCTATTGGCGCAGTCAACGTAAATCCAGAGAAGAGTTAATTATTGCAGAAGCCTTGCATGTTTTTCATAACTTAGTTGATCAACCCTTATCACCTCAAGCATTATTAATGGGGTTGTCTGCTTTGTTGCGGCGTACTGCAATGTCATTATACGGGCGTGAAATAAGCGCTAATCTATCGGGAAAACCATGGCTGGAATTTTTAAATGAGAAAGGTTTTACAAAGACCTTTACAGAGGGGGTAGGACAAGCATTTGGTGATCAACCGTATCGTGAAACCGTTGATTATAATCGTGATGCTCTTTTAGGATTAACCCGTTACTGGCTACAAAAACAGTTGCTTACAACGGTAGACGAAAACCAAGGGGCAACACATGCTTGAATTTGAATGGGTTGGGTTATTTCTATTGCTACCCTTACCTTTTTTAGTCCGATTTTTTATGCCTGTTGCTCAACAAGCTCAAGAAGCCGCTTTAAACGTCCCTTTTTTATCCGACTTTCAACAAGCCCCTGTGACCTCTAAACCGAATCGTTTTGCACCGTTTATTATGCTCCTAAGTCTTTTAGGTTGGCTTGCTCTAGTCGTTGCTGTTGCACGTCCTGTTATGGTGGGCGACAGTATTAGCTTACCAATTAAGGGGCGTAATATCATGATGGCAATTGACCTCTCGGGCAGTATGCGTGAAGAAGATTATCGTTTAGGTAGTCAATGGGTGGATCGTTTAACCGCGACTAAGTTTGTTGCGGGTGAATTTATCAAGCGGCGTAAAGGAGATCGGATTGGTTTAATTTTATTTGGTGATCAAGCCTATTTGCAAACCCCATTGACGTTTGACCGTGAGACGGTCGATCGTTTGCTTAATGAATCGGCATTAGGTTTAGCAGGACAAAAAACAGCGATTGGTGATGCGATTGGTTTAGCGGTTAAACGCTTGCGTAATCAAAAAGATAATGAGCATGTTTTAATTCTATTAACGGATGGTGAAAATACAGCAGGGAGTGTGGGCGTTTATGAGGCGGCAGAAATTGCCGCACAACAAGGTTTAAAAATATACACCGTTGGGATTGGGGCAGATCAACAGTCTGCAGGTTTCTTTCAACGTAGCTCTGCTCTGGATGAAAAGACATTAAAGAAAATTGCCAACATGACACAGGGTAAATATTTTCGGGCGCGTGATACCCAAGAGTTTCAGCAAATTTATGAAGAATTAGACCGTTTAGAACCCATTGTAAGAGATAAAGAAGAATGGCGGCCCCGTACCGATTTATTCTTCTGGCCATTAGCTGTGGCATTATTATTGTTAACTAGCGCAATACTGTTGCGTCATCGTTCAAACTAAGGAGGCTATGACGATGTTAGCTGATTTTCATTTCTTAATTCCCTTATGGTTCTTGTTATTACCCCTGTTAGTGTGGTTGGTTTTGTGGTTGAATCAAATACAAAAGGGATCAGTATTATGGAATGATTTTATTGATGAAAAGTTGCGTGCTTATGTGCTAAATGCAGGTAAAGGCGAGCACAATCGATCCTTCCTTATTGCCCTTTCTATGGCAGGTTTTATTGCCATTGTCGCTTTAGCAGGACCCAGCTGGAAAAAGCACACCGTTCCTGCTTTTCAAACGCAACAAGGTTTAGTCGTGGGAATGGATCTCTCGACCTCAATGATTATTAATGATATTTCACCCTCTCGCTTAGTGCGTTCACGTTTTAAATTGATTGACTTGTTGGGCTTGCGTAAGGAAGGACAAACAGGTTTAGTGGTTTTTGCGGGGGCGGCTTTTGCTGTTTCGCCATTAACTGATGATGCTGAAAATATTTCTGAGCAAGTAAAATATCTGGGGCCAGGAACGATGCCCTTACAAGGGAGTAATGTGTATGCGGCGATTGACGAGTCCGTAAAATTATTGCAACAAAGTGAGTTTAAGAAAGGCAATATTTTATTAATTACCGATGGATTGTCACAGTTAGACACCGCCATTGAAAGTGCTAAAAAGGCAAAACAATACGGCTATAAAGTATCTATTTTAGGGGTGGGTACAAAAGAAGGTGGCGCGATTCCATTAGCGGGAGGACGTGTCTTAACCAATGATTTGGGTGATCAAGTGGTTGCGGTATTAAATAGCAATGCGTTACAGCAAGTCGCTACCGCTGGTGGTGGCGTGTATCGAGAGTCTAGTTTGGGTGATGAGGATATTCAATATTTGAACCAATTCTTTGCTCAACAGGATAACAATAAATTGAACAATGATATTGTTAAAAACAAAGATAAAACCATTGAATACTGGACAAATGAAGGGATTTGGTTGAGTTTATTATTGATTCCTTTTGTGTTGCTTTTGTTTCGTCAAGGGGTTTTATTTAGTCTTGTTCTGGTGTTTGTTGTCTTACCTTCTGAGCCGGTACACGCTTATGAATGGGATGCCTTATGGAAAAATGGAGATCAACGCGGAAAAATAGCCTTAGAAAGTCAACAGGCGGCTAAAGCATTAACACTGTTTAAACGCCCTGACTGGAAAGCGGCGGCGGCTTATAAAAAGGAAGATTATGCTATGGCAGAGCGGTTATATGCTCAATCTGATACTGCCGAAGCAGATTATAATCGTGGTAATGCTTTGGCTAAACTAAAAAAAATAGAAGAAGCGATTAAAGCATACCAACAGGCTTTGGATAAAAACCCAATGCTTCAGGATGCAAAAGATAATAAAGCCTTATTAGAGGCGTTAAAAAAGGAACAAGATCAACAAAAAAACCAAAAAGAAAAAGAAGATAATAAACAAGATAACTCTGATCAAAAAGACAGTAAGAAAAATCAAAAGAACGAAAAGAAACAAGATGATAATAAAAAAGAGGGTGATAAAAAACAAAAAAATCCCTCGGACAAAAAAGATTCAAATGAAGACGCTTCTGATGAAAAGGATAAGTCTCAAGAAGACAAAGAAAATGAAGCGGCTAAACAGGAAAAAGAGAAAAAAGCTAAGGATGATGCAGAGGGTGTGAAATCAGCTAAAGAGAAGCCAGAGGCAGGTAAAGAAAACAAAAAAGACAAAGAACAACAAAAACATAAAAAAACAAAACAAGAGCAACAGAAACAACAAGAAATGAATCAACGCACAGATCAATGGCTACGAAAAATCCCTGATGATTCGGCCGCGCTATGGCGTAGAAAATTCATGTATCAATACCGTCACCGCAATCAATCAACAGGAGGACAGAATCCATGGTAAAGAAAAGCTTAACACCATTGAAGATAAGCATTATTCATTTGCTGTTTTTGTTATCATTTATTTATTCTGTTAGTCTACCTGCGGCAGAGTTAACCGTGCACCTTGATCGTTCGGAGCTCACTGTTGACGAAGATTTCGAACTAACCATTGCAAGTAATAGTGTAAACTCAGGGAAAATAGACCTTTCTCCCTTAGAGCAAGATTTCGAAATTATAGACCGATACCGACAGAGCAGTGTTCATGTTTTAAATGGTGAAGTAAAACAAGCAACAACATGGACATTAACATTAGCAGCAAAACATGCTGGAAATATAACCATCCCTACTCTAATAGTAGGCAATGATAGTACAAAAAAAATAAAAATCAATGTAAAAGAAACCCATAAAAAAAATAAAGATCAAAATATTATTGTTGAGGCTACAATTAAAAAAACCTCTACTTATGTCCAAGGACAATTTATTTACGAACAAAACCTCTATTTTTCAAAACCCTTTAGAGAAAATTCCAGCCTTACTCGACCCCGTTTAACTTCAGGACGCGCTGAAATAGAAGCATTGGGAACAACACCTAAACGTATCGTTCAATATAATGGAAAAGAATATAATTTAATCACACGGCGTTTTTCTATTATTCCACAAGAAAGTGGCAGATTAACCCTAGCACCTTCTATTTTTAGTGGCACATTACGTCGAGAAAGCCAGCGCAGTATGAATAACAGTTTCGTATACAGTACTCGCAGCAAACGAATTCGGGTTCGCTCCAAAGCAGTCAGTATTGACGTTAAACCACGCCCAATTGAATTTACAGGTAAAGATTGGATTATAGCGAAAGACTTTTCAATGCATATCAATTGGTCAATTCCACCAACAGACCTTAAAGCAGGTGATCCGATTACTTTAGTATTAGGTGTCATTGTCGATGGTCTAAAAGCAGAACAGTTACCTGAAATTAATCTTCAAGCCCCTGATGGTATCAAGCTTTATCCTGAAAAACCAAGCTTCCAAAATACCCACAATATGGAAGGTATTGTCGGTACAATGAATAAAAATATTGTGTTAATTTCTATGGGAGGTGGTGAATTCAAGCTTCCAGCGCTTTCTATTCCTTGGTGGAACAGTGAATCGAATCAACAGGAAATTGCTACCATTAAAGCAACGACATTAAACGTTTCAGGTTCACCTGCTCCAGTCATTAAAGCACAAAAAAAGCAATTAACCATAACTCAACCTGCTCATAACCCAACGCCCTTAAAAATAAGTTCCGAGTTATCTAACTCATTAATTATTATAGTGAGTATGGCAAGCTTGCTACTGCTATTAGCAACAGGCTGGTTTATTTTTATTGTAAAAAAAGTAAGATTCAAACCCCTAAATCCTTTCACTCACTGGCAGAACAAGCAAGGGAAAAAGCACCCTCATGATTTTTTAGACCCATTGGAACAGGCTTGTCTCAATAATAATAGTATAGCCGCTCAACAAGCATTACAGCATTGGGCTAGGACTAGGGGGCTTGTACCTGCAACGTTAGTTAAATTAGGTGAAACAACTCATCCAGAATTACAACACCAAATAGAACAATTAAATCAAGTGTTATACAGTAAGACTAAACTAAAATGGAAAGGTGCTCCTTTATGGCAAGCCGTTGAGGCTTATCAAAGGGTATTAAAAACAAAAACAGAAGTAACAAAAGGGAAATCTCATCACTTAAAACCTTTATATCGATAATCTAAAAACAAATTATTAAATAATAATAACTATGAATACCCACACCATTAACTGTCCACAATGCGGTTCCGATTTACCACTAACATTTCGTTATAGCAAACTGATGTTATGCGATCATTGTGGATCAAGCCTTTTTTTAGAAGATGATGCGGTACGTTTTGCAGGAAAACAATCCATACTCCCCGAGTATCCTAGCTTACTACAACTAAAGCAAACATTTAGCTATCTTAACAACACCTATCTTCCCGTGGGGCATATCCGTTATGACTATGAAAAAGGTTTTTGGGATGAATGGTGGGTGATTGACAATAGTGGCGAAGGGGTATGGGTAACCGTTGATGAGGGTGATTTTGCCTTTGAAAGAGAAATAGAACCACCATCTCCTTTACAGTTTCAAGACCTAAGGTTGGATACAATGTTTGATGGTTGGCTTGTCACAGAACGAGGTCATGCAACGTGTGAAGGTTTTGAGGGTGAGTTACCTAAAATAGTTACCATTGGAGCATCATTTGATTATGTCGATTTATCTAAAAGGGGAGGGAAATTATTTTCATTAGAATTTTCTGATCAAGGTATTAAGGCAGCAAAAGGTATTTGGGTTGATCCCTTTGAAATTAAGGTAGACGAATGAATAATAAAAAAATAGAAGGCATTCAGTGTACTCAATGTAATGCACCACTCAGCTTGCACGGTGGCGGACATAAAATCAAAAGTTTAACTTGTCAGTATTGTGGCACAGTGATGGATGCTCACAATGACTTTAAAGTATTAGCTCAATTTTCAGAGCAACAAAAACCTGCTAATTCGCCGCTATCAATGGGAATGCAAGGCAGAATTAAAGGGATCCATTTTACCGTCATTGGTATCATTGAATGGTATTCCGAAGGATCACAATGGATTGATTATCAAATATTTTCATCTACCCATGGCTATGCTTGGTTGGTGCATGACCGAGGGCATTGGATTTTTCTACGCCGTACACGCCATTTACCCAGTAAAAGTTTATGGTCAATATCCTTGCTCCAATCGTTTACTGCTCAGGAAAGAAAATTTCGATTATACGAACGGTTTAATGCTCAAATTACTTACGTTGTAGGTGAGTTAACGTGGATAGCCCGTGTAGGTGATCAAACACAATTAGCTGAAGCGATTGCGCCCCCTTATATTTTTTCTGAAGAAAGAAGTGATAAAGAAACTGAATTTTATTTTGGTGAATATATTGATGCACTGGAAATAGAAAGTGAGTTTGGTGCAGATAAAAAATATCCTGCATCAAAAATGCATCCCCTTAAACCCTATCAATCCAAAGTTATAGCACCTTTAGCCAAAGCGGCGAAACCCTTTGCTTGGCTAAGCTTATTCGTTAGCTTATTGATCATCTTTTTTATGCACGGTAACACTGTTGATGTGCAGCTTGTTACCACAGAAAATATCAATAATGAAAAGGTTCAACTCACCTATGAATTTCCAGTTAAAAAGACAAAGCAATTAATTATTCTTCAACTGGATACACATAGTGCGGGTGATCTATTCGATTTTTTAATCAAAAAAAAGAACTCAACTAGACCCTTGTTACAATTAGGATCAAACAATACAAAAGGTTCAGAAAAAAACACGACCTTCATTATCAAAAAGAAAATTACAAGTGTGAGAAGCCAATTTAATGTTACTAAAGCAGGTGTTTATCAACTCAGTTTTATCGAAAAAAAAACCAATATCACCCAAAATAAATTCATATCTAAAGTAAAAATAAAAATAAAAGAAGGTTATGTTAGCGCTTATTATTTTACCCTTTTGCTTATTTTCTCACTGCTGATTATTTTTGTCGCTTATCTCTTCCGACTAAGCTTTGAAAGTGCTCGTTGGAGGGCTTCAGGAGTCGGTTCATGATCCGTTGGATGATGCTAGGGTTTACCGCTTTAACGTTATTCACCGCAGCGATGACCTACAATGACCTTGGTCGAAAAGATACCAATTATAAAGAGCCTAGCAGTAGCGTTCGTTCAGGCAGTAGCCACAACAGTGGTGGCTCATCAAGCTTTGGCGGATTCAGTTCAGGTGGTTTTCGAGGTGGTAAATAATGACAGTTTATTTTGAATGAAAACTCAATAACAAACAGCCTATGCTATCTTTTATATCGGATTATTAAATCCATAGTCCTAATCTCTTCAATAACGACAATATCTTATGACATCACAACTTAATTTTGAATATTTATTATCCAGCCTTGTCTATGGTGTACTTGGCTTTGCTTTATTTTTGCTCTCTCTTTGGGCGATGGAGAAATTAACGCCTTTTTCATTGGAAAAGAAAATTACAGAAGAGGGTAATATCGCCTTAGCTATTGTACTTGCCGCTATTATTTTATCGTTAGGCATGATCTACTCTGCGGCAATCCACTAAATAGCTTTACCAAACTATCCAATAAATGCCATCCCAAAAACAACAACAAATCACGCTTCTATTAGCAACGTTTATTATTGCTATTTGTGGTCTGATTTATGAGCTATTAGTCAGTACCTTATCCAGTTACTTATTAGGTGATTCAGTTTATCAATTCTCCTTAGTCATTGGCTTGTTTATGAGCTCAATGGGGATTGGTGCATGGTTTTCTCGTTTTATCGAAAGAGAATTAACCCGACAGTTTATACGCCTACAACTGTTGGTTGGGCTATTAGGGGGTCTCTCTGCACCCTTATTGTTTTTCGCCTTTGCTGTATTAGGTAATTACACTGCTTTTTTGTTTATTGTGGTGATTCTATTAGGCAGTTTGCTGGGTGTTGAAGTTCCCTTAATTATTCGTATTTTAAAACAACACCTCCCATTGAAAACCAATGTTTCCAATGTGTTTACGGCTGATTATATTGGTGCCTTAATTGCCGCACTGGTCTTTCCTTTAGTCTTAATGCCACAATTAGGATTAATGCAATCAGGGTTGCTGATTGGGATCTTAAACACTGCGGTTGGTTTACTTGCTCTCTCTGTTTTTAAAGATAAAATTAATCAGTCGCGTACTTTATACCACTACGGTTTTGCACTGTTAACGTTATTAGTGCTTGGTTTCTTTATATCCTCCTCGTTTGTTTCACGTATGGAGTCTCGTTTATACCAAGATAAAGTCATCTATGCTGCTAATTCAAACTATCAACAACGTCTCATCTTAACCAAGCGAGGGAAACGCTTACGCTTTTATATTAATGGTGCATTACAGTTTGATAGTTTTGATGAGTATCGCTATCACGAATCACTGATTCATCCTGCTATGAGTTTAGTTCGAACCCCAGAAAATATTCTTATTCTAGGGGGCGGGGATGGTTTAGGGGTTAGAGAGCTATTAAAGTATCAAACGGTTAAGAAAATTACCGTTGTTGATCTCGATCCTGCTGTAACGGCATTGTTTAAGAGTAATCCAATACTGCAAAAGATCAATAACAACGCGTTAACTCATCCCAAAGTAACCCTAGTTAACCAAGATGCATGGAAATATCTTGAACAAGACCAGCAACTTTTTGATGTTATTGTGATTGATTTGCCTGATCCGAACACTATTAGTTTATCACGCTTATACAGTAATGTATTTTACCGCTTAGTTAAGCAACACCTTGCTCAAGCAGGTGTGTTAGTGACACAGGCGACCTCACCGTTGTATTCACAAAAAGCATTTTGGTGTATTAATAAAACACTAGCAGAATCTAACCCTTCCCGCACTGAAATCAAAGAACATTGGTACACGCTTCCTTATCATGCACATATCCCCAGTTTTGGAGAATGGGGTTTTATCCTCGCCGCAAGACAACCCTTAGCGGTCAAGCAAATACAATTAGCAGAAAAAAATTATCGCTTTTTAGAGCCGACGTCATTATCACAACTTTTTCAATTCCCTAAAGATATGCAAAAGTTAAAAGTAGAAGTTAATCAGTTATCTACACACCCTCTTTTAAAGTACTATGAACAAGGGTGGCAAAAATGGTATCGTTAGCGCCCGTTTAGAATAGGGTCAATTTTGGGCTAAAACACCACCCTATCCGAGTAATAATTTTTGGTTAAATAATGCACAATTACTAGTCATTAGCCTAAATATTAAGTAAGATTTGATATTATTATTAAATAATAAGTTAGACTTTGTGGATATTAGGATGATTAATTACCCCTTTCTGTGTTGAAAAATAATGATGTAATCTCGGGCTACTTTTGCTCCCGACTCCGTAGTTACCCCCCCATAAAAAAATACACTCAGCCTTTAATTATTGTTTGATGAAGAAATGTCGAGCTGAAGTAAACCACTATCACTTTTTTGAACATTCCAAATACACGTAATCCTTGCAAAGAGAAGGGTCATTTTTTTAGAATTGCATTCCCACAAAAAAGGTAGATCATTATTTATGTCTCTTCCACTACAGCACTGGACGCTGTTAGATAGCAGCGCTTCAAACCAGCATCACTTTACGAAAACGTTTCAACAAAGAAAAAATACAGGCTATTTTGCTATCCTTGCCGAAGCCACACCAATACTTAAAGCGAATAACCAGTACCATTACCCGTCTAAAAGCGGTGTCGGCGCAGCACTAGCTGTTGAAGCTGCCCAACTTGCTTTTTCTCAACTATTAAAAAATAAATTAGACTTTTCCGTTCAGTTTTTTTCTTTATTCCGTAAGCAGTGGCAAGCCAATGTCTTCTTACATGCTGTTCAACACGCATCACTGAATAAAACACTATTGCCTGTGGATATGCTGAATCAAAACAAGCAGTTTACCTTAGAACAACAAGCTATCTTAGAGCAATATAATGCTTCCATTGGAATATTATACTTAGTTGATGATCAATTAATTACTTTTCAATTAGGGCACACTGAAGTTGTTTTATTGAATCGTCGTTATAATTGTGAAATTAAAAGATCGTTGAATACCAGCTCCTTCTTAGCACTTTCCCTTGATGATATTATTTTAGAGCAAGATAAGCTTAATACCGATGATTATCACCTTGAAATGGTATCGCTGTTATCTCATCAATACAGTCATTCTCAAACCCGCCCACGTTTGAAAACCAATATTTTTAAATTATATCGTGCTATTGGCATAACAGAAGCAGAGTATGAGCAACAACTTTCAGAGGATATGAACTTTATTCTTTTTAGAAAAAACAAAGTAACACTGGCAGAGAAAGAACACGCTTTACCTCTGAAAAAACAACGAAAAAAGAGTTTAATAACCCATCCCTTATCTTTACTCGTCTTATGTTCTACGCTTGCAAGCGGCTATTATTTATTGGGAAATAAACCAATAAAAATAACAGAAGTAAGCTTAATATCAGAGAAAAAAATAGCGACAACGATAGCACCGAGTACGATGGCAGAAAAAAAGAAACCCCCAATTATTGTAGCAACGACGGAAATAACCAAACAAACAATAGCAAGTGAAGGTAGGTCCTCTGTCATTCCTCTTCAACGTGAATCTGAACCTTCCCCTGTTAAGCTCATATCCAGTGCAACAACAGTAACAGTGAAGAGAGAGACATCCGCAGAAAAACAAAATGCCTCAAGGTCTTCTCATCAGCGATTAACCACGAATAGATCCACGCTTAAAGCTGTCTCACAACGCATGACCTCTAGGAAAAAAGCAACAAAAACACAACAAAGAAAAGCAAGTCGTTACAACATGAATACTGCGGAGAAACGAACGCCTAGTAATAACAAGTCGAAGAAGGTGGTGCTACAAAAACGAAGAGTAAAAAGAGATAAACAAAAAACGATAAAAAAAGAGCAAAAAGAGATAAAATTAAAAATTATAGAAAAAGCACCCTTAGCCGAGAAATTAAAAGTAAAAACAAAGCAGATGACTGATATTAAAAAAGAAAATATACGCCGACAAGAAAAATATATAAAAGATCAACAACGAGAGAACCTAAAACAAGAAAAACTTTTGAAAGAAAAAAAAGATACTTTAAGAGCACAACAAAAAAACAAGATAGCGTTAATAAAAAAACAAGAAAAGCAACAGAGTAGAACTCAAAAGCCGCAAGCTAAAAGCACACTAAAAACACGAGAACAACACCACTTAAAAGCACAACAATACACTCAAGCAATGGCAGAGGAAAAGCGTAAGCGGAGGGAAGCAACGTTAAAGCAACAGCAACAACGGCTTAAAGAAGCCAAAGCATTTCGACAAAAAAATCAGCAACAAACATTAATTCATCAACTGATGAGTTATAGCAAAAAAATTAATCAGTACATTACAGCATTAAAGAGAAAAGACCTCGCAATAAACGTGATCGACAAGAAGCTTAACAATAAAGAAGATGCGAGAGTGACGCATCAGCGAATATTATTGATAACTAAAAAAGAACTTATCAAGCACCGCATCGATGCGGTGACAAAGCGTTACCTAATTAAGTTGAAAAAAATATGCACCAGTAGCAAAATATACCCTGTTATAACCCCCCCACAGGTGGATAAAATAGGCTGGATCAGCTTAAGCTTAATAAAGGAACAATTGCGTGATTGTTCAAAAAAACAAACACTATCTTATACCTATATCACCGCACAGTTTTTAAAGAAATTTTAAAAATTAAGCCCTCACGAGATTAACGATTAAATCCTAAGGATAGAAACACTTTATGAGTGGTGGTGGGCTAAAAATTAATATATATTAGAATAATCTTAATTCTTGAATGTGTTCATCATAATGAAAATATTAAAAATTATACTCACACTTTTTGTGAGTTCTACTTTGGGGATGATACCCATAGAAGTCTTTGCTTCTGAGGGGGTAACACCATCGAACCTAACCACAACCTCCTATGGTATTTGGGCCGTCATTGTCTTTTTTGCGGCTTACAGCTTAGTTATTGCAGAAGAACAATTGCACATGCGAAAATCCAAACCAATGATTGTTGGTGCGGGTATTATTTGGATTCTCGTTGCTTTAGCTTATATATCGATTGATAAATCAGATCAAGTTCATGGCTTTTTAAACCATAATTTGCTTGAATTTGTTGAGCTGTTTTTATTCTTGCTCGCGGCAATGACCTTCATTAATACGATGGAAGAACGCCACGTTTTTGATGCGTTACGAGGGTGGTTAGTTTCTAAAGGGTTTTCACTGTATAAAATATTTTGGGTGACGGGTTTATTAGCCTTCTTTATTTCCCCTATTGCGGATAACTTAACAACCGCACTGTTAATGGCAGCCGTTGTTGTCGCCGTTGCAGGAGGTAAGGATGAGATAGCCAAAAGCGAGGATAAAGTAAAATTTGTCGCCTTAGCCTGTATTAATATTGTAGTTGCCGCAAATGCAGGGGGCGCTTTTAGTCCCTTTGGTGATATTACAACCTTAATGGTTTGGCAAAAGGGAATCCTTGAATTTGATGAGTTCTTCGTCTTATTCCTTCCTGCAGTTGTTAACTGGCTAATTCCAGCGGTGATTATGTCTTTCTTTGTTTCTAAAGGGCATCCTGATCCTGTTATCGAGAAGATCAAGGTAAAACGTGGGGGTTATTTCGTTATCCTCTTGTTTATTTTCACTATTGCAATGGCGGTTACCTTCCATAATGTATTACACCTTCCGCCGATGTTAGGCATGATGACGGGCTTAGGTCTGCTCAAATTATTTGGTTATTATCTCAAAATAACAGGGGAAAACGATGGTAATGTCATTGTCAATGAGGTTCATAGCGTCGGTCGGTGGGATATTTTTTCCCAGCTTGAACGTGCAGAGTGGGATACCCTCATGTTTTTCTATGGTGTTATTCTTTGTGTTGGTGGCTTAGGTGCATTGGGTTATTTAGGACTCGTTTCAGGTTTAATGTACGGCGATTTAGGAGCAACTAATGCCAATATCCTTGTTGGTATCCTATCCGCAATTGTTGATAACATTCCCGTAATGTTTGCGGTATTAACGATGAACCCTGATATGTCAGAAGGACAATGGTTATTAGTCACGCTAACTGCGGGTGTTGGTGGCTCTTTGCTTTCCGTAGGTTCTGCTGCAGGTGTTGCACTTATGGGACAAGCCCGCGGTATTTATACCTTCTTTGCTCACCTTAAATGGACGTGGGCTATTGGGCTAGGTTATGCCGCCAGTATTATGGTGCATATGTTAATCACCCCACTTTAAGCCTTAAATATAAACATCTGCACTGGAAGTCTTCGACAGCTTATTAGCCAATAAGCCGTGGTTCGGCTTCCAGTGTAATCGAGAACTGACCTTCAACTGATTCAATGATCTGTGTCGCTAAAGTCCATAGTGATTCCCCTGTCGCTTTTCCATGATTAACTAAGACTAAGGCATGTTTTTCATAAACCCCTGCATCACCGAATCGTTTTCCTTTCCAGCCACAATGATCGATTAACCAAGCCGCCGATACTTTTATTGCGCCCCCTGCTTGTGGATATGCCGATACTTTAGGGTGTTGTCTTTTAAGTTGATGCCATTCGTTTGAACTCAGAATAGGGTTCTTAAAAAAACTACCTGCATTGCCTATCGCTAAAGGATCAGGCAATTTGCTTTGTCTTAATTGAATAATACAATCACTAATCCGTTTTGAGGTGATGGGTTGTCCTGATAAACAGGCTTTCACGCCCACATAATCCATGATCCAATGCGGCTGTTTAGCAAATTTCAAGGTGACGGATTGAATTAAGAAATTTCCAAAAGCAGAGGATTTAAAGTAACTGTCCCTATAGCCAAACTGACACGCTTTTTGGTCAAAAAGACTAACCGTTCCTGATGCAATATCAATCGCCTCTAACTCATGAAAACAATCAGCGAGTTCAACCCCATAAGCACCAATATTCTGAATCGGAGCAGCACCTACCGTACCGGGGATCAACGATAAGTTTTCTATCCCCCCATAACCGTTATTAACGCTCCAACGTACCAATTGATGCCAATTTTCACCAGCCGCAACCTTTACATAGGTATAGTATTGATCCTCATCAATGACCTCTATTCCCTTCGTTGCAATAACCGCTGTCATTCCCTGATAATCCTGTTTAAACAGGACATTGCTTCCGCCACCCAAGAGTAAAAGTGGTAACTCCGATTGGTTGTGCCACTCAAGCAACGCTTTTATTTCATCATTAGAGCCAATATAACTAAAATAACGACTATAAGCTTCAACACCAAAACTATTGTAGTTTTTTAATGAATAATTATTTTTAATGTTCATAGTAGAGAGTAAGCAAGGCTCATTTTAAGGATAGAGTCCTGAATTCTAACCGAGTTAATCAGAGTTTCCTTAACAAAATTGAGCTATACTCCTGCTTTTTACACCAGACTGAGTTTAAAGCTATGCCAAAAGCCATCAAAAAAGTTGTTCTCGCTTATTCTGGCGGGTTAGATACCTCAATCATTGTGAAATGGTTACAAGAAACCTATCAATGTGAAGTAGTCACTTATACTGCCGATGTTGGCCAAGGCGAAGAGGTCGAGCCTGCACGTGCTAAAGCCGAAGCAATGGGAATCAAAGAAATCTATATTGATGACTTGCGTGAAGAGTTTGTACGTGATTTTGTCTTCCCGATGTTTCGTGCCAATACCGTTTATGAGGGTGAATACCTGTTAGGGACTTCTATTGCGCGCCCTCTTATTTCAAAACGCTTAATTGAAGTTGCTAATGAAACGGGTGCAGATGCTATTTCACACGGTGCAACAGGCAAAGGTAATGATCAGGTACGTTTTGAACTCGGTGCTTATGCACTTAAACCAGGTGTTGAAGTTATCGCCCCTTGGCGTGAATGGGATTTAAACTCTCGTGAGGATCTAATGCAGTATGCGGCTCAACACGGTATTGAGGTTGAGACTAAAAAAGGCAGTAAAAAATCAGCGTATTCAATGGATGCTAACCTACTTCATATTTCCTATGAAGGTGATATTTTAGAAGATCCTTGGAATGAGCCTGAAGATGAGATGTGGCGTTGGTCAGTTTCACCTGAAGAGGCTCCAGATAAAGCAAGCTACCTTGAAATAGCTTATAAGAATGGTGACCCCATCAGTTTAAATGGTGAAGCACTCAGTCCTGCAACCTTATTAGAGACGCTGAATAAGCTCGGTGGAGAGAACGGCATTGGGCGTGATGATATTGTCGAGAATCGTTTTGTTGGGATGAAATCCCGTGGCTGTTACGAGACACCAGGGGGAACCATTATGCTAAAAGCCCATCGTGCCATGGAGTCGTTAACCTTAGACCGTGAAGTGATGCATTTAAAAGATGAGCTAATGCCACGTTATGCTAAACTTATTTATAATGGATTCTGGTGGAGTCCTGAACGTGAAATGATGCAAAAAATGATTGATGCATCACAACAACACGTCAACGGCAGTGTGCGTTTAAAGCTCTATAAAGGTAATGTTATTGTTGTCGGTAGGCAGTCTGCAACGGATAGCCTCTTTGATGAAAGTATTGCTACCTTTGAAGATGATAACGGGTCTTACGATCAAAAAGATGCAGCAGGTTTTATTAAACTCAATGCCTTACGTTTACGGATTGCGGCAGATCGTAATTAATAAGCAGACATCTCTATTAATAGAAAGTACTGCCTTGTTGTCGTACTTTCTAACCTGTTCACCCAACGAAAATTTAAATCATAATGGATGACCTTAATCATCGACTGGTAAAGCTCGAATTGTTATACATGGAACAAGACGATGTTGTTCAAGTGCTAAATCGTGTTGTGCATCAACAACAAATACAAATAGGCCAACTCGAAAAACAACTCCAACACGTTGCACAGCAAATTAAAAAAACAGAGGATGAAAAAAGCGCCGAGGAGGTAGAACCCCTCCCGCCGCACTATTAATTGATGTTGACCTCTTTATCCCTCGCTATTAGTGGTAGTTTAGATGCCAATACTGTTTGTTTAGAACGGATTGCAACCGATATACAATACCCTTTCATTCCACAGCACAAACTATCAACAACCTCCAATTTTCAATACTTACTGTATTTAAACCATCATCACTTAGCACTGTATCACTACAATAAAAAGAAACCTGAGTTGATTACTATTGATTTCTTAGAAGGGAAAATGCGTCATCGACGGTTGTACGGTGGTGGTAAAGGTCAAGACCTTGCAAAAGCCATCGGAATAAAAAAAAATCCCAATGTCACCGTCTTAGATCTCACCGCAGGACTCGGTCGAGATGCTTTTGTCTTAGCCAGTTTAAACTGTAACGTTACTCTGCTAGAGCGAAACCCTATTATTTATCATCTTTTAAACAATGGTTTATCACGCGCTTTAGCTTCGGATGATGAAACAGTGAGAGCAATTTGTAAACGCATGCGCTTATTCAATCAAAATGCAATCGACTATTTAACCCCCGATATTGAAAAGCCTGATGTGATTTATCTTGACCCGATGTTTCCTCGACGCAAAAAATCTGCCAAAGTAAAAAAAGAAATGCTTTTTTTTCATGATATTGTCGGTAATGATCCCGACAGTCATCACGTTTTAAGCCATGTTTTACCCTATGCCAATAAACGCATTGTTGTAAAACGCCCTCGCTTATCTGATCCCCTTGGCGATTTTCCACCTGATTTTTGTATAACAGGTAAATCAACACGTTATGATATTTACTTGCCAAAACCTTAATGCTTTATGGGGAAATTTGCCTCTAGTCACCTAACTGGTAACAGTAATCTGCGCAAAGGAAGAACAACAAAGGTGAATCGTTTACCTTGCAAGGATGAGACAACAAGAATTACATTGCTTAGTTATTAGAGGTAGCGTTGGACGTTACCCTGCACTTGTTCAATGGTTGAGTAAATCATCAAAACATATCAAGGTAAACTTGATTGATGATGACACTCAAAAAATTGAGGATGCCTTATCCAATGCCAAGCTGGGTTTGATTTTTGTATTCAAAGAAAGCGGCGTTTCTATTGAAACCTTAGCGGAGATGACAAGGAAAAAAGCCTCTGATGCTGTTTTAGTTTCCCTTAACAATGAAGAACCTCAATCATCCTTAGCAGAAAAGTCAGGTTATGAGGGCGTTCAAGGGTGTAATTTGCATTATCGTGCTGACTCTACTTCAATTTTATCGTTGACCTTTCTGATTGAATACGCCCTTTTAAAAGCTGAATTTAGACGTTGTAAATCACTCTTACGGGTTTCTGAACAACGTTGCCATTGGCTTGTGGATTCCAGCGCTGAAGCCGTTGCCTATATTGCCGAAGATTTACACCTTTATGCGAATCAGACCTACTTGAATCTATTTTCTTATGATTCCTTACATGCCTTAAAAGTAAGCCCTGTTTCTGAATTGGTTGTTGAAGACGAACGCAATGTTTTCTTTGATTTTCTATTGCAACACGACAATAGAATTGGAAAAGTCCCCGCCTTAGTTGCTACCTTACAATCTCAGAACAATAAAAAATTCCGTGCTAGTATTCGGCTCATTCCCACCGTTTTTAGTGGCGTACGCTGTTACCAGCTGTGGATTAGGCGCTTAGGTCAGAAAAGAAAGTCTTATGCTCATCAAGAAATTGAAACCGCCGCTGAAACCATCGCAGAGCAACAAGCACCGCTTGAGGTGCTAGCCTTTCATCAAGCAGAGAAGAAAGCTATACCGTGGAAAAAAACGTTATTACCTCAGCTTTCTAAAGAGAATACGGAAAAACATGAGGACGTTACTTCTGAACCAAAAGATAAACCTCAAATAAAAAAAACAGTGCATCATCCTCCCCAACCTAAAACTTTAGAGAGAAAACCAGAAAGTTATAATAAGTTATTGAAGCAAGTTTTATCCAGTCGGGAAGTATCATTACACCTTGCTAAATTAGATATGCTCAACGACCATGATAACGCGTATCGCTATATTGTTGATCTGAATGTTCCTGAAAAGGAATACAGTACCATTAGTAATATTTTAAAACGAAAATTTCATGATGTTTTTTGGGATCAAGTGATGATGGCACTTTTATTCCAACGCTTAAAACAACTTGGTTCGAGTCAAATGAAACTCTTGATTCCACTCACTCAAGCCTCGCTTCATGATGACTTTTTTAAACAGTGGCTTCAACTTAATATATCACGTTTCAAAGATGCTTTTACTTCTTGTATCTTTTTACTGCCGCTAACAGATGAGGTCACAAAAAAGAGTGATTTATTGCACTTAGCGCAACTACTGGATCAATATACCTGTGATATTGGCGTTGATGATTTTGTGATTAATCAATCCACAAAGCGCTTATTAAAAGCAACTAAGGCTAAGTTTGTCCGATTTTCTAAAGCATGGGTTATCGCTAATGTAACGACTAAAGAAAAAGCAACAGCTTTAGCTAAAACAATAAAAACATTAGAAAAAAACAATATTAGAGTAATCTCACCGTATAACTCTGGAGAGCGATTAAAGCAACTTTTTAATATTTCGGGTGCTTCCTTTTGTCAGAAACAAGCAGTCAGCTAAATCATAAAATAATATAATTCTTCTTATTCTCCATAAGAAACAGAGACTAAAGCCTGAAATTTTAATCACCTCTTCATAAAAAATAGAAAAATGAGGGGGTTGTTTTTATTTCGATACAGGTAATTCTGCCTATTGAATTACCTGTATCGTTATTCATTGTCTCCTGTATCCCCCTTCTTTTTCTTTCTTATGGTGTTATTAAACAACATCGCTTCTGTTTATTGTTTTAGCCCTATTTTCAATATCAAAAAACAACCCATCCTTCTTCATAGCATAAGAAGCAAACATCATAATAAAAAATAGATATGACAACTCAACCAAAGCAGTACAATATTGCAATCATCGCAAAAAATAATACCCTCTATGCATGGCAATATGAGGTATTAAAACGAGTGATTGCCTTAAAAAATATAAAAATATCGCGTTTATTATTTAATAATAGTCTTATTCATAAAAAACCATTGACCCTAAGGTTTTTACACCATATCGAACGTTATCTTTATCATTGTAAACCGAATTTTTTTGAAGAAAAAAAGATCGATGCCTTACTCGGTCTCCCTGCTCAATTTTTTTCGAGTGATAGCATTCCTTCTTTTGATTCTATTGATTTTGCCATTAATTTTACGGAAGAAGTACTGCCTGATGATTTACTCTCAAAAACAACCTTAGGCATTTGGTCTATTTTTATAGGACATAAAGAAAATGTTAGTTCACGATTAACGGCGATTAACGATTTTATTTCTGAAAGTGATGTCGTCACACTGGGCTTGCAAATTGAAACTCCGAGCTATCTTGATAATGTTACCTTGTATAAAACGAAGAAAAGCATTGATATGGCTTCATTGTGCCGTACCGCAGAGCAATGTTTACATAAAACGTCCTACTTTATTCCGCATTATTTACAACAGCTCAGTCGCAACAAAAAACCTGTTGCCAATTATTCAGGGTTTAGTATCCCCAAGCAACTTAAACAAAGCGTTTCTATTGGTGATTCTGCCAAATTAGTTTGGCAATCGATCAAGCGCTTTAATAAAAAAATGGATCATAAATACAGAGCTAAAGAGCAATGGGCTTTGATTTACGCACACCATCAAGAAAAGGAAAATAAATTACCCTATCATGATGATTTTTCATTATTTAATAAGATAATTCCGCCAAAAGATCGTTTTTGGGCTGATCCTTTTGTTGTCAGTCGAGACAATAAGCATTATATTTTTTTTGAAGAGCTATTATTTGAACGGGATCTAGGGCATTTATGTTGTATGGAGCTTTATGATGATGGTACACACAGCGATCCAACTAAGATTATCGAGGAACCCCATCATTTATCCTACCCTTTTATTTTTAATTACAATAATCATGACTACATGATTCCAGAGTCAGGGGATCATCAATCCATTACGCTGTATAAATGTAAAAATTTTCCCTATCAATGGGAATTTGAAAAGCACCTGATGGATCAGGTTCTCGCCTATGATTCTACTTTATTTGAATACCAAGGCTTATGGTGGATGTTTACTTGTATTACTGAAGATGAAAAATTATCAGCAACCGATGATTTGCATTTATTTTATGCTAATAACCCGCTAAGCCAAAACTGGCAAGCTCATCCAATGAACCCCGTGGTCTCAAATGCAACCACCGCTCGACCTGCGGGGAATGTCTTTATTCATAACGATAAAATCTACAGACCTTCTCAAAACTGTGGCAAGTCCTACGGTGCAGGTCTCAATTTTTGTGAGATTACACAGCTGGATAAAACAAACTATTCAGAAACCGTGGTTCACGAAATATTTCCCGATTGGGATAAGACGCTAAAGGGGTTGCATACCTTTAATCATAATAAACATATTACTATCAGTGATGTCATTCTTGATCAACGATAATTAAAAGAGGATTCTGTTATGCATATCGTACACGTTATTGAACCGATGGAGCATGGTGTATTTATTTGGGTAATTGATATGGCAAATAAGCTCGTCGCATCGGGCTATCAAGTCACCGTATTACACTCCCTTCGTAAACTGACCCCTACTAACTGGCGTGAGATGTTTGACCCTCGTGTTGATTTAATTCATGTTCAAATGGGTCGAGCGATTAACCCTGTTACCGATACAAAAGCATTAATCGGTATTTATCAGCATATTAAACGCCTTAACCCCGATATTATTCACACACACTCGTCTAAAAGTGGTTTTCTTGCACGAGCCGCAGGTTTTTTGCTCAGAAGAAATAAGCAATTACTGTATACCTCACACGCGATTCATTACCCTCTGATTAAACACCCCATTAAACGTCAAATATACAAACTATTAGAGCATATTGGCTATCGGCTTGGCGGTACTATTGTTGCTTGTTCAAAAAAAGAATACGATATTATCTTAAAAGAAATCACCTTTGGTAATACGAAACGACTGATTCGGATTAGCAATGGTATTGATGTCGAACAAACCATCAGCAAGGATTACAACGACATTAACAAAAAAGTAAAAATTGGTGTTTTAGGTCGAATATCTCATCAAAAAGCACCGTGGGCGTTTGCTCATATTGCCGAATCAATCCACCAAAAGCGTAATGATGTCGAATTTATTTGGGTTGGCGGTGGAGAAGATGATGATATTAGCCTGTTGAATAAGGCAGGGGTGAGTGTAACGGGTATGTTGAGTCGAGAAGCTGCCTTAAAAGAAGTTTCATCTCTTGATATCTTCTTACAAACATCATTGTATGAAGGACTATCATTAGCCTTGTTAGAAGCACAAGTTGCAGGTATTCCTGCCGTGGTGAGCAATATTCCAGGCAATGATGAAGTCGTTCAGCATGAGAAAACAGGCTTTGTTGGCAATACAAGCAAAGAACTGGAAACCTTCACCGAAACACTCATTGATTCAGCACATCGAAGAGAAGCAATGGGCAAAGCGGCAAAACAATATACGATCAAACATTTCTCTTTTGATGTAATGGGCGATATTTATAAAACACACTATCAACGCTTAGTAGACCTAAAACAAGATCAAAGCCTTTCTAGACAGAATGATAAAAAAATAATCAACAATAAGACCACTGCCGCTAATCAAAAGGATTAGTTATTCCTTTTATAATACTAATCAATCCTTTCATGGGAATAACATGACTACCTTCCCACTAAATTTATGTAGAGTCCCCTTTATCACACGTTAATTGGGTACTTATCGCATGAAAAAAATAATCATTTTTCTGCTTAGTCTTTTATTGTTTCTTTTATTGGGGCAATATCTTATTTATCACCTATTGGCACCTTCAATCGAAGCTGATATTAAAGATAAAGTAAAACAATCTTTAATGATTAATGATTTGCCCGCTATCGAGGTTGCAGTCGATGGTCGGGAGGTTACTTTGAAAGGTGAGGTTAGTTCTGATGCTTTAAAAGCAAAAGCCTTACGGGTCGCCCAATTGGACAGCACTCATTTTGTGCAAAGCGAAATCAAGGTCATTGATCAAAAAGACACCCCCGCCGCACCTATTTCCTCCTCCCCCTTATTAACAATAGAAATCAAAGATAACCATCGTATTACACTCAATGGTTTTGTTCCTGATTTAAAAACAAAAAATAACATCGCATCATTAGTGAGTCAACAGTATAAAACAAAAAATATTACCAATAATTTATTAATTAAAGAAACAGCCCCAAAAGATTTGGGAAATCTTTTTTCTAAAATATTTAATACCTTTAAATGGTTAAAGCAGGGCGTATTAAAAGTAGAGGATCAACAACTGTCATTATCGGGTTTAACATCTGATCTCGCGTCAAGAGAAAAGATAAATACCCACCTTAAACAAAACTTGCCCAAGCAGTATCAAGGGAATATCAAACTTAAAGTGGCATTAGGTAATAAACAAACTAATCCTTCCGCAATTCTTAAACCCTCAGCTGAAAAATTAACGGTCGCAGAAAGTTGCCAAACCCAATTTAATGCGTTGTTATCAAAGTATAAAATAAACTTCAAAACAGGTTCGGCGACACTTGAAACCAGTAGTTTTAATTTACTAAAACAGCTAAAAGATATTTCGGAAAAATGTTCAACACAAACACTTTTTATTGCAGGACATACTGATGCCGAAGGATCAGAAGAATCTAACAAAACACTCAGTTTAAAGCGCGCAGAATCTGTGGTTACCTACTTAAAGAAAGCAGGTGTGCGTAATAAATTAATAGCCAAAGGGTATGGCGAAGAAAAACCGTTATCTACAAATGACACCCCAAAGGGTAGAGCATCAAACCGTAGAATCGAGTTTACTGTTGAGGGACTAAAATAATGAGCTATCTTATTACAGAACTGTGGATATATTTATCACTTTTTATGTTACTTGGTTTAGTGACGGGGTGGTTTCTGCGAGGCAGTTGCAAACGAAAGCTTTCTGCGCTTACCGAAGATTGGGAGCAACGTTATGCTTTTTTAGAAAACGAACGTGATCGCTTTGCTTCGGAAATAAAAAATAAGAAAGGCAGCAGTGATGAACAAAAATTGCTAATGTCTCGGTTAGCGGCAATGGAAAAGGGTGCTAATCTAGCCAGTCAAGTGATTAAAGAAAACAAAGGCAAGCTAGATGAAGCAGAACAAGGTATAGCTGAGTTTAGAGAACAACTACAACAACGTAACCTTGAAATAAAACAGTTAAAATCTAACGTAGAAGCTACTCAAAAAACACTGCTTTCCAGTGAGAGGAATCAGGACGATGGAGACACAAATGAACAATTAGCTGAGCAGATTGAGAATAAAACACGGGCGTTAAAAAAAGAACAGGATGATAAAAATAAAAAGCTGGAACAGTTTGAAAGTGATTTAGTACATTCTAAAAGCGAAGAAAAATTTCATCTTGAAGCAATAGAAACGCTAAAAAAACAACTCAGTGATTATGAAAATGAAAAAAAAGGTGACTCAGGAGCAACTCAACAATTAAAAGCAGCGCTAACCTTGCAGCAAACTGAAAATGAAAAACTAGGACAAGAGCAACAAAGTGCCTTAATACAACTAGAAAGTACTGAAAAACAAGCCGCGTTAACACAAGATAAGTTAGAGGATAAACGCGGAAAATTGAAAGCATTGGAAGAAGTTAATGATCAATTGAATCAATCGTTAGCGGCTAAAGAAAAGAGTTTTAATGCCTTGCAGGAAACGTTAAAGCAGGTCATTGAGAAAACAGAAGATCACTCGGTTCAAATCACAACCTTACAAGCCTTGTTATTAGCTCATGAAAAGGGAGGTGAGACACTGTTCTCAAAAGAAGAGGAGCTAACACAAACACTGACAACCTTAGAAGCGGAAAGGGATGCACTTAGCTTAGATGCTAAAGCCTATAAAAAATTAAGCAATGAACACCAGCAACTTCTTTCTAAGCAAGAAGCGACTGATAAACTCAGTAAACGATTAAGCAGAAAAGAAGAAGAGCTTGAACAATTAAAGGATACGGTAAAAAACAGCCCATCTGAAACCACTTTAACCACATTAAAAAAAGAAGCGGATGCACTGAAACTAAAATTAGAGGAATGTGAAAAAAGTACGGATAATCATCATTATTTATCAAATCAAATTGAAGTTGATGAAAAAACAATAGAACTCAATAATGCTTTACGGAGTAGCCAAGAAAACCTAAAAAAAGTAGAACAAACGAATAATGCTTTAACTCAATCTTTAGACCTTAAAGATAAAGCACTGAATGAACTACAAGAACAGGTTGATCAATCAACCACAACATTAGCCACCTATTCTGAACAAACAGAAATAATGAAAGCATTATTAGATGCGCATGATGTTGCACAACATGAGCAATCGGAAAAAGAAAAAAATCTCCGAAGTACCCTAGTCTCGACTCAACAACAAACGATTGAAAATGAAAAAAACCAATCAGATCTTCATTCTGAAATAGAAGGTAAAAACAAGGCATTAAAAGAAAAAGAAGAGGTATTAAAAACATTAAAGCAACAATTAGATCAGCAGCGTGCAGATATTGTAGAAACAAGACAGTTAATCGAAGAGTGCAGAGAATATAATGAAGACATTACGCACCAAAGAGACCGTTTAGAACAACAGCTTATTACACTTAAAACGGCATTGGACGATCAAGAAGCAGGTTTTTCTGAAAAGAGTAGCAAGATAAAAAAGGAAAATAGACTGATAACGACTCATCTCAATAAGAGCGAAGCCAAAAGAGAAGAAATTATATTAGAATTGGCTGCTTGCAATGATATATCAAAACAGTTAAAGAAAAAATCAAAAGAATGCAAGAAGAAACTTCAAGCCTTAGAAGCACAACTCAAGCCACAACAAACCTTAAAGGACTACTTGCAAAACAGTTTATTTCATAAACAAGTCAATGATAAAAAGGATAAAAAAAGCACTAAAGAGGGTCAACCCAGCGAAGAACAAGCGGAACAAAAAAAAGATAAGGATAATGCTAAATAGTGAAAAATAAGGTATCACTAAGACCTTAAATTGTCTCTGAACATAAAAAAAGCAA
>JAGLBW010000047.1 GCA_023146545.1 Cocleimonas sp.
TTGCTTTTTTTATGTTCAGAGACAAAAAATTAATAACCTTTACTTACTTCGATAAGTAATTCTGCCTTTTGATAGGTCGTATGGAGTCAACTGTACAGTGACTTTATCACCTGTGAGTATACGAATATAATTTTTACGCATACGTCCTGAAATATGAGCATTAACAACATGTCCATTTTCCAACTCTACTCGAAAAGTTGTATTCGGTAATGTTTCAATTACCGTGCCTTCCATTTCTATATGCTCTTCTTTAGCCATGCTTATTTATCATCTCTTTAATTTCTCTTGGTTATCCCTCTATCACGCCATCAGATAATGGTCTCACTGACTCAGGTTATAAGGCTCAGTATCACAACGATTAAATCTTCTATTTTATTGAAAGATCCTTGATATACTGGCTTAATACATGCTTTCTGATCACAAGCTGTACTCAGAAACGGCACATTATCCACCACTTATCCGATATAACAAGTAATTTTTGATGTATTCTTACCATTTTTTGATGAGTTGATCTTTATTTATACAATTAATGTGACAAAAACACCAAATTTCACTAGATTTTGTTAAAAACGTGGTTATATTTTTATTGTTTAACTTCGATAGAAAAAAAAGTGGCTAAATGTCAATAAAAAATAAGGACGATAGAACCTAAATTAAATATTTTAATAAAAATGAGGAAGCAATATGGCATTTGCCGCGGTATTCCCTGGTCAGGGATCCCAGTCAACAGGTCTGCTAGCTGAATTAGCGGATACTTTTAGTGAAGTAAAAGAAACCTTTCAACAAGCATCTGACTTACTGGATAAAGATTTGTGGGCGCTGACACAATCAGATGATGGTTCACTTAATCAAACAGAAAATACACAACCGATTATGTTAGCCGCAGGGGTTGCGCTTTGGAGAGTATGGCAAGCACAAGGCGGAACGTTGCCTGTTGCAATGGCAGGTCATAGTTTAGGGGAATACAGTGCTTTAGTCGCCGCTGATATTTTATCCTTTAACGATGCCGTAAAATTAGTTGCTAATAGAGCATCTTTAATGCAACAAGCGGTTCCTGAAGGTGAGGGGGCAATGGCTGCTATTATTGGTTTGGATGATGAAAAAATTATTGCACTTTGTGCTCAAGCAGCACAACACGGTGTCGTCGAAGCGGTAAATTTTAACGCGCCAGGACAAGTCGTTATTGCAGGGGATGCAAAAGCGGTTGAGCGTGCGATGACCTTATTAAAGGAAAAAGGTGCAAAGCGCACGATTAAACTAGCGGTCAGTGTCCCATCCCATTGTTCTTTGATGAAGGATGCGGCGAAAGGTTTATCGGAAGCGTTTGAAACCGTGCCTTTTTCAAAGGCTAAAACACCTGTTTTGCACAATGTCAATGCGACCCATTTTAAAGCGGCTGACCGCATTAAATTAGCCTTGTCAGAACAACTGTTTAAACCCGTACGCTGGGTTTCAACGATTAATACGCTAAGTGATGATTTTGGAGCCGAGACGATTATAGAATTTGGTCCGGGGAAAATTCTGTTTGGATTGAATCGTCGAATTGATCGAAAATTAGGAAATATTTGTGTGCATGATAATGCATCATTAGAAAAAGCGCTTAAACTTTACAACGCTTAGGATAAAGGAAGATATGAATTTAGAGGGAAAAGTAACCTTAGTTACAGGTGCAAGCCGTGGGATTGGTCGAGCGATTGCGGAAACCTTGGGTCGATCAGGTGCAACGGTGATTGGTACGGCCACCAGCGCCGCAGGGGCTAATGCTATTAGTGCGTATTTTAAAAAGACTGAGATTAGGGGTACTGGAATGGTGTTGAATGTCGCTGATGATGACTCCATTGCGACGGTAATGAAAGCCATTAATAAGGAGTTTGGTGCGATTAGCATTTTGGTTAATAATGCGGGAATTACCCGTGATAATTTGCTGATGCGGATGAAAGATGATCAGTGGAACGATATTATCAGTACTAATCTAACGTCTATTTTTAAGCTGAGTAAGTTATGTTTGCGTGGCATGATGAAAGCAAGACAAGGACGAATTATTTCCATTGCATCCATTGTGGGTACAACAGGTAATGCAGGACAAACCAATTATGCAGCGGCAAAAGCAGGCGTTGTCGGTTTCTCAAAATCATTAGCACGAGAAATCGGTTCACGCGGTATTACTGTCAATGTTGTTGCGCCTGGTTTTATTGATACGGATATGACAAAGGCATTATCGGATGATCAACGTCAGGCGATGCTAACTAATATCCCGTTAGGAAAACTGGGTGATCCAATTGATATTGCCAATGCCGTGCTCTTTTTAGCCTCTGATCAAGGAGCTTATATTACAGGTGAAACCTTACATGTTAATGGGGGGATGAATATGGTCTAACCATCCCCTGATAAAAACAACATTGAATTTAAAGTGTTGATACCCATTAATAGTGGATAACATCACGGTTTGTCTGTAATGATAAATATAAAGTCAGTAGCATGAATGACGTATTTTGATTACAATGCGCCGTCGTAAGGCGAATAGAATTTTATTTAAAGAAGGAAGTGTAAATCATGAGTGAGATCGAAGCACGCGTTAAGAAAGTTGTTGTTGATCAATTAGGTGTAGAAGAAAGTGAAGTGACCAATGAAGCATCATTTGTTGATGATCTTGGCGCAGATTCACTGGATACTGTTGAGCTAGTTATGGCGTTAGAAGAAGAGTTTGGTACTGAAATCCCTGATGAAGAAGCCGAAAAAATCACGACTGTTCAGTTAGCTGTTGATTATGTTAATAAAAATCAAGGATAAATTAAGCCCTTAAATTTATCAAAACCGTCGCTTTTAAACGCTAAAAGTTGCGGTTTTCTTTTTTATAATTTTAAATTCTTGATAACAATAATTTAAAATACCTCTCTATTATCCTGCTTCAGGATTATTTTAACTTTAGATTTATCAGGAAAGCAGCCCAACAGGCTGTTTTCCTGATAAATCTGCTAAATGGAATACTCATTGTGTCAAAACGTCGTGTTGTGGTTACAGGCTTAGGAATTGTTTCTCCCGTTGGATCTAAACAGGATGTCGCATGGAAAAACATCATCGAAGGAAAAAGTGGTATTAATCTCATTAGTGAAGACTTATTTGATACTCGCCTCTTTTCAGTAAAAATTGCGGGGAATGTAAAAGATTTTAATGCAGATGACTATATTAAACGCAAAGATCAGCGAAAAATGGATACCTTTATCCATTATGGTATTGGTGCAGGTACTGATGCTTTAGTTGATTCGGGAATTGAAGTAACCGAAGAAAATGCAGAACGTATTGGTACGATTGTTGGATCAGGCATTGGTGGCTTAGGCACTATTGAGAAAAACTATAAAGCTTATCTTAACGGTGGGCCTCGTAAAATCTCTCCTTTTTTCGTCCCTGGCAGCATCGTTAATATGGTTGCAGGTAATTTATCCATTATGCACGGTCTAAAAGGGCACAATATGTCGCCTGTTTCAGCTTGTGCAACCGCAACTCACAGTATTGGCGATGCTATGCGGATGATTCAGTATGGTGATGCTGATGTGATGTTAGCAGGTGGAGCAGAAATGGGCTCAACGCCCTTAGGGATTGGTGGTTTTGCCGCCGCCCGTGCCTTATCAACACGGAACGATGACCCTGAAACGGCCAGTCGTCCTTGGGATTCAGGGCGCGATGGTTTTGTCCTTGGTGATGGGTCTGGAATTATTGTATTGGAAGAATACGAAACAGCAAAAGCACGCGGAGCTGAGATTTATTGTGAGTTAGTTGGTTTTGGAATGAGTAGTGATGCTTTCCATATGACTTCGCCTTCTAAAGATGGTGAAGGTGCAGCACGTTGTATGGCACATGCGTTGAAAGATGCAGGCTTAAATGTGGAAGAGGTTGATTATATCAATGCACACGGTACTTCCACGCCCGCAGGTGATGTTGCGGAAACTCAAGCGGTTAAACGTGCGATGGGAAATCATGCGCAGAAAGTAGCCGTAAGCTCTACCAAATCAATGACAGGGCATTTGCTGGGTGCAGCAGGTGGAATTGAAGCGATTTTCAGCATTCTTGCTATTCGAGATCAAGTTTTGCCACCAACGATCAACTTAACCGATCCTGATCCTGCCTGTGACTTGGATTTTATTCCAAATACCGCAAGGGAAACCACCGTTAATGTTGCCATGAGTAATTCTTTTGGCTTTGGTGGTACTAATGGAACCTTGATCTTTAAGAAAATCTAACGTGTTCTACTACGATAAAGACTCAAGAAATGACAACATGGGTTAATGGTAACGCTCAAAGCACATTAACCGTGTCAGATCGTGGTTTACAATACGGTGATGGTGTTTGGGAAACGTTACGTATTGCCGATTATCGGGCTATTTTGCTGGATGAACATCTCGTTCGTTTACGCTGGGGATGTCGGGTATTAGCCCTTTCGGGGCTAAGTGAAGCACTGCTGCGTCAAGAGATTAGCTGTATTATAAAAAACACCACCCACGGTATTTTAAAAATTATTATTACCCGTGGTTCTGGTGGTCGGGGTTATTCATCACAAGGAATCAAGACACCCACACGAATTCTCAGTTTGCACCCACTGCCTCCTGATATTGAAATGTATCGTAAAACAGGTATCCAGATTCAATACTGTAAAACCCAGCTTTCCCATAATCCACGATTGGCAGGGTTTAAACACCTCAATCGTTTGGAACAAGTTTTAGCCCGTTCAGAGCTGAGTCCAAATTGCCAAGAAGGTATCGTCTGCGACATTAAAGGCAATGTGATTGAAGGTACCATGAGTAATCTTTTTCTATTCCGTCAACAACAGGTGATTACGCCTGCGCTTGAGCTGTGTGGTATTAAGGGTATTATGCGTGATTACCTGATCCGCTTATTGCAACATAAAAAAATAAACGTCATTGAGCGTAACGTTACGCAAGAAGAACTTGATACCGCCGATGCTCTTATTTTTAGTAACTCTATCATTGGTGTTTGGCCTGTTATCCGAAATACTGGAAAAAACGGTGCAAGTGACCTAATACATTATCTTCAAAAACAAATTTATCGTTTAGAACATCCTGTTTGAGTACCCTTATAATGAAATTAGTGAAATGGCTATCCTTTCTTTTAATCCTTAGTATCTTCGTTGCTGCGGGTGTTGGACATTACTTTTACCAAGACTTTACAACCCAAACGTTATCCGATGATATTGCTGTCTTTGAAATCAAAAAAGGCAGTAGTATTCGTCAAGTAGCAAAAGACTTAGAACAACAACATTTGTTTAAACCTGCGATTGCGTTTGTGCTACTTGCCAAATTATCGCAACAAGCGAATAAAATAAAAGCAGGGGAGTTTGAGCTAAAAAAAGGCATGACAGCACAAGCTGTTTTAGATCATTTTACAACCGGTGCGGCCATTCAATACCAAACCCGAATTATTGAAGGCAAAACGTTTAAAGAAATTATTGCGGTTGTTAAGGCGGATCCTCATTTAAAACAAACCTTAAGTGATACTGACTATAAAAATATAATGCATTTAATGGAGACTCTTGAAGGTAAGAAATACCCCAACCCTGAAGGCTGGTTTTTTCCTGATACCTACAGCTACCCACGTAATACCACTGATTTACAGTTTTTAAAGCGTAGTCATAAAGCAATGATTAAGAAACTTAATCAAGCGTGGGCACAACGAGAAGAACACCCTAATATCGTGACACCTTATGACGCTTTAATTTTAGCATCGATCATTGAAAAGGAAACAGGTCAACCCAGCGAACGTCCAATGATTTCCCGAGTCTTTTTAAACCGTTTAGAAAAAAATATGAAACTACAAACAGACCCCACTATTATTTATGGTTTAGGGGATAAATTTGATGGTAATATTCGCAAACGTGATCTAAGGCGCGATAACCCCTATAATACCTATACTCGAAAAGGGTTAATTCCAACCCCGATTACGACACCAAGTGCTGAAGATTTACAAGCAGTTTTCCATCCTGCCACCTCTAAAGCCCTTTATTTTGTGGCACAAGGTGATGGTACATCCTATTTTTCAAAAACCTATAGAGAGCATAAAAAAGCGGTGATTCGTTATCAATTAAGAGGTAATGCCAAAAAATATCAGGGAGATCGATAAATGAGAGGGCTTTTTATTACCTTTGAGGGCATTGAGGGCGGGGGTAAAACAACACAAATTAACAACGTTGCTAAACAGCTACACCTTGCAGGAAAACAGGTGTTACTCACCCGCGAACCAGGTGGAACCCTTATCAGTGAAGCCATTCGACAAATATTGCTTTCAAAAGACTTACCGCCAATGCAACAAGATACCGAATTACTCTTAATGTTTGCAGCGCGAGCCGAGCATTTACACACCAAAATATTGCCAGCACTTAAAGCAGGAGCATGGGTGCTGTGTGATCGTTTTACTGATGCGAGTTATGCTTATCAAGGGGGGGGGCGAGGTATTGCCATTGAACGTATTGAAGCATTGGAAGCATGGGTACAAGGGGATTGTCGTCCCGATTATACTTTTTTGTTTGACCTTGAGCCTAAAATAGGACTGAGTCGTGCTGAAAAACGAGGAGAAATGGATCGTTTTGAAGAAGAAACTATTAATTTTTTTAATCGAGTTCGTGCTAAATACCTTGAAATGGCACAGCACGACGTGAATCGCTATCGTATTGTAGATGCACAATATGAGCGACCTCAAGTACAGCAACAAGTGAACCAATTTTTAAATAAAATTATTGAACAGCATGGATAATAATGATTAAGGCTTCTATCTATCCGTGGCATCAGAAAGCATGGAATCAATTAATCACTGCACGCCATCAACAACGCCTACCGCATGCTTTACTCCTTGCGGGCATCAGTGGAATAGGAAAGCAATCCTTTGCAAAGGCATTCATTAACAGTTTATTGTGTGAGTCGCCTTTAGAGGAAGGTCAAGCTTGTTATCAGTGTAAAAGTTGTAAGGTGCATAAAGCGGGGACACACCCTGATTATAAGCAGGTGCTATTAGCCGCCGATAAAACCCAAATTGTGATTGATCAGATTCGATCGCTTAATGATTTTTTACATATCAGTCGAAGTTATCAACGGTATCGTGTTGTTCTTATTAGTCCTGCGGAGTCACTGAATCTAAATGCCGCGAATAGTTTACTTAAATCACTCGAAGAGCCAACAGCTTATAGTGTGATTATTTTGCTCAGCTCCCAACCTTCGGTATTATTACCAACCGTTAAAAGCCGTTGTCAACAATTAACCTTAGCGCCACCGCATCGAACGGATGCTATCCATTGGTTGCAAACCCAATCAGTACAACATGACCCAGAGATGTTATTAGCCTTGTCAGGAGGAAGACCTCTCACGGCATTGAGTTTCGATCATGAAACACCGTTCAAAATGAGACAGGATTTTTTAGCGGATCTATCCCTGCTACTAAAAGGTGAAAAGTCGATCACTGAAATGTCTAAAAAGTGGCAAAATAATTCAAAACAGACGCTACTCGACTGGCAGATTATTTGGGCGCAACAATTGATTAAGCAACAATTTGTGCAGAACAAAGATCAAACCTTAAGTTTACCCCTTTCTAAAACAGTTGACCTTCATGCCTTATGGTCTCTTCATGATGAGTTACTGAAACTTAAAAAAATGACCCATACATCGTTAAATGCACAGTCATTTATCGAAACTATGCTACTGTTGTGGCTGAAACTGTAAATCTTTAGTTTAGTAAAAAATACAAATAATAAGCAATAATTATGGATCAAAAACAGAACATTCTACCGTTAATCATCAACAATAAAACCTTTTTACATACTGCTTATATGCCTTTTCTTAAAGGTGGCGGGCTGTTTGTTCCTACTGATAATGACTACCACTTTGGTGATGAAGTTATTGTCGTGACCAGTATTGCTTATTTAGGTAAAAAAATAGCAATCCCTGGTAAAGTTGTTTGGATTGCTGCAAAAAGTAGAGCCAATAGTCAACAGGGGGTTGGGGTACAATTTTCAGGACCGACTAAAATGAAAATAAAATTAGCAATAGAATCAATCTTAGGTGATTTAGCCAAAAAACCTGCACTGAGCCACAATTATTAATCAAAGGCTAAAGCGTTTCAAAAGATGTTCTGGTGTACAATCTCCCCTTTTTTGCTAAGAGTAAACGAAGCATGTTGACGGATTCCCATTGCCACCTTGATAAAATTAAGCTAGATCAGTTTGATAATGATTTTAATCGACTTCTTTCTAATGCATCAGCGGCGGATGTGAATCGTTTTTTATGTGTTTGTATTGATTTAGAGCACTTTGATGATGTTTTAATATTAGCTCAACAATACCCGCAGATTTATTGCTCTGTTGGTGTTCACCCAACCAGTGAAGGGGTAAAAGAACCGAGCGTTGAAGACTTACTTGAATTAAGCCAAAACAAGCCAGTAATTGCCATTGGTGAAACAGGTTTAGACTACTTCCGTACCTGTGATAAAGATCAAGATATGGAATGGCAACGTGATCGTTTTAGAACACATATCCAAGTCGCAAAGCAGGTGAAGAAGCCCTTAATTATTCATACTCGCTCAGCAAAAGAAGATACGCTTAGAATTTTGGCGGAAGAAAAGGCAGAGACTGTGGGAGGGGTGATGCACTGTTTTGCAGAAGATTGGGAAATGGCACAACGTTCGATCGATTTGAATTTTTACATTTCTTTTTCGGGGATTGTTACTTTTAATAGTGCAAAAACACTGCAACAGGTCGCACAAAAAGTGCCCGAAGATAGGTTGTTGATTGAAACAGACTCACCTTGGTTAGCGCCTGTTCCGAAGCGGGGAAGATCAAACCAACCCGCTTATGTTAAGTATATTGCCGAGAAAATTGCAACCTTACGAGGGGATAGCTTTGAACATATTGCTAAAATCAGTAGTGATAATTTTGATCGATTATTTAATATTGGGGATTAATACGTTCAGTATGATTGATAGTGTAAAGTAACCTATAAAAAATAGGTTTTTGTATCACTTTGTTTATATTCGACTATAAAGAACGATGCCTCCTATTTTTTCTACAACGCTTTATTTAGCACTAAAGCCTGATAAAAGCATTATATTCATCATTACGATAATTCATTTCATTGTCTCACTGGTGATTGCTATGGTGATGGATAAAGGGGGTGTTTGGCTAGGAATTATCTTTTTTTCTATTGGAATATCTTATCTTTATTTTATGCGGTTGCATGTCACCCTGAGTTTAAAAAAATCAGTGTCTAGGGTTTCAATGAATACCTTGGGTGAGTTTTTTATCATATCAAAGACTAAAAAAATGAAAGTGACGCTATTAAAGAACAGCTTCAGTAGCCAGCACTTACTTATTTTGAACTTTCTATCAGATAATGGGAAGCATCCTGTTTTAATCACTAAAAGCAGGGTGGGTAATAATAATTTTCGTGCGCTAAAGGTACGTTTACGAACATTGTAAGATCAATATATTTAGCAACAGAACACGTCATTTTAACAACATTTATACGCTATGTTTGATAAATGAATAATAGAAAAAAACATAATTTAAATGTAATTTTTTGTTAATTTGTGTATTATTTAACCTGCTAAAAGTTCACAGTGACGAACATCACTCTAATTAATATTCGGTTTACACCCTACTTCAGAGGGTGGTCAAACGTGTTTAACAAGAGAAATGTAATTTTTGATTGCCTTTCTCTACATAGTAATGGGGAGTTTATACTATGAATTCACAGGAAGTTAAACTGGGATCAGGATCTCAAGCAGTAATGAAATCTTCTTTGGACTTTTCTCTTTACCCGCTTGATCATCTTGATCCGCTCAAAGAAAAATTATTGGAACATGATAAACAGAAACGCCAAACCGCCTTGTTGATTGGTGGATTTTTTTTAGCTCTGTTCTTTATTATTGCCCTTGTATTATTGCTTAAACCTAATGTTATTCAGGATTCGACATTAGTGGAAAATATTGAGTTGCTTTCAAGTAATGATGACGTGGCGTTCTATACCGAAGTAGAATTTTATCATTGGCTTGATTCTAAACCGCCAGAACAATAACAAGACAGCTTATCTCTTCATTTATTGCTTATAAAAATTAGAAAAATAAGCACTTTAGGTAATGATTTATGGCAACCAATCTACGTTGGAATAGCCTTATTGACTAATAGATCAAATACACCATGAAAAAACTGCTCTTAAAACACCTGCTTTTTTTATCACTCTCTTTATTTTCTCTCAATAGCCTAGGCAGTCCTTGGTCTCAGCTCCCTGTTGAAACACAAAAAACACTAAAACCTTATCAAACCAAATGGGAAAAATTAACGGATACCCAGCGCAAGAAGCTCATTGACTCCAGTAAAAATTGGACAAAGATGACACCTAAACAAAAAAAACAACGTATGGAATTAAAGAAACGATTAAAAAGCTGGAAAGGAATGAAGATTAATGATCGTCAGCATGCCAAACATTGGTTTAACTGGTATCAGCAACAACCAATGAAAATCAAAAAACGTATTCTTTCCCGAAAAAAATGGTTTCAAAGTTTAACCAAGGGAGAGCAACGTGAAGTGCGTCATCGTTGGCAAGCCTATACAAAAGATCATAATAAATAAAAATAATATTAAGAGATGACCTTTTACGCCTGTTCTCTTTTCTTTAAAGCAAAGAATATAAATAATAAGCCTGCAAAGATAAAGGGTAGGCTGAGTAATTGCCCTGTATTCAACCAAAGATCACTATTATAAGCTTCTTGTTTTATTTTTATAAACTCAATAACTAAACGAGCTATAAAGACAATACTCAGTAATAAACCAAACAGCATCCCAGATTTTTGTTTAATATCTGTTCGTTTATAAAGAAATAACAGCAAACCAAAAGCAAAGAAGTAAGACAGAGCTTCATACACTTGTGCCGGGTGACGTGGTATCGTATCCAGTCGTTCGAAAATAATCGCCCATGGCACAGTTGTCTGCATACCAACAATCTCTGAGTTAAATAGATTGCCTGTACGAATAAAGCTTGCCAACAAGGCGGTAGGAAGGGCTAAACGATCCAGTAACCAAAGGTAATCGTAGCTTCGGTTACGCTTAAAGAGATACAAGCCAATTAATGCGCCAATCGCGCCCCCGTGACTGGCTAAACCCCCCTCCCATATTTTTAATATTCTGATCGGATCGCTAAAATAGTAGTTGGGATCATAAAAAATGACATGCGCTAATCGAGCGCCCACCACCACCCCAATCAATAAAAACCAAAGTAAAGCATCAAGGTCTTCAATGGGTTTGTTTTCGCGCTTAAAAATCCATTGCATGATTTGAAAACCAACAATAAAGCCTAGCGCGAAAAGTAAACCATACCAATGAACTTTTAATGGCCCGAGAGAAATAAGAATTGGATCGATATTCCACGTCATATACTGCATTGAGTATCCCTTTTAGTTATTATTCTAAATAAATGCTTTCTATCACATTTCTAAAGATTAAACAAATAGCATCCTCTATCAATAGGGCTTTTTACCTCTAAAAGGATTATTTCAAATAATATTGTTTCGGTTTAACGAGGCGTTTATCGTCAAAAATAATACGATTGTTATCGAGTATAATATGATGATTAATCAATAGTTTTATTGCTTTAGGATAAATAATATGTTCAACTTGATGGACGCGATTTTCCAAACAGGTCTCCGTATCCTTTGATTTAACCGTTACAATACCGTGAATCAATACCGCACCTGCATCAAGCTCAGGTGTTACAAAATGAACACTTGCACCGTGTTGAGAAACCTTATCTGACAATGCCCTTTGATGCGTGTTTAAACCGCGATAATGGGGTAATAGGGAAGGGTGGATATTAACCAATTGACCTAAATATCGTTCAACAAATAAGGGACTTAGAATCCGCATAAACCCTGCTAAAATGAGCAAGTCAGGGTGATAGCGATCAATCACGTCTATCATGCTTTGATCAAAGCTTTCCCGTGTTTCATAATGATGATGATCAATAATATACGCGGGAATATTCGCTAAGGCGGCTCGCTCTAATCCGAAAGCATCCGCTCGATTACTAATCACCGCAACAATCTCAGCGTTCAATTTATCAGATGTGATGCTATCAATAAGGGCTTGTAAATTAGAGCCCTTGCCAGAGATTAATACCAGCAATTTTTTAGCGTTAGACATAGTCTACATAAGCTTCTGTACGCTCAGAGGCTTCAACATTTCCAATAACCCAACTTTTCATTCCCTGTAAACGTAAGGCATTGGTTATCTCATCCGCTTCAGCTTCAGTTACGACAAGTACCATGCCAATCCCACAATTAAAGGTGCGTAACATTTCGCTATTTTCTATATTACCTTTTTCTTGTAACCATCTGAAAATGGCAGGACGATCCCACGCACTTAACCTGACCACTGCTTTACTTTTTGCAGGTAAAACACGCGGTAAATTTTCACTTAAGCCCCCCCCTGTAATATGGGCAATGGCATGAATGCTGTATTGTTTTAATAATTGAAGCAGGGCTTTGACATAAATATTAGTCGGTTTTAACAATGCTTCGCCTAATGAAATGTCACTATCACCGTCTTTGATCGTATCATCTAATGATGTACCGCTGACTTCCAGCACTTTACGTATTAAGGAATAACCATTGGAATGAGGTCCGGAGGATTCAATACCCAAAAGTACATTGCCATATTGAACATTACTTTGATCTAATATTTCATCACGCTCAACAACCCCTACCGAAAAACCTGCTAGATCAAAATCATTACCCGCATACATGCCTGGCATTTCTGCGGTTTCACCACCAATTAAAGAAGCACCCGCCTGTTCGCAACCATCAGCAATACCTCTAATGACTTCTTCTGCAACATCATTGTCTAATTTACCTGTTGCATAATAGTCCAGAAAAAATAAAGGTTCTGCGCCGACAACAATAATATCATTAACACACATCGCGACTAAATCAATGCCAATGGTGTCATAAATACCTACTTCGATAGCTAATTTTAGCTTTGTGCCAACACCATCGGTTCCCGAAACTAAAATAGGGTGGGTATATTTAGTGGGAATTGACATTAACGCGCCAAAACCACCTATACTTCCTAACACTTCAGGGCGTTTAGTGCGTTGAGTATGTGACTTAATACGATCAATTAATGCATTACCAGTATCAATATCAACGCCAGCATCACGATAAGTTAAAGCAGTTTTTTTGTCGGACATAAGGGGTAAGAGCCTATGACTAAAAATAGAAAACAGATTCTAGCATATTCTAGGTGAAGGTTAAGACAAGCAATAGGCTTATATTGAGCTATTTTTTAAGCAGATAGAGTATTATGGAAAGAGCACAACAACTATTAACCAATACCTTTGGTTACCGTAAATTTCGTCATCAGCAAGCTGATATCATAGAGACTATCATTAACGGCGGTGATGCTTTCGTGTTAATGCCGACAGGCGGTGGAAAATCGTTGTGTTATCAAATTCCTGCCTTGGTAAGAGAGGGCGTTGGTATTATTGTCTCACCACTAATTGCTTTAATGCAAGATCAAGTCAGCGCCTTACTTCAGCTTGGTGTGCGCGCCGCTTTTCTTAATTCAACACAATCAGGGGAAGAAGCTCAGCAGGTTAAACAGGCTTTATTTAACCATCAACTCGATTTTCTTTACGTTGCTCCTGAACGTTTATTAATGTCGTCCACCTTAAATCTATTAGCCAACAGCCAAATTGCGTTGATTGCGATTGATGAAGCACACTGTGTCTCTCAATGGGGACATGATTTTCGCCCTGAGTACCAACAACTTTCCGTTTTGCCCGAACGCTTTCCTCATGTTCCCCGTATTGCCTTAACGGCGACAGCTGATGCGCGAACCCGTGATGAAATTGTGCACCAACTGGGTCTCTTTCATGCTAAAACTTACGTTAGCAGTTTTGACCGTCCTAATATTCGTTACATTATTTCGGAGGCACAAAATGCACGAAATAAACTCTGGAACTTTATTGAAAATAACCACCCTCAAGATGCAGGTATTGTGTATTGCTTATCTCGAAAAAAAGTGGAATCAACGGCTGATTTTTTAGCTTCTAAAGGACGTAATGCCTTAGCGTATCATGCTGGCATGCCGACATTGACAAGACAACAACATCAAGCGCGTTTTTTGTGTGAAGAAGGGGTTATTATTGTTGCAACGATTGCTTTTGGTATGGGAATTGATAAACCTGATGTACGCTTTGTCGCCCATTTGAGTTTGCCTAAAAATATCGAAGCTTATTATCAAGAGACGGGTAGAGCAGGACGTGACGGTGAAGCCGCGAATGCTTGGATGAGCTATGGTCTACAAGATGTCATTACCCTGCGCCATATGATGGAATCAGGTGAAGGTAGCCCTGAATACAAACGCATCACGCAAAATAAATTGGAGGCTATTTTAGGGTTATGTGAATCGATTCGATGTCGCCGCCAAACCTTGCTTAATTACTTTGATGAAGCCCTCGAAAAACCCTGTGGAAATTGTGATAACTGTTTGAACCCACCCGAAACATGGGATGCCTCCGTCGAGGCACAAAAAGCCTTATCAGCAGTTTATCGTACAGGGCAACAATTTGGTGTTGCTTACATTACAAATATTTTAGTTGGAAAAACTGACCAACGGATTCAACGAAATGGTCATGAGCGTCTTAAGGTCTGGGGATTAGGGCAACACTTAAAACAAGTGCAATGGCGTAGCTTTTTTAGGCAATTAATTGCTCAAGGTTATCTGAGAATTGATATGGATCGTTACGGTGCAGTAGAGCTAACCGAAAAAGCCCGTCCTTTATTGCGTGGTGAAGAAACAATACAGGCAAGAAAGCCAACTAAAAATAATAAAAATAATAAAAAACAATCAGGTAAGGTTGATAGTGTAAGAACGGTTGATGAAGATTTGTATGATGCACTACGCATCAAAAGATTACACATCGCGGAGCAACAAGGTGTGCCTTCCTTTGTGATTTTTCATGATGCTTGTTTACGAGATATTGCCCGAAAAAGACCGCAATCAACCGAAAGCTTTCGTGCGATTAATGGCGTAGGAAATATGAAGCTTAGACGATACGGTGATGACTTTATCCAAGTGGTTAAGCAATACCCCTTACCAAAACTACTCAACAATAATTTCTCCGATACGATTAATGATACCTTATTGCTACAACAGCAAGGTTTAAAGGTTGATGGTATTGCCAAGAAAAGACAACTCGCCCGTTCAACCATTCATTCGCATTTAGCAGAAGCCATTGAGGCGGGGTTGCTTCAAGCCAATGATATTTTAGAATTATCACAGGATGAAATTAGAGTGATTGAAAATATGGCAGATTCACTACAAACAAAAGAAAGTAAGTCTTTTAAACCATTGTATGTCGCCTTAGAAGAAAACTGGGACTATGGCACATTACGGTGCATTGTTGCAGGAATGTAGAATGACAGTAGAAAAAATGAGGGGTAAAACGACGACGAAAACGCACCAATATAACAGCGCATAATGTCTATTATGTTAAATAGGATAAAACCTAAGCTAAGCGAGCCTATTTCTCAGTCTTAAGAGACACTCATCAACATCATTGCATCACGTATTTGCAGGTAAGCTATCAAAAACTCAAACAACATCCGCCAGAATAATTCCATAAATAAAAACCCAAGCAAGAGAAATCCCACAAGTCCTATTTTTTGTTTGATCGTGAGTGCCTTCCAAATAAATTCTTTTGTTAAGCTATTTACCCTTTTAAATACTTCATATTTGTTGACAAGCCATAAGGTTAATAGCCAAAATATCACAGGAATAACCACTGCACCGATATAGTAAAAAAATATTAAGACATTAAGACTAATAAACTGCTTAAACTGAAGAAAATCCATCATTTAGTAAAACTCCAATATTTTTTTCATTGATTTTTCTGTGCCCTGTTGATTGTCAAGACCTCTAAATTATCTTACTCACAAATAATTCTTAGTATATCAGCAGTTTGAATGATTCTATCATTATTATCATAGTTAACAACTCTTTACATTTTTTCTAATCAGTAGTTTACTTGAAATCAAAACACTTTATACTATAGTTGAAAGAAATAAATAGTCTGTTTTTTAAAACGCTATAACATCTTAAGAGCTGACTCAAATAATAAAATGAATAAAAAAGAGAAGTGAAGCCATGACCCAGCCAAAACTAATTGTCACGCTATTGATCCTCCTTTCAGGATGTAATAGCAGTCAAAATGATACTCAATTGCAAGCCTGCAACAATCAACTTAAAGTCGTTAAGAATAAAATCTATATACTAGAAAACTTGAATAAAAAAACAACCTTACAAGCCAGTAAAGTCGAATTACTAACAGGTGAAATCACATTTGTATCCAAAGGAACGGATAAAGAAAAATTGGTGTTTTATACCGCGATGTACCACGGTGCAAAAGCATTTGTAAAAGCCAATGACCTTGGAGCATTCATAAAAGATAGTAGTAAAATTAAAACTGCTGATTTAAGTGGCTATGATCGCTCTATTTTACATGAGTATTTTTACTACAAAGGGATGATGGGGGAGTTGAAACCGAGATAGAAGTTGCTAAAGAGTCCGCAACTTAACGAGCTAATCCCTAATAATATTACATTTCCCACCTATACTAAGGAATTTAAACGCCTGCACAATAAACTTTTCAGAATCCACCAAAGTAATTGATTCGAGAGTGTATCAACGGTTCTTGCTCTTTGTTTTCGTAGGTCGGTTTTGATTTTATTCCATGCCAACGCTATTGGGTTTAACTCAGGACAATAAGGAGGTCAATAAATGATTTTTGCTCTTGTCTCCTCAATTAGCTGCTTTATTATCTCACCCTGCTTTTATGTGATCGCCTCCAACCTCATC
>JAGLBW010000048.1 GCA_023146545.1 Cocleimonas sp.
AACGGCATTACTAATCTTCATGTCCCCAGTGATGTGATTGTTGATGCTTCAATGCCTGCAATGATTCGTTCATCAGGAAAAATGTGGAGTGCAGAAGGACAATTACACGATACCAAAGCAATGATTCCTGATCGTAATTATGCGGGTATTTATCAAACCACCATCGCTTTTTGTCAACAGCACGGTGCATTTGATGTCGCGACAATGGGCAATGTTGCTAATGTAGGCTTGATGGCACAAAAAGCGGAAGAATACGGTTCGCATGATAAAACCTTTGAAATGACAGCCCGTGGTAAGGTTGAGGTCATTGACAGTACAGGTAATACCTTATTAGAACACATGGTTGAGAAAGGTGATATTTGGAGAATGTGCCAAACCAAAGATGCAGGGATTAAAGATTGGGTGATGTTAGCCGTTAGACGTGCTAGTGCAACAGGCAATCCTGCTATTTTCTGGCTAGATCCTCAACGCGCTCACGATAATGAAATTCGTAAAAAAGTAGAGGCCTATTTACTGGAACAGAATACGAAGGGCTTAGATCTTCAGGTCATGTCATTAATTGAAGCTACTGACTATACCCTTGATCGTATCAAAGAAGGTAAAGATGTCATTGCGATTACAGGTAACGTATTACGTGATTATCTAACGGATTTATTTCCTATTTTAGAGCTAGGAACGTCCGCTAAAATGCTTTCTATTGTTCCCTTATTAGCGGGTGGTGGATTATTTGAGACGGGTGCAGGTGGGTCAGCCCCCAAACACGTTCAGCAGTTTAGCCAAGAAAATCATCTGCGTTGGGATTCTTTGGGCGAATACTTAGCGTTAGGGGTATCATTAGACGATTTAGCGGCAAAAACTAAAAATACCACCGCAAAAACATTAGCAGATACACTCAGCGAAGCAACAAGTCAGTACCTAACCCAGAATAAATCACCTTCACGGCGTGTGAATGAATTAGATAATCGAGGCAGTAGTTTCTATTTAGCGCTTTATTGGGCGCAAACCTTAGCGAACCAAGATGATGATCAAACCTTGAAAACTCGCTTTACGGCTTTAGCACAACAACTAGCTGAAAATGAAGCAAAAATTATTGCTGAGTTAAATGAGGTGCAAGGTCAAACGATGGATATTGGTGGCTATTATCACCCTGATATTGACCTGACTTCAAAGGCAATGCGTCCGAGTAAGACGTTTAACCAAGCCTTAGCTGATATGGTGTAAGCTTATTGTTTTAAACTAAGCTCATTCACAAGCTTAAGTTCTGTCAAAATTGATAGAACTTAATTAAAACCACCTGATATCAAAGAGGTAGATAGCAATGGCAGGATCATTACAAGATCAATTATTAGGTGCAGGGTTAAGCAATAAACAAAAAGCAAAAAAAATTAACACTGCAAAAAAGAAAGCCGTTAAAAAAAGTCGTAAAGAAAACACGACATTAGAAAATAAAGCAACGCTTTTAGCCGAACAAGCCCGCGCCGCACAACGGCTAAAAAGTCAAACGCTGAATGCTAAACATCAACAGGCGGTGGAACAAAAAGCAATAGCGGCTCAAATCTGTCAAATCATTGAAATGAACAGTATCGAAAAATTAAAAGGCAAGCAAGAACAGCCCTATCAGTTTACTGATGAAAATAAAATCAAGACACTTTATGTGTCAGTCAAAAACCACGACCTGATCAGTCGTGGCTCATTAGCTATCGCAAAATTAGAACAGGACTATCACTTAATTCCAAAGCAAGCGGCCCATAAAATCAGTGAGCGTGATAGCCATTGCATTGTGTTATTAAATGATCCGTTACAGCAACAAGATACTAATGTTGATGATGATCCGTATGCCGATTACAAAATTCCTGATGACTTGATGTGGTAACTCAACGGAGACGTTCAAGGAAAAGAGTGAACGTCTCAATCTAGAGTGCTTTAAGCTTTTTTAGTACATTCTTTAAAGAGATTAATATCACATTGTGAGCAAATATTCTGATCCATTTTTTGATAGATTTTACGTACAGCATTAGATTTAGCATCAAAAAAATGATCATTACCAATGTGTTTAATAAACGAAGATTCTGCCGCAAATTCATAGACCGCTGATTTCATTCCAACAAAATACAACCCGCCACCATCTGCAACTAAGCGTCTGTTTTCAGAAACTAACACCTCGGCTCCTGCTAAATCAATAAAGTTAATCCCTGTTGCATCAATTAAAATATACTTAATCCCTTCTTTATCAACGATATTAGAAATTGTTTTTTGAATATGATTAATCGAGCCAAAATAAATTGACATATCAATCCGAATAATTTTTAACTGAGGACATTCTGATGACGGTTGCTCTTCAATATTAATAAATTTTCGATGGGTACTTCTGGGACTATCATCAATAGAAAGTACGGGAATATTCGGTGTCGAAGTCTTGGCTAAGAATAAAATTAATGACAATAAAACACCAAAATAAATGGCAAACTCTAGTTCTAAGAAGAGCGTGGCTAAGAAGGTCGTTAATAAAATAGCGGATTCGGACTTACTAAAGGATAACGTTTGTTTAATATGATGAAAATCAATTAAATTATAAGCAACTAATAAAATAACCCCGCCCATTGCCGCAATCGGAAGGTAAGCCGTTAAGGGGGCGATTAATAACACAATACAGGCTAAAAATACAGCGGATAAAATCGCCGAAAGCGGTGTTCGCGCACCTGCTTCGTAGTTAACCCCTGAGCGTGTAAATGATCCTGAGCCTGCATAACTTGAAAAGAAACTACCGAACATATTGGACAAGCCTTGACCAACAAACTCTTGATTAGAATCAATGCGTTGGTTTGATTTTGTAGCAATAGCACGACTGATAGATACCGCTTCAATTAAGCCGAGCAATGCCACAGCAAAGGCTTCAGGAGCCAACATCTTAATGGTTTCCAGTGAAAAATCAGGCATACGAAAAGGAGGTAATTGAGCAGGGATTTCCCCAACAAGTTCAATGCTTGAGGTGTAATCCTTAAAGATAAGCGCCAAGAGACTACCGACAACCATACCTAATAATAAATTGGGAATTTTAGGGACTAATTTTTTTGCCAGAATAGCAACGAAGAGGGTACTTAAACCAATAAGCAATAAATAAATATTGATATTCCCTAAGCCGAGAAAAATATCCCCCCAAGTGTACAAAAACGACTCACCTTTAGGAATCTCAATACCCGTAATATGTTTCATCTGACTGGTAGCGATTAAGATGGCTGCGCCTGCAGTAAAACCAATAACAACGGTATGCGAGACGAAATTAACCAAAGCACCTAAACGAGCTAGGCCAAAAGCCAATTGATAAACACCAGCTAAAAAGGTCAACGTTAAGACCAATGATACAAATTCAGGTGAACCAGGTTCAGCATGATGGCTAATCGAAGAAAACACCACAATCGAAATAGCCGTTGTTGGTCCTGAAACAAGATGAAAGGAGGAACCAAACAAAGCCGCAATAATGGGCGTGACCATTGCAGTATACAACCCATAGACAGGTGGCATCCCTGCAATCGTAGCAAACGCAACCCCTTGAGGAACCACAATGACCGCGCCTGTTAGACCGGCCATCAAATCAGCTTTGAGAGTCTCCTTATTGATTAATTTGAACCAGATTAGAAAAGGAAAGATTGATTCAAATTTCATTCGCGACCCACCTATATTAGCATTTGATTATAAATGGCGGATTTTAGACTGGACAGGACTTATTTTACAAGTACTTTCAAGTTAATTTTTTTTAATAAAAATCAAGTACCCTGATTAAAAAAACTACTAAATTCTGGTTGTGAGGCTCCAGCCGTAGTAAAACCAGAAGGAAAATTAGCGTTATAAATTAGCTTTAGGTGAAGTCATATTAAAGCTTAATCCCATCATTTCTTGGGTGAGATACTGCTTATAATAAACGAGCTATAAATAATAGCTTATCTTCACTAGTGAGCAAAGGAGAGTTAGCATCATTGATTAATTTCTTCTGGCGCTCTTTTCCTTCTAAGGTCTATTTAGAGTTTTTAAGCGTTTTATTAAAATCGGGAAGGAAATCAGTAAACTCTTCTACGTTAGTACTCTGTCATTGCAAGAAAGGATCTCGGCTTTTTGACTATATCCTGAGATTTCATTGTCTATGGTAAATGATCAAAGAAACTACAATAAATTAAAACGCTTATTTTTTCAATGCTATGAATCGGTATAATGTCTATTGTTTATCTCTAATATGGTTGACAATAAGCGATAGTTTACAACGGCTAACGAGGCTTGGCATCTAAAAATACCGCCCTATTTTCTAACCCTCTCGCACTATAAAACAGATATTATGCTATGAAAAAAATCACACCTTTTATTATTATTTATTTCTTTTCAAGTCACCTTTTTGCAGCAGGTGGAGCGCACTACACTTACACCGCCCAAAATAACAAAAATACAGTCGTATTAGCTAATGCCAGTTTGCAAGCTTATCAAGCATTTGATAAAGCTAATCCAGAGCAATGTCAACCGTCCCGTATTGATCTAAAACAATTAGCAGGGTATGAATTTGTCACTTGTTGGAAAGCCCCTAATTTTATTAAACGACGCACCCCAAAATCAGAAATTTTTGGTGTCGTCTTCCGCACTCGATCTGCACCGTACCGCTATATTTTTTCATTTCGAGGAACAAATTCTAAGGCAAACATTATCAATGATATACGAACCCGAAAAGTCCATTTCACTGCTTTTGGTAAAAAGATCCCGATCAAACGGCGAGTTTTAGTGCATAAAGGAATATTTAATACCTATGCGCAAAAGAGTAAACACAATCAAATGCTTTCCATGCGTGAGCAACTGTTTACTTTGATTGATCAATACCAAACATCCAATAAGCCCATTAGCCAGTTATACCTTACGGGTCACAGTCTTGGTGCAGCTTTAAGCACCTTGTTTACGCTGGATCTTGCTTTAGTTCGTCCAAAGCTCCCTGTCATCAATATTAATTTCGCCAGCCCCAAAGTCGGTAATCGTGCCTTTGTCCACTTCTACCAACAACAGGTTAAAACGAAGACCTTACGTGTAGTAAATCATTTTGACATTGTTCCTTGCACACCTAAAGTCGCTTATACCCATACGCCCTATGCTTATTTATTAGGCTTTTATCAAGCATCAGGAAGCACTCAAAAGAAGGGAACCCATGCGCTAAAACATTATATTGCCGTTTTGAACTGTGCCAATCACAGTGAAAAAGGAGTTTGTGAGAAAACGCTAAAGGTAATGTCTGAAGGAAAAACAATATCACTTCAATCTGAAAAAGGTAATGCTCAAATGCTTTGTAAATTACGCGCCAATTAAAAAGCGAGTAAAAGTATTTATTTCTGGGAGGGATCAAGGCTTTGAAAGCTGAATGGAGATGGTGGCCCGAGGTGGAATCGAACCACCGACACGAGGATTTTCAATCCTCTGCTCTACCGACTGAGCTATCGGGCCTTGAGCGAGATGCGCATTAAATCGGTTTCGTGTTATTTTGTCAAGCCCTAGCCTTTAATTATTTTATTTTTTATTTTTACTGTTTGTTTTTCACGCTTATTAAGCGACTAAACCCTATATTTTTAGTCTGTTAATTCTGCCCTATACATTCCTTGCTTCATGACACTCTACCACTCAGGTATAGTCTGCTATTTTTTGGATAATCACTATGTTTCATATTGCCTTATACCAGCCAGAAATTCCGCCTAATACGGGTAATATTATGCGAATTAGTGCCAATACAGGATCTACTTTGCATCTGATTCATCCTTTAGGATTTGATATGGATGCAAAGAAACTACGTCGTGCAGGGTTAGATTATCGAGATCTTGCCGTCGTTAAAGAGCATACTGATTTTCAATCTTTTATAGAAAAAATGGGTCATAAAACCATCTATGCACTAACGACAAAAGCGAATATCAATTATACTCATACCCGTTTTAATCCTGATGACATTTTATTATTTGGCCCTGAAACACGCGGTCTGCCTGATGAGGTTTTATCAACATTGGATGAACAGCATAAGCTAAGAATTCCAATGGTGGCGGATCGTCGTAGTTTAAATTTATCCAATACTGTTGCCATTATGGTCTACGAAGCACTACGACAACAACATTTTAATGGCTTACAATAACGCATATTGCTTATGAAATTAATTCGAGAATTACAGCATCAACAGGTGATCACAAAGGGCTGTGTTGCCAGTATTGGGAATTTTGATGGCTTACATCTTGGGCATCAAAAACTACTTGATCAATTAACCCAGAAAGCACAACAGTTAGGTTTGCCATGTACCCTTATCAGTTTTGAACCCTTACCTGCTGAATTTTTTATGGCAACGCCCCCTTCACGTATTTATCCTTTGCGGGACAAGGTACGGCTGTTAAAACAATTGGGCGTTGATCATTACTTATGCTTACGTTTTAATGAAAAACTCGCCAATATGACGGCAGAAGATTTTATTCAGCGTATTTTATTTGATCAACTTAATGTTCGTTATTTGGTGGTTGGTGATGATTTTCGTTTTGGCAAACAACGCAAAGGGGATTTTAAATTGCTCCAATCGATGGGTAAAAAAGTCGGCATGGAAGTGCATGACACGCCCACTTGTCACGCTCTAGGTCAACGTATTAGTAGCAGCCGCATTCGCAACCATTTAGCGAAAGGTGAGATAGACCAAAGTATTGCCTTATTAGGACTTCCGTATCAACTGTCAGGTCGTGTTAAACAAGGGGAAAAACGCGGGAGAACCATTGGTTTCCCCACCTTAAATTTAAGTTTACCTGCTGCTATTGCACCTGCTCGGGGCGTTTATGCGGTCAAGGTTCAAGGCTTAGATCAAGTGGTTTATCAAGGGGTTGCTAATCTAGGGACACGCCCTACCGTTTCAGGTAGCGAAGTCCGCCTAGAAACACATGTGTTTGACTATCATGGGGACGCTTATACTCAGCACGTAACGATACAGCTTGATACGTTTATTCGTGCCGAACAACGCTTTCCTAGTTTTGATGTGCTAAAACAACACATTATTAATGATGTTGAGACCGCAAAAGCCTATTATGAACAAATTTAAGCGGTTGGTATTTTAATCACGTACATTAATCTTTTTTTACACTTTCTCATTAGACTTGCCTTCATTCACATTAATTCGTAGTCTATTAGATGCAGGACGCTGTTGACTTTCACTGATATTAAATCATTTAGTTTGTGCATCACACAAGCTAACGCTTGAATGGATTTATATATAAAAACAATAGGATAGCTCGCTTATAAAAAGGCTAACCTAACATATTATTTATCAAAATAGGCAGATTCCTAACAACCCTTCACTTTTAATTACAACACATTTAGCGGTATACAGATATTATGAATATGGAAGAAGCACGTTTTAATATGATCGAACAACAAATTCGTCCTTGTGATATTTTGGACGGTGCTGTGCTTCAAACCATCAGTGATTTACCCCGTGATGCTTTTGTTGAGGTGTCTCAAAGGGCATTAGCTTATGCTGATATTCAATTACCTTTAGCACACAATGAACGTATGATGCATCCGCGTATTGAGGCACGAATCTTACAAGAGTTAGCGATTCAAAGTGATGACCGTTGCTTAGAAATTGGAACGGGCAGTGGCTACCTTACCGCTTGTTTAGCTAATTTATCGAAAGAAGTGTACAGCATTGACATACACCCTGACTTCCTTGCCAGTGCGGGTGAGCGTTTAAGTAAACAACATATTTCCAATGTGACCTTAGCGAAAGCCAATGGTTTACAAGATTTGGATCAAAACCAACATTTTGATGTCATTGTCGTCACAGGGGCTGTCCCTGAATACCTGCCTTTGTTTGAGAAGTTGCTCACTCTACAGGGACGTTTATACCTTACCGTTGGTGTACCACCGATACAGCAGGCAATGTTAGTCACACGAGCCGCCAATGATTTTGTTCGAACCAGCTTATTCGAAACGGAGCTAAACTATCTTGATGGGGTTGTTGCACCCTCTCATTTCACCTTTTAGACAAGGTCTAGAAAGAGCAACGAAATCTCACACTCTTAAACAAATAGGATGAGTAAGGAACAGTCATCCACTACAGATCAGCACTACTATCGGATGATATAACCCTTTATCTGACCTATCGTATGATGTGTAACCGTATTATCTATAAAAAGGACTTATCTTTAGGAAGAAAACATTAATACGCTGTTATTAAGCTTTTCTTCCTTGCTGTATTAAATAATGCGTTGAACTGATTATCAATGACATCATTTTTTACCACTATCCATTTGACCTAAGCCCTTTTCAAGCAAAAAAGAAGTCCTTGTAATCGGTTGGTAATCACATCATATTAGTATTTCCTAATATGTTAGCGGGCATTCCTTACTTATGATCATAAAAAAACAGCTTGCAGCACTCATTCTACTGCTCGTTTTCAGTCCTATTGTTGTTGCTGAAGACTTAATGCAAGTTTACTTACATGCACAAGCAAATGATGCCCAGATAAAGGCTTCTGAAGCGGGTTATCTCGCTTTATTAGAACAAAAGCCACAAGCGCTTTCTGCGTTAAAGCCTCAAATCACACTGAATGCGAACGCCTCATTTTCAGGTCAGTACAGTGGACGAAAAGCGCGCGGTTCCGATGATTTAAGCTCTTTTTTAAGTCTGGGTTATACCCTTAACTTAACGAAACCACTGTATCGAAAAGCCATCAATCTGAGTGTGGATCGTGCCAACCTTTCAGTTTTACAAGCACAATCATCATTGGGCTTAGAGCGACAAGCCCTTATTTTACGCGTTGCAGAGGCTTATCTTAATTTTTTAAAGGCAAAAGATAGTACCAAATTCTCGCGCTTAGAAACTATTTCCATTGGTCGTCAATTCAGTCAAGTAAAAGCTTACTTCAATGCGGGTCGCTCTCCGATTACTGATGTTAAAGAAGCCAAAGCACGTTATGATTCAGCACGTTCACGAGAAATTGTCGCTATACAAAACATTAATATTTCTAGGGAAGTATTAAAGTCTATTTCAGGTCATTACTACCGTGATTTATTAGGTGCGGCGGAAGGTATTCCTTTACGCTTACCGAAGCCAAGCAATATTCAATCGTGGGCTAAAGCAGCATTGCTTTACAATAAAGAGATTCATATTGCTAAATATGCCGTACTTCAAGCACAAAGTGTTGTTGATCTTTCCCGTTCAGAAAAAACACCAACGGTTGATATTTTTGCACGACAAACAGGGACAAGTGCCTTCGGTGAGTCCGCGTTCAATCAGGATAAATTTGATGCTACGGTTGGGGTGCAACTTAATGTTCCGCTGTATACAGGCGGTAATTTAGCATCAAAAGTACGTGAAGCACGCCATAAATTACAGCAGAAACGCTACCAGTTGGAGTCTAAAAAACGTGCAATTATTCAACAAACACGGGCGGCTTATCTTGCAGCTGTCGCGGGTATAGCACAAGCGAATGCCTTAGAGCAAGCACTCCATTCGACCCAAATTGCGGCAAAAGCAACGAAAACAGGGTTTCAGGTGGGGACTCGTACAGCCGTTGATGTGTTGCTTTCATTGCGAGAAACGTTTCGTTCTCAACGGGATTATTCTAATGCACGCTATGGTTTTTTATTAAACACCGTTAAATTAAAAAAAGCGGCTGGAACATTGAGCGTTATTGATATAAAAAACCTATCCAATCTACTGACTCGCCCTCAAAGCTCTACCGTAAAAGTTACAAAATATAAGTAAGAGGGCTGTGCTTGAAATTAAACGTTGAGAACAACGGGATTAAATACTGTAATAAATTTCCACATCATCCTCAGCAATCATCATTTTTGAAGGATCAGCAGCAGGTTTTAGTTTTAAATGGAGCGTATCAACACGCTGATGTACGCAATATTTCAATCCTTTTTGATAACAATCAGCCGCACTTTTATCATCATGCAGTTGCGTTAATAACTCCGCAAATTCTAAATAGGCCGTTGTATTCGGCGACATATTTAAACTTTTTTCGTAAAAGCCACTGCTTTTAGCCCAACGTTTATTAGCACGATATAAACGTGCTAAACACAGTAAAATTTCAGGGTTGCTCTCACTTTCTTCTAACCATTTCTCCGCCGATTGAATCGATTTTTTTAAATTAAGTTGAGCAATTTCTCCAAACCGCTCAACTAATGTGACATCCCACTGTTTATTTAAGGCTTTAAATAATATTTTTTCGGCCTTTTTTTCATATTTTGTGGCAATTAACGCATCACAGTAGTTCAAAATAGCCTGAGGTGTGTTTTTTATTTCAGGGGCTAAGGTTTTCCAGATATGATCCAATGCAACCGCATCATCTTTTAAAGCCGCCACCTGAAAAATACCTTTTAAAGCAAATGTTTCAAAATACTGTTGGCTGGTTTCACTTAATAACTGTTTCTTTTTCAAATGAGGTAATAAAGCAAATAAATTTTTCCAGTCTTCTTGGTTAAAATATACTTTTGCTAATAGTTTATTGGCATAAGAATGGTTTGGTGATAGCGCTAACAAATGCACTAATGTTGCCCGAGCTTGTTCCAATTGCTTGCTGGCTAATTGCATTTCAGCTTGAGAAACCGCAACAGTAATTCTAGCCTTATCACTCGTTTTAGCCGCTTGTTTTAAATAATGATCACGGTCTTCATAGTGTCCCTGCATATGCGCAGCCCTTGCCACCACTAAATAGTTTAAAAAGGGTGTTTTAGCCTGTGCTATGTTCTTCAATAGCAACGTTTCAGATTCATTCCAATAAGCCCCTCCAAACTGTATTAAACCTTGGATAAACTCTTGCTCTGCTTTTATTGATAGGCGTGTCTTGCGGTATTTTTTAAAATTTCGAGGAAGAAAAAGCAAAGATTTCAGTGCCCAAAGCGCAAGATAGAGCGCAATAAAAGCGATCAAGAAAATAATGAATAAATCAGTACTATTTATTTCAATGTTACCCCAAGATCCCCATGTAATGACCACTGTTTCGGAATGGCTTAGAATAAAACGTGTCAGCAAAAAAATCACCATCACAACCACGACTAACAGTACTACATATATCATCATATCACTTTACTCTTTGTACAGTTCATACCCACCCTATATTATCTTCTTGAACTTATTTTTTTTGTTTCGATAAACGTTCTAACAGTTGCAGTGATACAGAAATATCAGGGGGAGTCGGTGATAGCTTCACCTTAGCCAGTTCATCCAAGTGTTTTTGTAATATCCCTGTAATCATCTCAGGGTAGTATTTATTTAAGGTTTGTTTAATCAGCTTGAGTTGTTGATGATAATCATAATCTAGTCCCTGTAAGACCATTAAACGCAAGCTTTCTAAACGCAGTTGTAATAAGTTTTGCACTTTTTCTTTCTCATTCAGCCCAAAGGTTTTTTCCACTGAAGCATCAAATTTATGCACGACCACCGCATCATTAATTCGCTCAACAAGCTGAGAAAAGAGTACCCCTTTATCGGTTGATGGTTTCGCTAATAACTGAGTTTTTTCATTCTTTTTTATTTCATCCGCCGTTGGCATCACATCAATGACATTCATTAACTCACCAATTCGTTGAGAAATTGCAACAATATTTGGCATAAAGAAAGTTTCTAACTGCACAATGTCTTCTGTTATTTTTTTACGAACAGGAAGGTATTTCTTCAGCCCTATTTTGATAATGCTGGTTTCAGCCGCTTGGAGGGCTAACAATGCACTTTTTTTATCATGATGAAGTTGTAAGCGTTGATTGGCGACTTGTAATAAAAAGTGCAATTCGGCTAAGTGCCAAGAAGTACTTGGATTTTCCAAAGCAGTTAATTGAGGTAGTACTTGTTTCTGGGTTAACCACTCGATTTGTTGATCAATACTTTTAACCGCCTGTTGTGTGGTTTTTTTTACCGTTTCTAAGACATCTACGGATTGATTAAACGATTTGCTATTTTGTGCTAGATCATCTAAAAGTGCTGTATTTAAAGCAACGATGGACGATTTTTTTGCAAATTCGCTGGCTTGTTGTTTTAATAATTCCACCCCTCGTGATGCGTCCTTTGCACGGGTGTTAATCTGCATCCAATTTTTATAACCTGCGGCAATACCTACCATCGTAAACACCAATGCCAGCCAAGCAATAAATAAGGTAAACCGTATCCGTTTTGTTAATTTCTCGAGGGTTTCTGAGGCATCTGCCTTAGTATTTGATAAACCGTTGCCCTGTTTTTTTTGTCTCATAAACGTCCTTTAAAATTGATGTTTTTTTCAGGCGCTGTTAAGAACACTACTCGCCTATAAATAGGATCAAGAAGACCTCCATTGTTGTAGTGCTTGATACATTGTTTCATCGCTTGGATTAGCTGAAACGTGTATTTTTCCTCTAAATTTCGACTGAAATTTATTTTTAATGCGTTGGCTTCCAACCAATAAAGGAAGATCAAACAACCATTGCTCACCGTGTGATAAACGTAATAAATGAGCAAGACTTTCACCGCTGGTGATAACAATAATATCGAGTTTGTTCTGTTGATACTGATATTTTAATTGATCAAGGTTTAGCATCGGACAACGTCGTGCATAAACATTAAGATAGTCAACTGTCGCGCCCCTTGAGATCAAGGTATTACGCAACAATTCACGCCCACCCTCACCGCGAAAAATAATCATCTGTTGATTTTCCACCCGTTGCATTTTATCAAGTGCTAATAAAGCTTCAGAGTTGAACCCTGTCTGGGGAAAGCAGTCCACCGATAGTCCATGCTGTTGTAAGGTCTGAGCCGTTTTTTTACCCACTGCAGCAATCTTTAACCCTGCTAATTGTGCTTTGCTAACAAAGGTGAAGGCATTTTTAACCGCATTGGGACTAATGAAAATAGCGGTATCATAATGTTTAAGGTGTTGTGCCTGTTGATGCACCTGAGCAGGAGAGGTTGGCGCAATGATTTCAAGCAATGGAAAAGAAAATACCTGAGCGCCTTCAGCTTCTAATCGCAAGGTCAGTTGACCCGCCTGATGCACAGGACGGGTAATCGCAATCCAGCAGTGTTGTAAGGATGATTTAGTCACGGATAGCGAAGCTTAAAGCACAATGCCTAACGCGTGTAAGACTTTATCTGCTCCTTGGGATAATAAATCATCGGCGATCGCAATACCTAACGCTTCGGCTTCATCAGCGGGAGCCGTTCGCTCACTGCGGAAAATCTGAGAGCCATCAGGATAACCAATTAAACCTCGAAAATAGAGCTGACCATCGTGTTGTAACTCGGAATAACCTGCTATCGGGACTTGGCAACCGCCTTGTAAACGGGTATTAAATGCTCGTTCTGCACTCACACGAAGTGCTGTTTCTGGATGATTTAAAGGGGCTAACAAGGCATTAACACGCTCATCGTCTACCCTGCATTCAATGCCAATAGCACCTTGCCCAATAGCGGGTAAACTTTGTGTGGTTGGAAGACGTTGCGCAATACGCTCATCAAACCCTAAGCGCATTAAACCCGCCGCGGCTAGAATAATCGCATCATATTCCCCTGCATCCAGCTTAGATAAGCGGGTATTAACATTGCCCCGTAAGTCTAAAATTTCCAAATCGGGACGATAGGCTTTGATTTGTGTTTGACGACGCAGACTAGATGTGCCGACTTTCGCCTTTTGAGGTAAATCATCCAAACTCGTATACTGATTCGAGACAAAAGCATCATGTGGATCTTCACGTTCAAGAATAATCGGCAAATGCAATCCTTCAGGTAATTCCATTGGCACGTCTTTCATCGAGTGCACTGCAATATCGGCTTTTCCTTCTAAGATTCCAATCTCCAACTCTTTAACAAACAAGCCTTTACCTCCAATTTTTGCTAATGGAGTATCCAGAATAATGTCACCTTGTGTCATCATCCCTAATAGCTCGACAGTTAAGTCAGGGTGGTTCTTTATCAGTTGGCGTTTTACTTCTTCGGCTTGCCAGATCGCAAGCGGGCTTTTACGTGTTGCAATCCGTATCATATTAGACATAAACTGTTTCTATTAATGGGGAACAAAACACCAAACTTTACGTCAAATAAAGTTTGGTTGCTAGTCCAATATTTTGACATACTTTTCTTCGTAAACGAAAGAGGATTATTGCTTCATCATGCTTTCACTAGGAGACTGCCTGAGTACTGTAGCCCTAACGAAAATCACATGGATTAGCGCCTATTTTGTCCTCGAA
>JAGLBW010000049.1 GCA_023146545.1 Cocleimonas sp.
GCGGCGAAAGACGCGCAAGCGGCGAAAGACGCGCAAGCGGTGAAAGACGCGCAAGCGGCGAAAGACGCGCAAGCGGCGAAAGACGCGCAAGCGGTGAAAGACGCGAAAGAAAAAATAGAATCAGAAGCATTGAATCTAGATACAAATAAGGTGGAAAAATAGCTTACCTTCTCTTTGTACTCGCTCATTAATTCAACTTAAGCAATAGGGTTGCGTTAATTGTTATTTTTTCCTGCCTTCTCTGAAAAGAACATTATCATTTTCTTTTTAGAGAAGGCAACCTTTTCAACTTGCTTTCAATATAGGGTCAAAGTATTGAATAATAAAGAAAAAATAAATGTTTTATTCGTCTGTATGGGAAACATTTGCAGATCACCAACAGCTCATGGTGTTTTCGAACAACGGGTTAAATCAAGACATCTGGATCAGCATATCTTTACCGATTCTGCAGGAACACATGCTTATCATGTTGACGAAACACCTGATTCACGCTCTCAATCAACCGCGCAACACTATGGGGTAGATATTTCCAAACAACGCGCACAAAAAGTTAAACAGAACGATTTTGAAACATTTGATTACATTATCGCAATGGATAGCTCAAATTATAACGACTTAAAACAGTCTGCTCCAAAACATTTACAGGCCAAGATCTTTCGTTTTATGTCATTTGCACCAAACTGGAGCGATAAGGATGTTCCAGATCCTTACTATGGTGGCACTAATGGTTTTGATAAAGTCTTTAAAATGATCGAAGATGCTTCTGAAGGTTTGTTGGACTATATTCAAAACAATGATATTTACTGAGTCTCATTAACATTTGATCCCCTATTAGTAGCTCATTTTTTCGGTCATACTCGCTCAGAAAAGCTGAATTCAGCGCACATCATTCCTTATCCACAAGCCTAGGGGATGGGATTTCAACCTTATTATCTGCCTTGGACTTCTTTTTATTTATTATTGATTGAAACCAGCGCCAGACATAACCATTAGGTCGGTCTTCTCCTGTTGTCACATAAGCAAGCGCACTGATACTATAACAAACCAAGAGCATATGATGACATGCTTCTTTTGTACCACACATCAAAATTCGATCACCCGTTCTTAAAATACGATTGGATTCAGGCAGAAGCACGTTGCCGTCGCCACGTTTAAGAAACAGAGGAATTGCCGCGATGTTTGTCTCACGGTTAGCAGAAGATCGTAACAAGTCACCAACAACGATTTGTTGGTCTTCGTTCATCATAGCGTGTAGAGCAGGAGTCTCTTTAGGATAAATTTTCACTTCCCATAACTCTGGTGTATCATCAATAACAGCAATAACACGACTGACTAGAATATTAGCGCGTTCATTATTAAAACGTGAAATAATACGCAAGAAATCACCTAATAACGGGGTACGAATCAACGCAAATATTTTATCGGCAACGACTTGCCCCCGTTGCATTAATAAATCAATTTCCGCCGCTTGAAAAATATGGTGATTATGATCTTCATTTTGTCTCGCTACACGAAACATCTCAGGATTAACTTCATTCGCTGTCATTAAAATGGACAGATTATCCGCATCATTTTCTGTTCCTGCAATAATTCCTACTGCCGATTCAACCCCTGCCTTTACTAAGGTCCTTGCCTCTGTTGCCCGACCAAAAACAGAACCTGAAGGGACATCACGCTTATTTCTATCCAATTCAATAATGCTTAAATCTTCACCCTCATGACTCAAATGGCGATATAATGCCCTTCCAAACTTACCAAAACCACAAATAATCCACATCCCATGATTAGGGAAAACAGGTTCTTTAATTTTCTCCCCTGGACTCGCTGTCATCCATTCAATCAAGCTGGATAAACCAGGGGCACGCAGTGCCAAGGCAAGGTGAGATGCAAACGTTTCAAAAGGATTAATCACCTCATTAGCACCAAAAGATAAAATATTGGACTCTGCTTCTGTTGTTTCTGCGCGTGAAATCAAACGCGCTGTAGGGTTCAATAGTTGAGCAACAATAGCAACGGTTAAATTCACCTTATCATCACTCACTAAGCTAATAATACCTGTACACCAAGGATGTTTAATCCCCGAAATTTCTAAGACTTCAGAATGAGAAGCATCCGCACAAATCCATAACGGTAACAGCGTAAAGTCAGCAACTTCTAGCTCGTTGATTCTCTCTTGATCATTCTCAATAATTATCGATAAAATGCCCTCTTTTGCTAAGGCTCGCACCAATTGAGCGCCTGTATCACCATAACCACAAATCAAATAGAAGGGTTCTCTAATGTCAGCTACTTTGCGGGCAAAGCTATTACGCTGTATTTGCTGTCGAAACCCTGGATCTTGAAAAGCGCTCAGAACAGAGCCAATACCGTATAGCCATGCAACAACCGTTGCATAGAGTGATAACAACGTCCAATAACGTTGTCCACCTGTGAAAGCGTAGGGAATTTCACCAAAACCAATGGTTGTCCCCATAAAACTAACAAAGTAGAACGCGTCAAGAAAGGACATATAATAGACTTGCCCTTTATCATCTTCACCTGGAATAAGCACAAACCCTGTCATCGAAATCGCATAGACAAGAATTAAGAAGATAAGTGGAGAGCGTAACCGTCTGAAAAGGACGTAAACTAGGTTAGGCATAGTTAAACTTGATAACGATTAGCGGCGAACGGTAATGGTTTCTGCTACCAATAAGATAACGGAAGTGAAGTTTGCTAATAGCGCACCACCCGATAGCGAAACCACAGTTGCTAAAGAATTACCACTTAACACACTATCAAAAACATGCTCAATCATTCCCCAGACAATCGCGGCGGCAATCAATTGCAAATCGGCGACTAAACTGGTTGCTAAAAATACCGCACCAATATGTGTCCGATCACCAAATTTTAATATTGTGGCAACCAAACTGATAACAATCGCCGCAAATAATTCATAAGCATTATGATGTTCTGGAATATCATAACTACCCACAAAAAAGCCAAAATTAAGTGTTAAGGCTAAGACAATAAAAAAAGCAAACACTACTTTTTCAGAATTCATGCGATACAATCCATAAAAATTATAATTTATTAAAACAGAGATATGAGAAACGACACTATTGTTTAGAAAATAAAATTAAGTGTGTGATAGTGGTGTAAGGCATAAAGGTTCAGTAACTTAAACAATAAGGTAAAAAACCTCTAATAGCCTTTTAGAAATATCACAAAGGTCTACTAAGACTCATTATTGATTATGATATAACTCAATTATTATCCTAACACTCACGATTTAACCCTCTGTTATCTTTAGCTCTAAGACAGTTGACAATCGCTGTACTTTCAAACGGTTTCAAGCAACTGGTGAAGCATCACCTAATGTAATACACAACACCTTATTTTATCAACCCTATTGTTACAAATAGGTTATATTTTCTGAATAAATAATTTTGATGCTGTTTGGACAGGTTATTTTATTCGTAATCTTTAGCAAATAGTGGAAATGATTATAGGTTATATCGCAATTGTTTTTTTAAGCTAAAAACACTGAGTAACATAATCCCTATTAGAGGTAATACACTTATATTCAATAGCTTCCAACCTAACTGCTGTTGTAATATACCTGCGAATAATGACGTGAGGGTTACCGTTCCAAACACTAAAAAATCATTAATCGCTTGTGCTTTTTCCTTTTCTTGAGGGGTATAAGCTTCTATTAATAAAGCCGTTGCGCCAATAAATAAGAAATTCCAGCCTAGCCCCAAAAAAACTAATGCTGATACAAAATGCCATGTACTCTGACCAACTAAATTAATCCCTACACAAGCAAAGACAAATAGAATCCCCCAAAATAAAATATTCAAAAGACCAAAGCGTTCGATTAAATTGCCTGTAAAGAAAGAAGGTAGAAACATTGCTAAGACATGCCATTGAATCACAAACATCGTATCACTAAAACCATGCGCATGATGTTTCATTGCCAGTGGCGTTGCGGTCATCACCAGTACCATCACACCATAACCCAACATGCCACAGATTAACGCGGTAGTAAATTTAGGCTGTACAAGCAATTGTTTCCATGGTCTGACCTTACCCACCACGTGCTCTTCTTTTACTGTGGGCAATTTAATAAAAGAAAGCACCAACAAAATAAGAAGATAAAAGGCAAAAATAAAGAAAAATGCCCCTGCAAATTGTGAATCAATAATTTTTTCACTCAACTCAGAAGCGGTGGCTAACTCAGTAAAGAGATATTTTGCAAAAAAAGGTAAATTAGAGCCTACAATAGCGGCAAAAACACCACCCACCATCACATAAGCAATCGCTCTACTTTTAAGACCCATTGGAACAAGATCAACCGCCGCAAACCGATAATAATTAGAAAACCCATTGAAAATACCTAAACAGGTTGCCGCAATTAAAAAAATAATAAACTGGTCATTTAAAATCGCAAAAATAGCAAAACTACTCCCAATCAAACCAATAAAAGCTGCCAACAAAAAACCTGCTTTTCGACCAAAACGTTTCATAAACAAGGACGCGGGTATCGTCGTGAGCATCATCGAAAAAAACTGTAAAGAAATCGGCAATGTCACTAATGATTTATCCTCAACCATAGGTAAACAAGCTAATGCAGACACTGCAATCATTAAGACATTACTGCTTTGCATTAAGGCCTGACAAACGGATAATAAATAAACGGAATAGGGAATTTTAGGGTGGTGTACTAACTTTTTCGGGTCGTTATTATTTAATTGATTCAATTTTATACTCATAGCGGACAATGAAACCTTCTTATAATACTGATTTCGCTTTTTATTAGAGATTAGCGTAAGACTTATGACATACTCCGTCCACTCATAATTTTACCCTATTGTATAAACCGCTAAAAACAAACGAATTAGCTGATTTTTTTGATCTATTTATACCTTTTTCAATCGAAATAAACTCAATATTACGATAACCCCCGATCTAACACATTGCAAAAATCAAAGGCTCTTCTATGACTCAAACAACAGACCGCCCCGTCACTCGCGCACTCCTTAGTGTTTCAGATAAAACAGGACTATTAGCTTTATCCCAACAACTTCATGGACGAGGAATTGAAATACTTTCTACAGGGGGGACAGCAAAATTATTAGCCGATAATAATATTCCTGTCATTGAGGTCTCCGATTACACCCATTTTCCAGAGATGATGGATGGACGCGTTAAAACATTACATCCTAAAATTCATGGCGGGATATTAGCGCGGCGTGGCACAGATGATGCGGTTATGGAGCAACATAATATTCCTCCCATCGACTTAGTGGTTGTTAACCTTTATCCCTTTGAAGCGACCATCGCAAAACCCGATTGCTGCTTAGAAGATGCCATTGAAAATATTGATATTGGAGGGCCTACAATGGTACGTGCCAGTGCTAAAAACCATGCTCATGTGACTATTGTTGTCGACCCACTTGATTATGATGGCATTATCAACGAACTTAAAGGTAATAAAGGCGCAATGACACAAAAGAGCCGTTTCCGTCTTGCCACAAAAGCATTTGAACATACCGCAAAATATGATGGGATGATTGCCAACTATCTTGGTGCAATCGTTGAAAAGGGTGAACCAAAAGGTTTTGCAACAACCTTCAATGTACAATATAAAAAAGCGCAAACGATGCGTTATGGTGAAAACCCACATCAACAAGCCGCCTTCTATATTTCAGAAAACCAAACGGAAGCCAGTGTCTCAACCGCGAAACAATTACAGGGAAAAGCACTGTCTTACAATAATATTGGTGATACTGATGCCGCGCTAGAATGCGTTAAGCAATTTGAAGACACCCCGACGTGTGTCATTGTAAAACACGCTAATCCTTGTGGTGTTGCGACAGGCAATACGCTATTAGAGGCCTATGATCGCGCTTTCCAGACTGATCCTGAATCCGCTTTTGGTGGCATTATTGCCGTTAATCAACCCTTAGATGTTGTCACTGCTCAACAAATTGTAGATCGTCAATTTGTTGAAGTGATTATTGCACCAAAGGTTACAGAAGATGCCAGTAAAATCATTAGTAGCAAGAAGAATATTCGTTTACTCGAATGTGGGAAATTTACACCCTCACAAGATCGTTTAGACTATAAACGTGTTAATGGTGGATTATTAGTCCAAAATGCTGATTTATCACTTTACAATGAACTAAACGTAGTAACAGAACGCGCACCTACTAATGAGGAGATGCAAGATTTATTATTTGCATGGAAAATTGCTAAATTTGTTAAATCCAATGCCATTGTCTATGCCAAAAATAACATGACCATTGGTGTTGGCGCAGGACAAATGAGTCGGATTAACTCAGCGCGGATTGCAGGGATTAAAGCAGAACATGCTCAACTAGAGGTGCAAGGTTCTGTAATGGCATCCGATGCCTTCTTCCCCTTTCGTGATGGTATTGATGCTGCCGCGGCCGCTGGGATTGTTGCAGTCATTCAACCTGGTGGCTCTATTCGTGATGAAGAAGTCATTCAAGCCGCCAATGAAGCCAATATTGCAATGGTCTTTACTAACATGAGACATTTTAGACACTAAATATAGAAATTCCCTTATTAAATCTCATCAAGGAATCCAAGTTTTAACCAATAAGCTAAAACTTGAGTTCCTAAAATCATGAAATGACCAAATTGGTTAAAAAATAATCTTTTTTTTACTTCTTTAGTGAACCAATCACTAATAAATAGAACTAATCATTAAAGAAGAAAAATTAAATAAGCAGTTGTTTTCTTTTTCTCCACACTTTAATCTTAAACACAAATAACGGGGAATAATCTCATGGAATTCATGGTTATCGGTATTTTCATCTTTATTATTGCAGCATGGTTCTCTCTCGTTAGAGACCTAAGAAAAGAAGAAAAAAGACGTAATGCCCTTCGAAAAATCATTGATGATGCTTTGTAGTGATCACAGGGTACAAACCATCAGCCGACGCGTTACACTTCACCTAACAGCCAGTCGTTAAAAACTGGCTTTGTTGTTCTTGCTCCTATAACCTTCACACTCCACAACCCCATAATAAAAATAATAGACGGACTACTGCTTTCCCCAAAACTTTCTGAACGTTGTCAATTTTTTATCCTGAAAAACACTGTAAACCCCTGCAAATTTCAGATTAGAACGAGCATAGTACCCTCCAGAAGCCTTTTACAATGAAAACTATTATTCCTTTGTTTAGCTTAGGTACATTAATCTTATTTTCAACAATTTGTAACGCTTTACCCCTTCAACATAACGCACACCTTAATCCTTATTATCGACCCACACCCTTCTATTATGAGCCACCATCCGAAGCGTTTGAGCCACTAGAACAAGAGGAGGCGTATTATTCTCCAGTATTTGAGGCGAGGGAAAATGTGGTGCGGCTAGCATACCAAGAGTTAGGGACACGTTATAAATACGGGGGATCAAACCCTAGAGAGGGTTTTGATTGCAGTGGCTTGATGCAATATATCTATAAAAATGGTGCAGGAGTTCATATCCCTCGAACCGCATCACAACAACGTAATCGGAGTCGAACGGTACAATATCAAAACTTACAGGTGGGTGATATGATGTTTTTTAAAACAAGTTCTAGAACACACCATGTGGGTATTTATGTTGGTAATCGACAATTTATTCATGCTCCCAACCGACGTAGCCGCGTTAAACTCACGAGCATCGATAATCGTTATTGGCATCAACATTTTGTGAAGTTTGGGAGCTATTTTGAGAGTTAAATTCCTTGTCAAACAGGGTCAGAGGTAAAACCCTGCCTTCCAAAGAGGCTTAAAAGTGATTAAGCATATTTAGCACGATTAAAAGCAATTGCTTTGGTGATACGTTCTAAGGTTCGTTCACGTCCAACTAAATATAAGGTCGTGTCCAATGAAGGCGACATTGCAGTGCCTGTAACTGCAACCCGTAAAGGTGGGCCTACTTTATTGAGCTTTAATGATAATGCTTCACAAGTTGCTAAAATCACATCATTAATCTCGCCAGTTTCCCAGTGGGTTAAGGAAGATAAAGCATCGTGTACTGCTTGCATAATATTGGGCGTTGCTGTTTTAAATTGTTTTTTCGCGGCTTTTTCATTATAGCTTTCAAAATCTTCATAAAAATAACGACTTGATGCGACTAAGTCTACCAACGTTTTAGCACGATCACGTTGAACTTCAATGACATCACTGAGTGCAGGTCCTTTAGAAACATCTAATTTTTGATGGGTTAAATGCCATTGAAGTTGCTCAATTAACGTCGCTACGGGCAAGGTCTTAATGTAGTGTTGATTTAACCATAATAATTTTTCGGAATTAAAGATCGAAGCCGCCCCATTAACATCAGCAACATCAAATAATTCAATCATTTCTTCGCGGCTAAAAATTTCTTGATCACCGTGAGACCAACCTAAACGCATTAAGTAGTTAATTAATGCCTCGGGCAAAAAGCCGTCATCACGGTATTGCATGACACTAACGGCACCGTGACGTTTTGATAAACGCTTACCATCATCGCCTAAAATCATCGGTGCATGAGCAAATTGTGGCGGATTTTTGCCCAAAGCGTGCATGATATTAATCTGGCGTGGTGTATTGTTAATATGATCATCACCCCGTATCACATGGCTCATCTCCTTATCTAAATCATCAACAACCACGGTGAGGTTATAAGTCGGCGTACCATCAGAACGGGCAATAATTAAATCATCCAACTCTTTATTAGCAATGACAACCTTACCTTTAATCAAGTCATCAATTACCACCTCGCCTTCTGTCGGGTTACGAAAACGAATCACAGGGTCTACGCCCTCTTTCGGTGTCGTTCGATCACGACAACGTCCATCATAGCGCGGCTTTTCTTTATTAGCACGTTGTTGATCTCGCATCGTCTCCAAGGCTTCCTTGGAACAATAACACGGGTAAGCATCGCCCTGATCAACCAGCTGTTGAATCACAACCTTATAACGATCAAAATGATCGGTTTGATAGACAGGTGCTTCATCATAGTCCAGTGCTAACCATTTCATCCCGTCTAAAATAGCATCAACAGACGCTTGGGTTGAACGCTCACGATCAGTATCTTCAATACGCAATAAAAATTTCCCACCTGCTTTGCGCGCATGTAGCCAAGAATAGAGCGCGGTACGTACACCACCAATATGAAGATAACCTGTTGGGCTTGGGGCAAATCGTGTTTTAACTGTCATTTCAAAACTCTAAATTACAATAATTAAAGAGCGCGTGAGATTACACTATCATCCTTGATTGCGGTAGCAGTTTGTCGTGATGACTTTAAGCAACCCCGTAAGCAATCAATTGTAAAACCAATAAAGCATAAATACCTGCCACCACATCATCCATCATAATCCCTACACCTCCTGACACTTTTTGATCAATGAGGTTAATGGGATAAGGCTTCCAAATATCAAATAATCGAAACAAAGCAAAACCTAAGATAATCCATTGCCACCCTTGAGGAGCCGCAATCATGGTAATAAAAAAGCCTGCAAATTCATCCCAAACAATACCACTGTGATCATGCACACCCAGCAATTCGGATGATTTTCCACACAAATAAAACCCAACCAAAATCGACAGCACCACGAAGAGAAGATAAACCGCTAAACTGAATTGATTGATTAAAAGGTATAAAGGAACAGCCGCTAACGTTCCAAAGGTACCCGGTGCAATAGGGGCTAAACCGCTACCAAAACCAAAGGCAAGAAAGTGAACAGGAGAAGAAAGCACGGTTTTATTGAGTTGAGGATCATTAGCCATCGTATATTATGTCTTAAAATGTTGAAAACCTGCACAACTAATCGGATGACCCAAAGCATCCGTTAGGGTATTCGATTGTGCATTGATTTGACCGATACAAGTGATTTTACCACCCATAGCTTCCATAGCCTTTAGCAATAAAGGTTCTTTTTCTGGGCTGATGGTCAACAGGAGTTGATAATCATCGCCGCCTGACAAAGCAAACGGTAACGCCTGTTGATAGCCTAATGTTAATGCCATTGCAGAAAGCGGAATATGCTCTAGATTGAGCTGAGCACCGACGTGAGAGGCGTTTAAAATATGGGTTAAATCTTGTAATAAACCATCAGATATATCCAAACAAGATGAGGCATAGGAACGAATCAAAGTGCTGAGGGTACATTGTGGTTGAGGATAATCTAATGCTTTTTGAAAAAAATCGCAGGCTT
>JAGLBW010000005.1 GCA_023146545.1 Cocleimonas sp.
GTACGTTTACGCTTAATATTACTGGGTTGGAATGTTCTTTTCATGACATGTACCTGATATGTAAATATTTAGCTTTTCAATATTAAAAAAATACAGCGTTATCGCTTGTAAATCACTAAAATATTGCACAGCAAAAGGGCGTGAAAAATAATCGAAGCGTAATCTAAAGTCAACTGTTTTAAGCAAGGATATAAAAAAAAAGCTAATGTTTAATTTTTCTGACCCAGATTAAGCTATTAATATAATGAAAAAAACAATAAAAACAATAAGATGGTTGTTTGGTGATAATTTTTATAGTTAAGCGCCCTAAAATTTTTTTGAGCAAAGCAATACCATTTGCAAGCTCTCTTTTTTATCTCATTGTGGTAGTCATTTGAATTTTATAATGGATAAAGCCGAATGTAAGTTCTGCTTGTGGATAAGTATCGCTTCGGAGTACTATATCGCCCGCTCTAATTCATTAGTGTCATTTTAGTTATACATCCTGCAGGCTAAAAAAATGAAGCGATACCATTATCACCCCGCCTTAGATAAATAAGGCTAACAGTCTGTAACATTTGACAATTAACGTCTCTTGGGGCAGCACTTTAGAGAAGAATAAAATAATCGTTGTGTCTTTTAGCTTTCTTCACTCAATAAGGTCTGTTTTTACGCTTAGTAAGTCTGTCAGAGAACAGTACCTTTAGCGAAAATGACAGAGGTTGGGTGTTTGAGTTTTTATAATCTTTTGCAACAGAAAGGTTAATCAGGGTACGCGCTTGGCTAAACATAATTTGATATAATTTACCCCTTTTGACGATAGATTATATTATTGAATATTAATACAATGGGATGATCAATAATGCTCTGGCAAGAATGTTTAAAATACTTAGAAAAAGAGCTTCCTGATCAAGAAATCAATACGTGGTTACGTACCCTTCATGGTACACATCATGGGCATACCCTATTCTTATTAGCGCCGAACCCTTCTGTTCTAAATCATGTGCGGGATAATCATTTTGATAAAATCGAAGAATGTGCGCGCACCCTAACAGGTGATGATGCAACTAACATTGTATTACAAATTGGTTCATCACCAAGTCTTCCGATTCAACGCAGTCCAGCAGAAAAGTTACCTTCTGGAATGCCTGAAAAAGCGAAACAGTACGATTTGTACAGCAAGCCCTCAACCTCAACAAAAAAAAACGATGGCGCTAGAGCGGCTGAAAATAAACGGTTTGAGGTTCAACATTTATTTACCAATAGCTTAAATAAAGCGATGACGTTTGAAAATTTTGTTGAAGGTAAATCGAATCAATTAGCACGTGCTTCTGCTTTACAGGTCAGTGAAAACCCGGGGCTTTCTTATAACCCTTTGTTTATTTATGGGAGTTCAGGGTTAGGTAAAACGCATTTAATGCATGCGATTGGTAATCGTATTTTAGAAGATGATGATAAGGCACATGTGGTTTATCTCACTTCTGAAAATTTTGTTAATGATTTAGTTAATGCCTTACGTAATAATCAAATTAACGAATTTAAAGTATTTTACCGTAATGCCGATGCTTTATTGATTGATGATATTCAATTTTTTGCAGGAAAAACGCGTTCAATGGAAGAATTTTTCCATACCTTTAACAGTTTGCTTGAAGGACAAAAACAGATTATTCTGACCAGTGATAAATACCCACGTAATGTACAGGGTATTGATGACCGTTTACAAACACGCTTAAATTGGGGATTATCCGTTTCCATTGATCCACCTGACTTGGAAACCCGTGTGGCTATCTTACGCAAGAAAGCGGATATTTTTTCGTTAGCGTTACCTAATGATGTTGCTTTCTTTATTGCCAAACGCTTTAATGCCAATGTACGTGATTTAGAAGGCGCATTGCAAAAAGTCATTGCCAGTATGAGGTTGCGCCATTTAACTAACGTTACGCTCGACTTTGTCCATGTAGCATTACGCGATCAACTTGCCAGCCAAGATAAAATTATCACTATTGAACACATTAAAAGAGCCGTTGCACAACATTATAATTTACGCGTTTCGGATTTAAATTCACCCCGAAGAACCCGCTCAGTTGCTCGTCCTCGACAGATTGCAATGGCATTATCAAAAGATTTAACCCGTCACAGTTATCCAGAGATTGGTCAAAACTTTGGAGGCAGAGATCACACCACTGTGATGCATGCCTGCAAAAAAGTTGTTGAGTTGCGCCATTCAGACCCAGCGATCGAAGAAGGTTATACTATCTTAAAACGGATACTCGGCAGTCATCCTAAAATAAACTAAGGAATGTCTATGATATAACTTCCCAAAAAAACAAGTAATTGATAAGTTATTGAGTTTTCATTCCTTAAATCCACACTAAAATAAGACATTTATAAATATGAAACTGACTATTTCAAGAGATACTTTATTAGAACAAATCAATCATGTTGTCGGTGCAATAGATAAAAAACATACAAAAAAAATATTAGAAAATATTTATATCGCGGTTAGCAAAAATGAAATGCACGTTCTTGGTACTGATCTAGAAATCGAATTATCCAGTAGTACCTCTATCAATGCAGAAATCGAAGGTACGATCACCACCTCAGCGAAGAAGTTTTTAAATATTTGCAAAGCACTACCTTCCGAAGCCTTTATTTCCCTTGAAGCACGCGACCACCGACTGTACTTAAACGGAGATCGTAGCCATTTCGATTTAACCACTTTGCCTGCTGAAGACTACCCTTTATTGGATGATATTCAGTTCAATCATGAGATTACGATACCTGAAAATATCCTCAAAGAACTGTTTGACCGCACCGCTTTTTCAATGGCAAATCAAGATGTGCGTTACTATCTTAATGGTTTATTTTTAGAAATTGATGGCGATACGGTAAGAACGGTTACCACCGATGGTCATCGTTTAGCCGTTGCGGCTTATCAAGCGAATGATAAACCCTCCGATTTAAAAAATAATATCATTATTCCTAGAAAAGGTGTCCTTGAGCTTTCAAAATTATTAGATGGCAGCAGTCAAACCCCACTGACCTTATACTTGAGTGATAATCATCTTCAGGTAAAAAAAGGCGACATCCGTTTTACCTCAAAACTTATTGATGGAAAATACCCCGACTATCAAGCGGCCATTCCTGTTTCAAGTACCTATCATATCGAATTAAACCGTTTGCTCTTTAGGGATACTTTAGCGCGGGTTGCTATACTCTCTAATGAAAAATTTAGAGGCATTCGTCTGCGTTTTCACAACGGCATTATGACAATTCATTCAACCAACCCTGAAAAAGAAACGGCGGAAGAAGAAATTGATATTGACTATAACGGTGAAATATTAGAAATCGGTTTCAATGTCAGTTATTTATTAGAGGCCATCAACCATATTCATACCGACATCATTGTGCTACATATTAGCAACCCCGATAGCAGTGTGCTTCTTTCTGCTTTAGATGGTGATTCTGCAAAGTATATTGTTATGCCGATTCGACTCTAAGCACTATTATTATCACATGTTCCACGTGAAACAATCTCTAAATAAGCTATCTAAAAAAAGTAAACGGTGAACAAAGACCCCATATTTGGTAAAAATAATCATTCAATGTTTCACGTGGAACATTGAATAATGTTGCAAGCTGAGATTGAGAAGTCGGGGTTATTACAGCTGAAAAAATGTTATACTGACACAATATAAACAAGGATTAACAACATGTCTGAAGAGCAAGTATACGATTCCAGTAATATAAAAGTATTAAAAGGTTTAGAAGCGGTAAAAAAACGGCCTGGAATGTATATCGGGGATACGGATGATGGGACAGGCTTGCACCATATGGTCTTTGAAGTAGTTGATAACTCCATTGATGAAGCGTTGGCAGGACATTGTAGTGAAATAAAAGTTATTCTAAGGTCGGATGGCTCAGTTTCAGTCTCTGATGATGGTCGTGGTATTCCTGTTGATATTCATAAAGAGGAAGGTATCCCCGCGGCGGAAGTGATTATGACAATCTTGCACGCCGGTGGAAAGTTTGATGATAACTCCTATAAAGTCTCTGGTGGATTGCATGGCGTAGGTGTTTCTGTTGTTAATGCATTGTCGGAAGACTTAAAGTTAAAAATAAAACGACACGGTAAAGTCTATCAACAACATTATGCTGATGGTGCACCCACAACAACGCTTGATATTATTGGTGATACCGATAACACAGGGACTGAAATACGTTTTCTCCCCAGTCGAGAGACCTTCTCTAGTACTGAATTTAGTTTTGATATTTTGGCTAAACGACTCCGTGAGCTTTCCTTTTTAAACTCAGGCGTTAGAATCAAACTCATTGATGAACGTGGCGAAGGGGAAGAGATTCTTTTTGAATATGAAGGCGGAATTAAAGCCTTTGTGGAGCACTTAAACCGTAAGAAAACCGCACTACATAATAATATTGTTTACTTCAGCACAGAAAAAGATAATGTTGGGGTAGAAGTTGCGTTGCAATGGAATGACTCTTACCGAGAAAATATTTTTTGTTTTACCAATAATATTCCTCAACGTGATGGCGGAACACACCTTGCAGGGTTCAGAGGCGCATTAACCCGAACCCTTAATCAATATATCGAAAGAGAAGGGATTGCGAAAAAAGAGAAAGTTTCACCAACAGGTGATGATGCCCGTGAAGGATTGATGGCGGTGTTATCGGTTAAAGTCCCTGATCCAAAGTTTTCCTCTCAAACAAAAGATAAACTGGTTTCCTCCGAAATTCGGGGGATTGTTGAGTCGGCGATGAGTGAACGACTGAATGAGTTTTTATTAGAGAATCCAGTCGAAGCTAAGATTATTAGTGGCAAAATTGTAGAAGCCTGTCGCGCCCGTGAAGCGGCTCGAAAAGCGCGTGAAATGACACGACGCAAAGGGGCTTTAGATATTGCAGGATTACCAGGGAAACTAGCCGATTGCCAAGAAAAAGACCCTGCCCGCTCAGAAATATATTTGGTAGAAGGGGATTCTGCGGGCGGTTCAGCAAAACAAGGTCGGGATCGAAAAAGCCAAGCTATCTTGCCGCTTAAAGGCAAAATATTAAATGTAGAGCGCGCTCGTTTTGATCGTATGTTGGCCTCTGCCGAGGTTGGAACACTCATTACCGCGCTAGGTTGTGGTATTGGCCCTGAAGAATTTAACCCTGATAAATTACGTTACCACCGCATTATTATTATGACCGATGCCGACGTGGACGGTTCTCATATTCGCACCTTATTGCTCACTTTCTTTTATCGTCAAATGAAAGAACTGATTGAGCGAGGTCATGTGTATATTGCACAACCTCCGTTATACAAAGTCAAAAAAGGCAAGCAAGAACGTTACCTTAAAGATGAAGCAGAAAAAGAAGATTATCTCCTGAATCTCTCGATGGAAAAAGCAGGCTTATACCTCAATGAGGCGACACCGCCAATACAAGGAGAAGCACTGGCGAAGTTATCCAATCAGTTTATTCGTATTCATCATATGATCCGCCGTCTTTCCCAACGCTATAGCAGTGATATTTTAACCGCCTTACTGTTTACCCCAATGGGTTTTAAGGATGATTTTAGTGCTCAACATGTAAAAGCATGGTTAGATCAATCCTGTGATGCCTTAAATACCCAATATAATGGAACGCGTCATTACAGCACCCAGCTAAATGACGAAATGGCAGAGGATTGGGTTATTGACGTGACGTTACACCTTCATGGCGTAGATAATCTGCAACACTATGATCATGACTTTTTCTCATCTTCTGAACTACAAGCCTTAGCAACATTAAATCAAGAATTGGATGGTTTATTGGAAGCAGGCTCATCATGGGTACAGCGGGGTGAAAAAAGAAAAGAAGTAGACCGTTTTGATCAGGTGATTGATTGGTTAATGAAAGAAGCACAGCGGGGTCTTAATATTCAGCGCTACAAAGGTCTTGGTGAAATGAATCCTGAACAACTTTGGGAAACAACGATGGATCCTGAAACAAGACGCATGCTTCAAGTAAAAATAGAAGATGCTTATCAAGCCGATGAAGTCTTTTCTACTTTAATGGGGGATCTTGTTGAGCCTCGCCGAGAGTTTATCGAGAAAAATGCCCTTTCTGTTGCCAACCTTGATGTCTAACAGCTTCTTCTGAAAGCTTATTATTTTTAACCCTCTCTTCTCAGATCAGTCTCGAAAGTGAGTAATTTAAGAAGAGAATATTAATACAGAAAAGTTATTTAGATTAGAGTTAAATATAATTTGACTTGAAGATAAAATATTCTTATGAGACTATAATCCGTAGTGATTTCCTTTAGGGGTTAAAATACTGATTGTAAATAGAAAGCCAGAGGCTATTTATAGTTAATATTCTTGATATTTAAAATATTGCAAAAGGAAGCACGTAATGGGGATAATCTTATTTATCACAAATACCCCAAAGTAATGAGCAACAGATAGTGGTAACGCCAAAGACCATAATGTTATAGATATAAGACATTGAATTGCCTTATTTAAAATGGAATTTAACTAAAGGTTACCCTATGCTAAATTCCTGTTCTTAACGTTATTCAGCGTTTAGTCAGCTTAAGCATCATATGATGACCTACGGTACAGGGGAAAGGATCAAACCATGAAAAAACACGTTTTATTGTCTTTTTTGATAATAGGGAGCTGGCTAACGGCCTGTTCTACGAACACAATACAGCCACAAAAGCAAAGTAATGCAACGCAACCCGCTCAAAAAAAAATAAAAATTGTAAAAAAAAGAGGCGTTGCTAAAAAAACCCTAAAAAAACAGAAGGTGGTGACAAGGTCTCGTCCAAAACAAAGGCGTACCGTTACCCGAGTCGTAAAAAAAAGAATCACTCCCCAACAAGTTTATCGTCGTCAAGCTACTCGTCCAAAAACAGTCAAACCTAAACCACGCTATACCCAAAAGAAACAAAAAACCTATACACCCCGTAAAGTTTATCGTCAACACGTTGCAAAAAGACCTGTTACAGCACCACGTCGCTATGTTCCAGTAAAAAGAAAAGTAGTCTATCGTCCAAGAAAAAGAATAATTCGACATCAAGCGAGACCACGAGCAAGAACAAGAGCACCTGTTAGAAGAATTACACGTCATTACCCAAAACCTGCAGCAAGAAGAGCCTACCCTTCCGCTTCTTTTGCACGCTCATTATCTAATGCGGCTGTCGCACGAACACGGCAACGGGTACGTTATGACGGAAAGTATGTAAAAATAGGTTACCCTTGGGGTGATGTTCCTGCCAATATTGGTGTTTGTACCGATGTGGTGATTCGCTCTTATCGACGTTTGGGAATCGACTTACAAAAAGCGGTTCATGAAGATATGTCAAAAGGTGGTTTCTACGATTATCCTCGTGTTAAAAAATGGAAACTATCAGGTCCTGATCGGAACATAGACCATCGTCGTGTTTACAATTTACAAGCCTTCTTCCGTCGTCATGGCGCACAAGTCCCAATCACCAGAAACCCGCGCGACTATCGCCCTGGCGATCTGGTAACGTGGATGGTTGGTCCTAGCTTACCGCATATTGGGGTAGTGGTAGAACAACGTTCTAAAACAGATCCTCGCCGTCATATGATTGTTCACAATATTGCCTATGGCCCTCAAATGGAGGATGTTTTATTCCGATTCCCAATTACAGGGCATTATCGTTATAACAAAAACAATCGTTTAGTTGCACCACGTCGTTACCCCGCTAAAAAATATGTGAATAAGAATATTGCACATGATTATAATCGTATTATGAGGGAGCTTTCCCGCGCACCAAGAGTAAGTCGAAAGTCTCGAAGGACTCGCCGTACGCCTCCTCGTAATCCAAGAGGCACAATGGATGTGGCTCGATTAAAATCAGAATCAGGAATTTCTGATCAGGATATTCAAGCCTTATTAGGGCGATAGATAAACACCTTATCGTTTTAAACAATCGGCATTTCCCTTGAATACATTGATGACTTTAACAGCATCAATGTATTCAGAACCTAATCTATCATCTGTTTATCGTTCTACTACAGGATAGATTAAGGTCAAGCTCGACTGATATTATGGTTATCACTTAAACGTTCTCTTGCTTATTTATAGCTTCCCCCTAGTTCTCTTTTGTGACGTTTCTTGTCCCTTTTCACTAAATAAACCATATTAACAATCAGCAATATCCCTTACACTAAAGAGAGCATTCAAAAAGAAGACTCAAGATAAAAGCGTCTTGCGTTGGTTATGTAGGGGGCTAAACGTGTCAGTAATTCAAAAATACAGGACAGCTAAAGGGACAAAGTAATGAAATTTAATCGACCGTTTTTTGGTATCTATTTACTGCTATTCAGTCTGTTGTTGACCACAGCAACCTTTGCAGAGGAACGCAATTTTCTGATAAGTTCTGACCAATTAGCAGATCAGTTAGAAGGTAAGCATCCCCCGATTATTTTAGAGATCCGTTACCACCCTCACCGTTATTTAACCGTTGGACATATTCCTAATGCGATTCAAGTGCAACGCTTTAGCGATTTAGGCGATAACTTAGCACAGCCGATCATGCGCTTTCCAAC
>JAGLBW010000050.1 GCA_023146545.1 Cocleimonas sp.
TTAAAGGTGATTAATGCAAAAGGTGAGGATGTACCTGATGCGACGGTTCGTGTGGTTAAGGATGCCGACGATATTGTTACAAAAGAAGCTGAAACACAAACAACCAATGCAGAAATTGCGACAGTTCGTTATGACTTAAATGATTTTTCGGGTAAAAAGCAGTTTTCAGTTGAAGTGACTAAAGATGGCTTTTTTAGTAACAGTACTACTTTTGATATTACAGCAGGGGAAGATTCGCTTGATCATGAGATTATTATCACCGCGGATACTACTAAGGTAAAAGGAATTTCTGTTAAGAAAGAAACCATTGCAAGTATTAATGATCAACCGTTAGTAATTGAAGCAGCAGGGGTTGAAGGTGATAAAAAACCAGCGGTGATGGTTAAGGTTGCTAAAGGCACTGTGATGCGAAGTGCGGATGGGACAGCTTTGACAGGGAAAGTGGAGGCAAAGGTTGCTCAGTTTGATCCGACTAAGGAAGAGTCTTTAGCAGCGTTTCCTGGTGGTTTTTCAGCTTCGATTGATAACCCTGAAAAAGTGAATGCAGCCGCTGGTTCTAAGTCCATTGGTGGTGGTGAAACGAAGAAAGAAATTGTGTTTCAATCAGCTGGGTTTACTGCAATTGAAATGAAGGTGGGTGGTAAAAAAGTTGAAAAATTTGATACCCCGATCTCTATTTCAATGTTGATTCCGAAAGGAACGATTAATCCTAAAACCTCAAAAGCGGTGGCTGTCGGTGATATTATTCCAATCTGGAGTTATGATGCTGCTAAGGATAAATGGTCTTACGAGGGTGAAGGCGCGGTGGTTAATAATGACAATAAAACCCCTGCTGACTTAAATGATGATTATTTAGAAGTCCCTTACAAAGCAAGCCACCTTTCTTATTGGAATTTAGATTGGCACTACGGTAAAAAATGTAACCCCAAACTTTTAATTAAATCCGATAGGGCAGGTAATCCAAATTACCCTAATCGTTTAGGTATGAAGATTAAAATGTCTTTAAAAGAAAGAGGTTATGGTCGAACTAACCGTAATGCTTACCGTGCGGATGGGTTTATTCAACTTAATAATATCCCTGTAGCAGGAAAAATAGGGGTGTTGTTCTATGATCCGCTGTTAAGTAATGAGATTAAGATTCTCTCGGTTGATGGCGTTGCTTTTGATGCTAAAAAAGGGTTTAACCTTTGTGGTGCACCCGTGGTGAACGGTAAGCCTACTTTGACACTTGTACTGAAAGAAAAAGTCATTGAAAGAGTTGACTTAAAAATTAAGGTAGAAGTAAAAACCTATTGTTCTAATGATAAGCAACAAGCTGAAGTCCCCATTAAAAATGCCTATGTTTATGCTTATCTTAGAAAGACCTCAGGACGAGGGTATATTCGCTTAGGGTCAAGACGAACTGGTGCGGATGGTACCGTTTCTTATTCGAGAAAAATCCCTAAAGCTTTATTGGCATCGGGGACTTATCGGCTTCGTGCCTATGGGTCGGCGCGTGTCGGGAATCGATGGCGTTCTTTGCGTTATAACAAACCCGTTAATAACGCCAATACAATAGTATCCTTTAAATTTCCTCAAACCTGTACCCTGCCTAACATTGCACCTATCGCTAATGCAGGTGCTGATATTTCGATGATAGAAGGCGAGGATAAGAAAATTGTTGGTGGAGGATCAGATTCTGATTCTACTCAACCATTGAAGTTCCAGTGGAAAGAAGGCAGTACCCTTTTATCCAAGACGGCGACTGTTTCCTTAAAAACATTATCAGCAACGACAGGTTCTGCACTTGATGGACAACCTCATAAGTTAATTTTAACCGTATGGGACAAACAAGGTGGTCGTGGTTCTGATACTGTTAATGTAACGGTTAAAGCCAATGAAAATAAAGCACCAACAGCGAAAGCAGGCAGTGACTTTACGATTATAGAAGGTGATGATCTTGCGTTAAAAGGATCAGGAACAGATCCCGAAGATAATCCTAAAGGTAATACGCCAGAAAAGTTGAGTTACCAATGGAGTATGAAAGGATCAAGTGTACCGTTGCCGAGTGGTGCTAACATAAGTGTTAGTTCGTTATCGCTTCCATTGATTAATGATAAAAATACGGACTATACTTTTGGTCTACTTGTAAGAGATGCTAAAGGTAAGGTCAGTCCTGTTGATGAAATTGTGATTACGGTAAGGAAAAATAACCCACCAACCGCTAATGCTAATGTCAATAACACGGACTACACTAACATTATTCAAGGTCAGGCGATTAATTTAGTCGGGCTAGGGAATGATGCCGACAATGATCCGCTGGGCTATTCTTGGAAGGAAGGCAATGTTAGTTATGGCACAACCGCTACTGTAGGGATTGCCGATACCTCCTCTTGGGATATCGGAACGCATAGCTTGACCTTTATGGTGAGTGATGGCAGAAAGCAAACCACAGCGTTACTGGATATTGTGATTGTTGCGAATCAACCCCCTGTTGCAAAAGTGGGGGCGAACATTATCACGATTAAAGGGTTAACGGTTAAGTTATCAGCGAGTGGTAGTAAAGATCCTGATGGTTCAATTAGCACCTATGAATGGTACGAAGGTACGGTGCTATTGGGACGTGGAGAAAATATTACGTTAGTGGGTCAAACTGCACTGGTTGTTGGTCGACATAACATTAAGCTAAAGGTAACGGATAACTTTGGTAAGATGGCAGAAGCAACACTCAACGTTGTGGTTTTACCTGTGGTTAAAATTAATGATGTGGCGACCTTTATCGAAACCTTTGTGACCTCTTCGGGTTGTTTTAGTAAGGTGATTTTAGGCAGAACGACTTTTCTAAAATTAAAGGGGAGTCTTGAAGGTAAAGATTTCACGGGAACAGGCACGTTGTTAGCTGACTTCTATGGAAATAACCAATGTACAGGGGCGATAACACGAAAAGATATACCCGTTAAAGGAAGCTATGAGCTTAGTGATATTGCGCTAGGTCAAGGTACGGCAATAGGAACGATTGAGTTGACGGTAGTCATCGGCGTACCGCCACTTTCCCAGACCTTTAATGTAAAGCGTAAGGTAACGGTTAATGCTGTGAATGGTGTAGTGACTGCAGTAAAAGTCTTACCCTGATTGTTATTGAGCGTTCAGCTTTTAACTGTTTAATTGTTAAAGGCTGATTTAACCCTACTTCATTAACCTCAAGCCCAACGGTATGTTATGTTGGGCTTTTTTTTGTGAAAAAATCAGTGATCAAGGTGATTAGATTTAATAGGTGTAGCTTAAATGAAAGGGTCTTCATTTGTTTTAATTTCTCTCCTAAAATATTGTCGTTTATCCAAGGGTCATTGGTTTTAATTAACCAGTGCTCAAGCTCCTTTAAAGTCTTAGTGACGATAAGGGGATGTTGATCTGCAATATTTTCTAATTGATACGGGTCTTTTTTATTATCATGTAGTACATAAAATAACGTCCCTGTCGTTCTGTTTCTAATAACGACAAAGGTGTGCTTTAAGGTTTTAATCCCTCGACGCTCTTCTGGAAACAAAGGTTGTGCGGTTAAATAGAAACCTGACGTGGGTCTTTTTGTTTGTTGGCCTAGAAATAAGGCGGAGCGATCAATGCCTTCTAAGTCGTTTGGAATTTTATTCGTTAACCCCATTAAGCTTAATAAGGTTGGCATCAGATCGGGTAGGTTAAATAATAAATCATCGGTTCGGGGTTTAATAGTGCCTTTCCAACGGAGTATAAAAGGAATTAAAAAGGCTTCGTTATACCATGCATTTTTCCCCATTCTGCCATGACTACCTAACATTTCCCCATGATCTGACATAAAAATAACAAGGGTATTTTCGTCTAACCCTTGTTCTTTTAGTGTGTTTAATAAGCGTCCAAATTGCTCATCAACACCAGTAATGGCAGCAAAGTAGCTCGCCACCCCGTGTTGTGCGCTTTTTATTTGTGCTTCAGGACGGTTCAATAAATCATTTGGTGACTGATCAGCATAAACGGCTTTATAGTGTTCAGGAACAAGGTGAAACGGCATATGCGGTGGGTTATAAGCAATAAATAACGAAAAAGGGGTGTCTTTCTTACGAAATTCACCGTTGGTGTTTTTAAGGTAAGCAATGGCAACATCCGTTTCGTGTTTAACCGACCATTCATTAATATCAAGGCGTTCATTAACTTTTGCCTCATTTTTCCAGTAATGTGGGCTAAGGTGTTGATCACAACAGCCATAGCTGTACCAAAAATCATAACCGTGTCGCCTTGCACCGACAGGGGTGTAAGCATCCCAAAGTGTTCCGCCTTTATCTGGGTTGCCTCGCCAGCCTTCGGTGTAAGCCGCTTCTTCCTCTTTTGGGAGGTCAAGATGATATTTACCAATGTAACCTTGGCTGTAACCTGCTTCCTGCAAAGCATCTGAAAGACAATATTCTTCTGCTTTAAGTTCGATATTGTAGTCACTGACTGCGGAGTAACAATTATCAATGACACCATTTGACAGTGGGTATTTACCTGAAAATAGCATCGCACGGGCAGGGCTACAAATAGGACAGTTAGAAAGGGCGTTGGTCAGTGTGAGGCTTTCTTTGGAAAACGCATCAATATGAGGTGATATAACAGGGTCAGTTTTGGTTATGCCAACGGCTTGCTGACGTAATTCATCAGGCATAACAATGAGCAAATTGGGATGTTTCATTCAATTATCCTTATTTTTCAGGTGCTGAAGGTAGTAGCGATATCATCTCTAAACGTTGAGAGGTTGCTGAAAAACAACTTGGGTTAAGATAGCCTATAATTTTGTTATTAGTGTAATAAGGAATAAGCTAACGTATGAAAGATTCAGTACCGATTATTATTTTGGGAATGCATCGTAGTGGAACCAGTTGTTTAGCAGGTTCTCTGGAGCAAGCAGGTCTTCATTTAGGTGAGGTATTGCAGTTTAACCTTTATAATAAAAAAGGCAATCGAGAAAACCCTGCGATTATGGCATTAAATGAGTCTGTTTTAGCTGAAAATGGAGGAAGCTGGCGAGCGCCGCCGAAAGGTGAGATAAAATGGACAGGTGAACAAGCAGAAGAACGAGATCGCATTATTTCCCAGTTTAGTCAAGAAGCAGTTGATTATTGGGGGTTTAAAGATCCTCGAACCTTATTGACCTTTGATTTCTGGAGACAAGGGCTTCCTGATCACTTTAAAATTATTGGAACATTTCGTCATCCCTTCGAGGTGGTGAGTTCTTTAGCTAATCGACCTGAACCAATTCATGTGCCGATAAGCGAAGGCTTAGCGTTATGGGAATATTATAATAAAATTTTTATTCGTCTACAAAATAAGTATAAATTTTATACTCTGTCTTTTAATTTGGATAAAGCAGACTATCTAATAAAATTAGATAAAATATTAAAAGCTTATCATTTGAAAACAAACCTTCAGTCAGTTGATTTTTTCGAAACGGAGCTACAACATCAAAAAAAATCAGCATTAAAGATCACTGTTCCTGATAGTATAGCCACCTTATATCAGGATTTGTTGGACAATAGCCAGCAGTAAATTTCACTTCTTGTCACCTTTTAGGAAAAAATTTATTAATATGTCACATTATAATAATAAACAAAAAAAACCATTATTAATTATTTCAGTGTACGGGCCTTCAGAATATAACCAACATTGGTATGCTTTACAGAAAAATTTTTTAGCTAAAACAACGGCTATTCCTTATACTTTTAAGATTATTGCTAATAATAGCGATAGTGATTTATTTGATGCTGATGAGCTGTTGATTAAAAATGATAAAAATATAGGTCATCCCGCAGGCTTGGAGCAAGCTTTTCATTATATGCGGGAACAGCAAGATCATTACAGTGGGTATCTTATTTTGGATAGTGATGCCTTTCCTGTAAGGGCAGGGTGGCATCATATTTTAGATCGGCAAATGGATCAATTTAATAAAACCATTGCTGCGCCTATTCGTTATGAAAACTTAGATAAATTCCCGCATCCTTGTGTGGTGTACCTTAATAAAACAGGGCTTCAGAATGAGAAAGTGAATTTTAACTATGCAAAGGTTGAGAATTTACTGGGCGATATGATTAATGAGGTGGGTGGTCTAATGCCTGATATAAGTTCGGAGGTATTGCCCTTATTGCGAACTAATCGAGTTAACCTACACCCTGTCGCCGCTGGGATTTATCATCATCTTTTTTATCATCATGGGGCAGGTAGCCGAGGGTTTGATTTTAGGTTGTTATTGATGTATGAATATTATAATCATTGGATTGATAATAATAAACAAGCTGAATACGGTGAGCAGTTAATGGAAGCTTTAGTGAGTAACCCCGATGGCTTTATTGATAAGTTAATGTGTGCTTATTAAATAATAAAATATTATAGTGTTTAACATGTGAAAAGGTTTTTTTGAAATGTTTTGAGTATTAGGAGGTGAAATGTCTGATTTATGGGGAGCTTATATTACGTCATTAGAAAAATACGTTAACAATACCAGTACAGAAGATTTAAATTATGCGGCACATGTCTCTTTAAAACATAAATATATTTACATTGAAACACCAAAAGTAGCCTGTTCTACGGTTAAAATAACATTGCAACGCTTAGAGTTGGATGATCCTCTTTTTGCACGGGATGACTTCGAGGATTTACATAACCGAGACTATTCTCCTTTGTTAAAATTGTATCAACTTCCAAGTGTTGAATCCTATTTGACACGGGATGATTTTATAAAATTTTGTTTTGTTCGAGAGCCTTATAGTCGGTTTTTATCGTGTTATTTGGATAAAATTCTTTCGCCTACTGTTTTTAGAGGCGCAATATTAGGTGCAATGGGAGAAGATGAAGAGGATGATCAGCGTAATATTTCATTTTCTGAATTTATTGAAGTCGTGGAAAGTCAATCTCCCTTAGAAATGAATTACCACTGGCGAGCGCAATGGTATCTAACCTGTCAAGAAACGATTAAATATCATTATATTGGTCGTTTGGAATCTTTTTCGGAAGACTTTTTAGAGATTGGGAAAAAATTATCAGTTGATTTTCCTAAATACAGAACCTCTGAAAAAAGACATAAAACCAGCGCTAAACGTTTAATGAGTGATTTTTATAATAAGGCACTGTATCAGAAAGTTTATGATATTTATAAAATTGATTTTTTAAATTTTGGTTATGAGAAGCGAGGTTAATCTTTAGTTTTGAAACTTTCTATAAGGCTTCTTGTAGGGCTACGGTTAGTTTTTCTTGGTCTGTTGGATCATCTAACAGTTGATGATTTCCTCGCGTAATATTAAAAATATCTTCCGCTTGTTCGCCTAGGGTCGTGATTCTAGCACTATGGACTTGGATGTCTTGTTGATAAAAGACTTGGCTTATGCGCGTTAACAGACCGGGCGAGTCCGAAGTGGTAATGGTGATGATCGTTTGTTGACGGGCTTTATTGTGATTGAAATGCACGCGGGTTGGTGTGTCGAAGTATTTTAACTGGCGAGCTTGGCGAAAGTGTTGCGGGTTAAAACTAAAATGCTCATCGCTTAAACTTTTGGCAACTGCTTTTTTAATACGCTGTATATCATCAGGATCGGTAATCAGCTTACTGTCCATATTGAGTAGATGAAGGGTGTCGAGTGCGTATTGTTCATCTTGTGTTGAGTAGATTCTGGCAGCAACAATATTGAGGCAAAGTTGCTCGATTGCTGAGGTAATTCGTGCAAAGAAATCAATGCGTGTTTTAGTATAAATTAGTAATAAGGTACTGCTATTATTATTGCAGTCTTGCTCTATCGCAATAATGGTTTTACCTTCATTGCCTACTAATTGTGTCATGTGCCAAAACATAATATCAATGGGAATATGTAAAATGTAGTCGTTGCCGAGTCGATCCCATAAACGATAGCAATCTTGTTCTTTAATATTCAATCCTTTTATTTTCTTAAGCAGGGTATTTTTCTTTTCGAGGATAATATTTTCGCTAGTAATTGAAGCCGAGGTTTTATTTTGTAAATGGTATCGGGTATTTTCATATAAATCTTTGAGCAGTGTATGTTTCCAACTGTTTAATAACGTTGAGTTGGTACCTTTTATATCTGAAATCGTTAGGAGGTATAAATAATCAAGACGAGACAGTAACGACACTTTTTCTGCAAATTCAAGAATAACATCAGGGTCAAAAATATCTTTGCGTTGTGCAATAGAACTCATTTCTAAATGTTGTTCGACGAGCCAACTAACGGTTTGGGCATCGTGTTCATTCATCTCATGTGCTCGACAAAAGTCGAGCGCATCAACCGCTCCTTTTTCGGAATGTGAACCGCCACGACCTTTAGCAATATCATGAAATAAGGCGGCAAGATAAAGAAGGTAAGGTTTATCTAAAGCGTGAAAGATTTGACTGCAAAAGGGCAGCTCTTCAGCGCCAATGGAGGTGCTTAAACGACGCAGGTTACGAATAACCTTTAGTGTGTGTTCATCAACAGTATAGATATGAAATAAATCATATTGCATGCGCCCTACAATATTGGAAAACGCAGGAATATAGGCGGCTAAAATACCGTAACGATTCATTTGTCGGAGTACAAACGTAATGCCTTGAGCAGCCGACATGATACGTATGAATAATTTTTTATGATAATTATTATTTCTAAATTCGTGATCAACCAGATGGATATGATCACGAATGGCTCGAATGGTATTCGGTGACATCCCTTTCATGTTGGGGATGATTTGGAGTGTGTAAAACACTTCTAATAAGGTATGTGGGTGTTTTTGAAATAATAACGGGCTTGTTAAGCACAAGTAACCATCAGTATTGAGGTAGTGATGGTTGATTCTGATACTGGGTAGTGCATCTTTACTTAAAATATCTTCACGTAACATCCCCAGTACCACTTCGGTAATACGTTCTAATGAGGTAATGGTTCGATAGTATTGTTGCATAAAGCTTTCGATGCATTGATTGCCTTCATCCGTTTTAAAGCCAAATTGATGGGCTAAATCACGTTGGTAATTAAATAATAAACGGTCTTCTTTACGTCCTGCTAATTGATGTAAAACAAAACGTACTCGCCATAAAAAATCATGTCCTTCCACTAAGATAGATAGCTCGGCGGGGCTGATAATATCTTCTTCAATTAAGGTCGAAAGGCTATTGTGATTGTATTCACGTTGAATAATCCAGCTGATCATTTGAATGTCACGTAACCCACCTGGTCCTTCTTTTAAGTTGGGTTCGACACGGTAAGCAGAATCACCATAGTGTTGGTAGCGTTTTTTCTGTTCTTTTTGTTTAGCAATAAAAAAATCGTGGCTTGACCAAAACTGGGAAGGTTGTATCTGTTGTTGAAGGCTCTGAAACAGGGTTTGATTGCCCTTAATCAAACGGGATTCCATCAGATTGGTAATTACGGTGAGATCTTTTTCGGCTTCTTCCCTGCATTCTTCGAGTGTGCGTACACTATGACCCACTTCTAAGCCTAAATCCCATAGCGCCGTAACAAAATTAGAAAGTTGTTCCTGTTCTTCTGTATTTGGTTCTGAGTTTAAGAGGAGCAACAAATCAATATCAGAGGCAGGATGCATTTCTTCACGACCATAACCGCCAACGGCAACAAGAGCCGCTATTTTTTTATCGGCTAAATGATGTTTATCCCATATCTCAATCAGTAGCTGATCAATTAATTGACTGCGTTGAATTAATAATTGATGAATATCAATACCCTTTTCAAAATCTTGTTGTAATTGTTTTGCATTATCAATGAGTCTTTTTTTTGGATTCATACGGGGTTTTTTTGCTGTGTTTGAGAAGGAAAAAATTGCTCTCTTTAGCTTATGGGGATACATTTACAAGCGCAAGTTAAATTAAACCCGCTAGAATGCGTCACAATTAACGTTAGCTTTTCTTTCAAAAAACTCAGTACATCATTCAATGCATCAATTATTCAATACATTCATCAATCTCTTAAAATGGCCGATTGCTTTTGCAGCAGTGATTTTATTGATACCTGTCAGTTATCGTCTTTGGAAAGTGTTGGCGTATATTTATGATAATGCCAACCTTTACAGTAGTTTGCTTTATGGATTGGTCAGCTATTTTATCTTATGGTTTTTTTGGTTCCGTTACAGTGTAATGGCACAATGGTTTGCTACCTTAGAGCATGAGCTAACCCATGCAGCCTTTGCCGTGTTGTCATTGAATCGTGTCACGGATTTAAAGGCTTCAGGTGATGCAGGTGGTGTGATGCATTATCAAGGTTATGCTAATTGGATTATTACCCTATCACCTTATTTTGTGCCTTTATTAAGTTTACTGGTGTTGTTGGTATTGTCGATTGCTAAAGTCACTTATACCCCAGTGTTACTGTTTATTATGGGCCTTAGTTTAGCTTATCACCTGCAATCCACATGGCAAGAAACTCACTTCGGACAGACAGATTTAAAGCAGTCGGGCTGGCTTTTTGTTTGGCTTTTTTTGCCCACTGCGAATTTATTAATGTTATTAGTCTTACTCACCGCATTGCCTTACGATGGCTTAAGTACCGCACGTAGCTTGGATTATGTTGTACAAGATTTAGAATATGAATGGTATCTTTTACAAGGATTTATAGTAAAAAACTGAAGCCTTGATAAGTCAATTTATTCTCCTCTTTTTTTATTAAGGCATTGATTAATTTTTTTTGTATCATACAGAGATTATATCGGTAAATTTTTAACTTTTTTACAGCATTAATGTTACTATTTAAGAGGTACTTAAATGAATTTATGGGATAGGCTTGTGATGCATAAAGAAGATGAAGAATTGTGCGAGTTAGTAAAAGATGTGGCGGCTTGTTTAAGCGAAAATGAGATGCATTTAACAACCGCAGAGTCTTGTACAGGGGGCTGGATAGCTAAAGTTTTGACGGATGTTCCTGGTAGCTCGATCTATTTTGATCGTGGGTTCGTAACCTATAGTAATCAGTCAAAGCATGACATGCTCGGGGTCTCAGAAGAGACCTTGTTGTTACACGGTGCTGTCAGTGAAGCAATTGTAAAAGAAATGGCAGAAGGTGCGTTAACAAAATCGGATGCAAGTTTGTCATTAGCGGTTAGTGGTATTGCAGGCCCTACTGGTGGCTCAGAAGATAAACCCATTGGTACGGTTTGTTTTTCTTGGATGATTCGTGACGATATTGCGGTAGCAGAAACAGTGCAATACGATGGAGATCGTGATGATATTCGTCGTCAAGCGGTTATTCATTCACTCGAAGGTATTATCAAACAATTGGAGGGATAATAGTTAGCCTTCAATAGGTTTAGGTGTTGGTATTGGGTTGTGTTTCTATCGGTATTTGAATATTTAATCTGTAAATGAGTGTTTCAGCCTCGCTTTAATAGAGCTAAAGCAACTGCCTCCGATAAAAATAAAATTGCAGAATCTAACATCAGTAGATGTCTAAGCTTTTGGAAGGATTATTGTCGTTTCTTAACTACCTTTTATAGTTTATATATCCTCTTCCCTTTGGTGTGATGTTACCCTGATCTGCCGTCTTCTCTGTGGGGAATAATAACGTAACCAAACACACTCAGTTTTAAGAAGGAACACATCAACGTTACACCTTGTTGATGTGTTCCTTCTTAACGCCTTTATCTTTTAATTAAATTACTATGTTACACCAACTTTTTTCACTTTTAGAAAGGTATTATTTACGTGGATGAAAATAGAAAAAAAGCACTTGCTGCTGCCTTAGGGCAAATTGAGCGTCAATTCGGAAAAGGCGCAGTGATGCGTATGGGAGATGCTGCAGTAAAAAATATTGATGTTGTTTCAACAGGGTCACTCAATTTAGATATTGCTTTAGGGATTGGTGGATTACCGCGTGGGCGTGTGATTGAAATTTATGGCCCAGAATCATCAGGCAAAACGACCATGACATTACATGCTATCGCAGAATGTCAAAAAGCTGGAGGAACGGCTGCCTTTATTGATGCAGAACATGCGCTTGATCCTGCGTATGCTGAAAAACTAGGGGTTAATATTGATGATTTATTGGTCTCACAACCTGATACAGGTGAGCAAGCGTTAGAAATCACTGATATGTTAGTGCGCTCAGGTGGTGTCGATATGGTGGTCGTTGATTCTGTTGCCGCATTAACACCTAAGGCAGAAATTGAAGGTGATATGGGTGATTCCCATATGGGGTTGCAAGCCCGTTTGATGTCGCAAGCTTTACGCAAATTGACTGCGAATATTCAACGTTCTAATACAATGGTTATCTTTATTAATCAAATTCGTATGAAAATTGGTGTTATGTTTGGTAGCCCTGAAACCACAACAGGCGGTAATGCCCTTAAATTTTATGCTTCGGTGCGTCTTGATATTCGTCGAATAGGTGCAATTAAACGCGGTGATGAGATTGTTGGTAATTCAACCCGTGTTAAAGTAGTAAAAAATAAAATGGCACCGCCTTTTAAACAGGCTGAATTTGAAATTATTTATGGTGAAGGGGTTTCTCTTGAAGGTGAAATCATTGATTTGGGTGTGCAACTGGGTTTTATTAAAAAAGCAGGGGCTTGGTACAGTTATAAAGATGCAAAGATTGGTCAAGGTAAAGAAAATGTACGCCGTTTCTTAAAAGAAAACCCTGATATTGCTAACACGGTTGAAAAAGGAATTCGTGAGCAGTTATTAGCAAGTAAAAAACCTAAAGAAGAGAAGGCAAAAGTTTCAAAAGCTCAAAAAAAATCGCTTAAATAACCCTTTATGTTTAAGCCACGTCAAGAGCTTGATAACGATACCCGTTGTTATCAGGTTGCTTTAGGTTTGTTAGCCCGACGAGAGCACTCACGTCTCGAACTGATCAATAAATTGCGTCAAAAACCTTTTTCTGATGCTGTTGATCTTCACGTACTCTGTGATCAATTAGAAACCAATAACTACTTAAGTAATGAACGCTTTGCTGAAGCTTTTGTGCGCTCACGGGTGAGCCGTGGGCAGGGTGAAATAAAAATAAGCTATGAATTAAGGCAACGTGGTATTGAGGATGCTTTGATAAGAACCAGCTTATGTGTTGCCAATATTGACTGGTTGCAACTCGCAAAACAACAACATGAAAAACGGTTTGGTAGCAACCCTCCTAAGGACTTTAAGGAGCGTGCGCGCCGATCCCGATTTTTAGCGAATAGGGGGTTTTCTGGGGCGTTAATTTGTTTAGTGCTTCAGTCATTGAGTAATTTATAAGAATGAAATACAGTATATTAAAAAATACCTTTTGTCTGGATTTATTCCCTTAGTGAGATTGAGATGCTAATCTGTTAGCATTATATTCACGATGTTTTTGGGTGTTACGTATTATTATAGGGAACTTCATTGCCCTAAAAACATCTACAGTATTAGACCATTATTATATAAATAACAATAAAAATAAGGGCTTATTATATTTTAATCGTTTTTTTATAAATAACTCATCTTTATAAACTGTTATGGGTTAATCTAAATAGGGTTTTCTAAAAAACCTTGGGTGAAATAGATTGAGTATTAGCGTTTATCCGTTTGATGATTTAAGTCATTCTAATCATTGTTTTATTGAAATGACTTAAAGTATCGCAAGATCGGTAATTCTGGATTCAATTTACTCATTAATCGGTTTTTACACTTCCCTAATCGCTATAGATGAATAGCGCATAACGTTTACTTGATTGATAAACATATCAGGAGGCATCGGTACAATGATAAAAACTATCCCTGTATTACTTGCAATCACCTTATTCAGTACGCTGTGGGGATGTGCAACAAATACCAAGACTAAAGGGCCTGCACTTAATGAGGCACAAACAAACGCCAATCGGAATTATACTACCCAATTACAACAAGCAGATCGTGATAGAAATCATAACGAAAGAATGAGGGTTGCGGATGCCGTTGCACATGCTAATCGAAATGTGAAAGGTGGCGTAACTTATACTGCACCAGCAACAACAGTGATTGTTCCGCGTTAGACCAATTAAATTAATATTTTATCATTTAAAAAAGAAGAATTTACTATGAAAAAATACAGTGTGATTATGGCAACTCTTTTTGCTTCCTCTCTTTTTCTGACCGCTTGCGGTGGTTCTGGGGCGAATACACGTAGTATGAATGCAAACCGTGGTGCGCCTTCTGCCCACGTAAATGCTGCTCAAGCAGAACAATATGCACGCCAACAGCGACTTGAAGGGCGTGAAGTTAAGCTCGAGAATATGAAACGTCGTCAGACGACCGATGCTGTGAAAGAAGGCGCTGGTGCAGTGGGTAGTGTTGTTGATGTGATGCATGGGCTTGATAGTCTGCGTGGTTTGTTCTAAAACTGAACCCATGAAATAAAACGGCTAATTATCCTTTATTAGCCGTTTTTTATGGACTTAAAGACCAAAACCTTTAAGGGTTAAACATCATAGGGGTGGCGTATAATCATTGTATGCTCACGGTCTGGACCTGTTGAGATAATGTCAATGGGGGTTTCTAGTAGTACTTCTATCCGCTTTAGGTATTGTTTGGCATTTTCAGGTAAGTCATCATAAGACGTGATACCAAATGTTTGGGATTTCCAGCCTGCAATCTCTTCGTAAACGGGTTTACATTTCGCAAATTCAGGGGTATTAATCGGTGGTATTTCCAATTTCTTGCCGTCTAACTCATAGTGAGTGCAAATTTTAATGGTGTCTACGTCATCCAATACGTCCAGTTTTGTTACACATAAACCTGTGATGCTATTGATTTGCATGGAGCGGCGCAAGGCAACACTATCGAGCCAACCACAACGGCGTGAACGACCTGTGGTCGCACCAAGTTCATTGCCTACTTTAGCAAGATGCATTCCCATATCATCAAATAATTCTGTTGGGAAAGGTCCTGAACCCACACGAGTGGTGTAAGCCTTAGTAATGCCTAAAATATAATCTAAATCTTTCGGGCCAACACCTGAACCTGTGCAAGCTCCGCCCGCGGTGGTACTTGATGAAGTAACATAAGGGTAAGTGCCGTGGTCGATATCCAGCAGTGTGCCTTGTGCGCCTTCAAACATAACGTGCTGACCTGCTTTGCGCAGTTGTTGCAAACGATGCGGCACATCAATAATCATGGGGCGCATTTTTTCGGCCATTTCTAAAGCTTCATCTAATACAGTTTGATAATCCACTTCATCAGCTTTGAAGTAATTTTTCAAGCTATAGTTGTGATAATCCATCACTTCTTTTAGTTTGATTTTAAAGCGTTCTGTATCCAATAAATCTCCGAGACGTAAACCCCGACGAGAAATTTTATCTTCGTAAGCAGGACCAATACCGCGTCCTGTTGTGCCAATGGCTTTATTGCCTCGGGCAACTTCTCGTGCCGCATCCAGTGCAACATGGTAAGGCATAATTAATTGGCAAGCTTCTGATAACTTAAGGCGTTCATTCGCTGGAATACCTTCTGCTTCCAGCATGTTAAGTTCTTTTAAGAGTGCATCAGGCGCTAACACTACGCCATTACCAATCATGCATTCAACCTTTTCACGCAAGATGCCTGATGGAATCAGGTGTAATACTGTTTTTTTGCCATCAATGACTAAAGTATGCCCTGCATTATGCCCCCCTTGAAAACGCACCACGGCGGCTGCTTTTTCGGTGAGTAAATCAACAACTTTTCCTTTACCTTCATCACCCCATTGGGTGCCGAGGACTACAACAAATTTTCCCATTTGTATTTTCTCTTTGGTTTTAAAGCTAAAACGTTTGCTTTAATGTGTTTTAGCGGGTGCAATTATATGCGTTTTTATCGAATGATTCGCGCAATAAGGTGGAATCCTCACTGCCGATGTGAGCTCACCTTTTTAATTTTTTAGAGGGTGAAAACAATTCAAGCTAAGCACTGTGTTGTTTCTCAGCATCGATCACAGCCTTGCTGTTTAGGGGTGATATTGGCGTGTTGATACGGTTGACGGATAACGGATTGACCTTGATGGTGGTGTTGTGCCATGAAATTATCGAGGATTTTGTCAATGGCGTAAGAGGCTAAAATAGAATGTTTAGCGGTGGTGCTCTCTTGCTGTGATAAGGTGGCAAGTGTCCTGATTGTGGTAGTGAAACCCGTGGCAGTGCGCCGATTGTTAGCGGTGTCAATGGGATCATAACACCCACCCTGTGCAATGGTATGATCCATAGCTGGGGTGAGAGCGGTATAAATAATACCTGATATGATCGGTAGCCTTTGCCGCTCGGTTAGATCAAGCTGAAGATTTTGATAGTGCGTCATACCATATAAAGTAAAGCAAGACCTGCAATAATACTGGCGAGTCCCATTGTGCGTAGGCTGTTATCAGGTGCATCAACTAAACGTTGATAAATGCTTTTAATTTTATCGGGGATTGTAAACGGTAACAGTCCCTCGATAATTAAGACTAAAGCAAAAGCAGTGAGCAAATCATGCCAGTTGATACCCACTTAGTTAGTTTTCTTTTTAAAGTAACGGAAGAATTCAGAGTCTGGTTCAATCACCATAATATCACCCGCATTCGATAATGATTTTTCATATGCGGAGAGACTGCGATAAAAAGCATAAAATTCAGCATCTTGAGAGTAAGCTTTAGCATAAATTGCTGCCGCTTTAGCATCACCTTGACCGCGTAATGTTTCACCTTTACTGTAGGCATCCGCTTCGATAATGGTGGCTTCACGATCAGCCGCCGCTCGGATTTTTTCAGCTTCCTCTTTACCACGAGAACGGAAGTCCTGTGCTACCCGCTGTCGTTCAGAACGCATTCGATCAAACACCGATTCACTGACGGTATCAGGGAAATCAATCTGGCTGACCCGTGCATCGACAATGGTAATACCCAGCTCTTTCGCATCCTTATTAGATTTATCACGTAAGGATGAAATAATTGCACCGCGTTCACCTGAAATAGCTTCTTGAATGGTGCGTTTACTGAATTCATTGCGCAAACCATCTTTCATAATGCCTTCCAGACGATTTTGGGCGCGCGCGATATCGCCGCGTGTGGCACGATAGAATTCACTGACATTGGATATTTTCCATTTGACAAAGAAATCAACACGCACGTATTTCTTTTCGTTAGTTAAAAAACGATCAGGTTTTGCATCCAAGGTGAGAATTTGTGAATTGAATTTTTTAACCGTATGAATTAAAGGCAATTTAAAATGTAAGCCTGGTTTAATGTTAGATTCAATAATTTGTTTAAAACGAAATTTAATGGCTGTTTCACGCTCATCAACAATGTAGGTTGATGAACTGATGATAAAGCCAACAATGGCAATAATCAGTCCAATTGCATTTTTCATTAACGTGACTCCCTTAAGGTTGAGCGAGGATTGCTACGTGTTGTTTGTTGGGGGTTTTGTCGCTGCTTGACCACTTGTTGTTGTAATGCGCTAGCAACAGCAGGGGAGAGCGTGGCGCTATCAGGGGAGCGTTGATTACTATTGAGCTTATCTAAGGGCAAATACAATAGGTTATTGCCTGATTTACTATCAATCATGATCTTATTATTCTTAGAGAATACTTTTTCCATGGTTTCAAGGTATAAGCGCTCTCGGGTAACGTCAGGGGCTTTGCTATATTCGTTATTTAATTGAGTAAAACGGCTCGAATCACCTGTTGCTTTAGAAACGGTCTGACTGGTATAAGCGGTTGCATCTTCCATAATTCGCGCAGCTTTACCACGAGCGGCAGGAATAACACGCTTGGAATAAGTTTCAGCTTGGTTCTTATAACGGTCTTTATCTTCACGTGCGCGGTTAGCATCATCAAAGGCATCTTTTACAGCTTTTGGTGCTTCGGCATAGGTTAAGTTGACTTTAATGACATGGATCCCTGATTTATATTCATTCAGAATCTCTTGCATCACTTTTAAGGTGTCAGGTGCAAAACCCGCACGGTTTTCTTTTAAAATCCCATCCATTGTATTGCGACCAATCACTTCTCTAACAGCACTTCGCATCACCTGATATAAGGTACCAATAGATTGTTGTGGCTCATAGTCAACAAGGTAGACATTAAATAGATAATTTTCAGGGTCTTTAATTTTGTATTGTACCGAAACACCAATATCAATAATGTTCTCATCTTTAGTGAGCATATGGGTACGGTCTTTAGCGGTACGGTTTTTATCTACATCAACTAATTCGATCGTTTCTACAGGGTAGGGAAAATGCCAATGCAGTCCAGGCTGGGTCGTTTGCTGGTAAGCGCCAAACCGTAATTCGACACCACGCTGCGCAGAATCTACCGTATAAAATCCTGTAAAGAGCCAAAAGCCAAATAAAACAGCGGCAATTAAGTACAGACCTGTCTTATTGTGACCATCGCCATCGGATGTGCCGCCGAAAATGCTACTGACTTTATCATTGATCTTACGGGTTAACTCTTCCACCCCATTGTCGTTTGAAGAGGGTTTCTTCTTAGGATCTTTTTTGGAGTTTTCTCCCCAAGGATCCTTCTCTTTATCTTTATCATTGTTACCACTTGGTTCATTCCAAGGCATGTAGTGACTCCCGAATGCTTCTGAAAAATTTTACGGCTATCTGAGGATATATAAGGTCGAAAAGCAATAATTCTAGTGTTGACCTAGTCCAAAAAGCAGTATTTTATAATACTTCTGTTACGCTTCCTTCAATCATCCTAAAAAAGCAAACATAGAGATTGTATTGATCTGTTGTGAATGTGGCAATAGTAAACCCTGTTGTTTTTAGAGAAAGATAAAGAATAACGGCGGTTAAAAAGTATTCTTGTATCATAATAGCTTGATAAAAAACAGCTAATAAAATAGATTTTAACAAGACCTCCCTCTAAAATTTTCAGTGCAGGATAACGTTATGACATTTAATTCAGGACAAATAAAAACATCAAAATACCACGATGCCTTGAGCTTGTTTTGGGGGGATCTTTATGGTGAAGGTGGTGTAACGCTTTATAGTCAGCAACGGTTTGGAAGGATAAAACCTGAATGGATTAACGCAGAGCATGTCTTTCCAATGGCTTGGGTAGTGAAAAGTTTAAATTGTCTGGATCGACAGTGCTGTCGGGAAAAATCAAAACGGTTTCGCTTAATGGAATCAGACCTTCATAATATTTACCCTGCTCGAAAAGATTTGAATGCCGCTCGTGGGAGTTATAGTTTTGGTGAGGTTGAAGGCGAGGAAAGAAACTGGTTATCCTTTGATTTTGAAATAGATTATCAACGTAATTTAGTTGAACCTCCTCATGTTCACCGTGGTGAAATTGCCCGTTCCATTTTCTATATGGTGGATGCTTATGGGTTGAAATTATTTCGGAAACAAATGCTATTATTGCGTAACTGGAATGAGCTTGATCCACCCAGCGAGGAAGAGCAACGGCGTAACCATCGTATCGAACAATTACAAGGGGGGCGTAATTATTTTATTGATCACCCGAGTGCGATTGATACGCTTAAAGTGAGGCTTATTCATGGGAAAGGAACTGGATAACGATTGAATCGATGATATTAATTAAAACAATCACTTGAACCTTTTGCTAAAAGGGTTAGTATCCTCTACTTTGTTTAATTTTTAACATGTTGCTATGAAATATACTCACTTTTTTACCCTGTTGTGTCTTACTTTTCTTATTAATACGCCCCTTTATGCTAAAGGGACGCTGGAGGTAGGTATTAAACACTCTGAGCCTTGGGTTATGTATGATATTAATAAACCTGAAAATAAACGTAACCCTATCGGTTTTAGTATTGATTTATGGAAAGCGATAGCGGTCAAGTTAGACACAAAAATTAAGTGGGTTTATTACGAAACAACCCCACAATTAATAGCGGCTACAAAAAAATCAACGATCGATGTGGGGATTGCGGCGATTACGGTAACGTCAGAGCGTCAAGCAAAGATAGACTTTTCGGACTCAATGTATGAGTTAGGTCTGCAAATTATGGTTGCACCGGATAAACAACGTTCTAATCCTTTTTTTGTGATGCTCGATGAACTAAAAAAATTATTGACGATTAACGTGTTATTGATATTAATCGCCATGCTGTTTCTTAGCGCCCACTTGCGTTTGTTGATCGATCGCTTATCAAAACAGCCTGCTGTCTTTCCTTCTGATTACTTTAAAGGTATTACAGAAGCCTTCTGGTGGGGCTTAACGATGTTAGTCACATGGGAAACGCCTCGTAGCCGAGGTGTAGCTAGGGTGATTGATTTAAGCTGGCATCTTACAGGACTGATTATGTTGAGTATCTTAACGGCGGTTGTCACGAGTGCGTTAACGGCTAAAGCAATCTCGGGTTCGATTCGTTCTGAAGCTGATTTGCCGGGTAAACGTGTTGCCGCGATTGCCAGCGATGCACCACGGCTTTGGTTAGAGAGTCATGGTATTACAGTGACCCCTGTTCAGGATATGGCCGCAGGTATTAAGGCATTGCAAGCAGGGACGGTGGAGGCTTTGGTTCATGATGGTCCGCGTTTAAGTTATTTGTCCGATATCATCAACGCTAAAGCAGGTAAGACACTCTTAGCGGTGATGCCTGCCAGTTTTAACCCCCAAATTTATGGCATTGCTTTTCCTGAAAATAGTAAATTACGAGAGCCTGTTAATCGGATTTTATTGAATTTAAGAGAGCCGCAAAATGGAGAGGAAAGTGCTTATCAAGTGTTACGTAACAAATGGATTAAACATTAGTGATTTGTTGTTATATTGATCTTATGAAACGGATAGTGATGCTATGCAACCCGTGAGCGCATTCTAGTCGGTGGAAAAAATAAATGAAGGGGGATATATGATCTTTCTATCCCCTAAGACTTCTCGCCTTTTATTTCAATTCTTGAAATAATATTTTTCTTATCCTTTACTAACTTACCCCTTAATAACCCCTTGGATTTTTTTATGCCTACTCTAACAGGTCGTTACCCCCATTCACGTCCACGCCGTATGCGTTACAATGATTTTTCACGTCGTTTAATGCGCGAAAACACCTTAACTGCCAATGATCTTATTTACCCTGTCTTTGTCATTGAAGGTAAAAACCAACGCGAAGCGATTGCTTCTATGCCAAATGTTGAACGCTTAAGTATTGATTTATTAGTGAAAGAAGCAAAAACGGTTGCCTCATTGGGCGTGCCTGCAATGGCGATCTTTCCTGTTGTTGGTACGGATAATAAATCTGAATTAGCAGAGGAAGCGTATAACCCCGAAGGTCTTGCCCAACGCGCGGTTCGCGCAGTAAAAGCGGCGGTGTCTGAATTGGGGATCATTACTGATGTGGCACTTGATCCGTTTACCTCACACGGTCAAGACGGCTTAATGAATGAGGCAGGGTATATTATCAATGATGAAACAGTTGAAGTGCTAGTAAAGCAAGCCGTTTCTCATGCTCAAGCAGGTGCTGACATTGTTGCACCTTCGGATATGATGGACGGTCGAATTGCCGCAATTCGTCAAGCATTGGAAGCCACAGGGTATCGAAATACCCGTATTTTGGCGTACTCTGCAAAATACGCATCGAGTTTCTATGGTCCTTTTCGTGATGCCGTTGGGTCAGCAGGAAGTTTAGGGGGCGGTAATAAGTACAGTTATCAGATGGATCCTGCGAATACCGATGAGGCATTACATGAAGTTGCTTTAGATTTACAAGAAGGGGCTGATATGGTGATGATTAAACCCGGTATGCCTTATTTAGATATAGTAAGACGGATTAAAGATGAATTTAAAGCCCCGACTTATGTATATCAAGTCAGTGGTGAGTATGCGATGTTAAAAGCTGCTGCAGAAAACGGTTGGATTGATGAGAAAGCGTGTGTATTAGAAGCGTTAATCAGTATGAAACGAGCAGGAGGTGATGGCATACTAACGTACTATGCCAAGGATATCGCGCAATGGTTAGCGGAGGAAACAGTGTAAATGAAGACGGTCATTATTGAAAAATATGCGGTAATCGGTAATCCTATTGAGCACAGCAAATCCCCCCTTATTCACGGTATGTTTGCCCAACAAGTTGATGATGCTATGAGTTATGACACGCTTTTGGGGGACTTAGATGCCTTTGAGGATAATATTACAACCTTTAAACAACAGGGAGGGAAAGGACTCAATGTGACTGTACCGTTTAAAGAACAGGCATGGGAACTCGCTGATGAATTAAGTGATTACGCACAGCGTGCAGGTGCTGTAAATACCTTGTGTTTTAGAGACGATGGTACGCTTTATGGTGCGAACACCGATGGTGTCGGATTATTGCATGATTTGGTCGTTAATTATAAACTGGTATTGGAAGGCAAGCGCGTTTTACTCTTGGGGGCTGGGGGTGCATCAAAAGGTGTGGTTCAACCGTTGATGGAGGCTCATATTAAGACCTTAGTGATTGCAAACCGTACCCCTGAGCGTGCGACACAGTTAGCGTTAGACTTTGCTGATTTAGGCTCAATCCGTGGGGGAAGCTTTAATGAGTTGCGAGATCAAGCCCCGTTTGATCTTATTATTAATGCCACTGCTGCCAGTTTGCACGGCATTATGCCGCCAATACCAGAAAGTTGTTTATTTGAAGACAGTATCTGCTATGACCTCATGTATGCCAGTCGTCCGACTGCCTTTGAATATTGGTGTGAAGATCAGGGGGCAGCATTAGTTTTGAATGGTTTAGGGATGCTGGTTGAACAAGCAGCAGCCTCTTACGAAATCTGGCGAGGACGAATGCCATTAACAACACCTGTACTGGAAAGTTTGCAATAAATTAGGTGATAGAGAGCCAAGTCAGAGTGCTCTATTATCAAGCTGGTCAGCTTTTAAGCGCATTCTAGTGCGACGGTTGTTTCATCAAAGCTTATTATCGTGTAGTTTAGCTCATCAATGAAAAAGACCTGCAATCGATGCTTTTTTATACAAATATAGACGTATTTATCAACATTTAGCGGTTAAATGCTACAGTACGTCATAATCTTGCATTATAAAAGTAACACGGTTAGGGTCTCAATCAAAACAAATTATAGGTGCCTCCATTGATAGGGCTTGAGCATATTATTAACGTTTTCTTCCTTAAATCATAATCAAGGGCAAGCCCTAAAAGAG
>JAGLBW010000051.1 GCA_023146545.1 Cocleimonas sp.
ACTGTGGATGTGAATACGGGCGGATTTGTCGGGCATCGAAACCTTGAAGAAACGATTTTCAAAACTAATTTAGAAGCAGCTCAATCCATTGCTCGTCAGTTACGATTGCGTAATTTGGGTGGAATTATTATTCTTGATTTTATTGATATGAAAGAAGAGGGTCATAAAAAACTGGTATTGTTAGCTTTAGATAAAGCGTTAGAAAAAGACCCCAGTAAAACCAGCGTAAGTAATACACTCTCCTCCTTAGGGTTAGTAGAAATGACCCGTAAACGTACCAGTGAGAGTTTGGGGCATATTTTATGTGAGCCTTGCCCAACCTGTCACGGACGGGGTTATGTGAAAACGGCATCAAGTGTTTGTTATGAAATTTTTCGAGAAATCTTACGAGAAGCCCGACAGTTTGCAGCAAAGGAGTTATTGGTTTTAGCGGCACAAGATGTTGTCGATTTGTTTCTTGATGAAGAAAAAGAAAGCCTTGCTAAATTGCAGGAGTTTATTGATCTTCCTATCCGTTTTCAAGTTGAAAATTTATACACTCAAGAGCAATTTGATGTGGTCTTGATGTAAAAGTGAATCAATTGAGAACAAAAAGAAAAGTGAGTATCAGGAAGAAGGTATTAAATTTTTGTTTCTAAATTAAAGGTGTGAGTATGTCTTTACATCTTAAAAAAATAACAGAGGAAAAAAGTGTCAAAAATAGCAGCCATACAAATGGCATCAGGGTCACAAGTTATCGGTAACGTAATGGAGGCCTCTCGTTTGGCTAAGATCGCTGTTGAACGCGGTGCTGATATGGTGGTTCTACCTGAAAATTTCGCTTTTATGGGTAAAAGTGATATGGATCGTGTCGCCATTGCGGAAGAAGAAGGACAAGGTGTAATTCAAGACAGTTTAAGTCAGTTGGCGATTAGTTTAGGCATATGGATTATCTCGGGTACGATTCCATTAAAAACAGATAATCCTTTAAAATCAACGGCATCTTCCATTATGTACAATAATAAAGGTGAGCAGGTTGCCCGTTACGATAAAATCCATATGTTTGATGTGATATTAGAAAGTGCGAGGGAGGTCTATAATGAAAGTGCAACAACCGTACCAGGAAATCAAGTCGTGGTTGTACCGACCCCGTTTGGACGGATTGGCATGTCGGTGTGTTATGACTTACGTTTCCCTAAATTATACCGAGCATTAGTGGAACAAGGGGCTGAGATCTTTGTTGTTCCTTCCGCCTTTACGGATGTAACAGGTAAAGCTCATTGGGAACCCCTTTTACGTGCGCGAGCTATCGAAAATTTGAGTTATGTCATTGCACCTGCACAAGGGGGCTATCATGTGAATGGACGAACAACACATGGTAATAGTATGGTGATTGACTATTGGGGAAGCATCTGTGATGTCGCCAATAGAGGTTCAAATGTGACGATCATTGATATTGACCTTTATGCTCAGTATAAAGTGCGTAAGAATTTTCCCGTTTTGGATCATCGCAAACTGTAAGCCATCACCTTTCTTTGTTGATATTTCCATTATGAGATTTTTTTTCTATAGCGTTAGATCGATAGAAAAACACGGGCTTTAGGTTATGTTTAAAATTAGAAAAGGGCGCTTTTTGCTACTTGATTTTATTTTTATCAACTGTTTATAGGTGATGGCTTCGTTTTTTTGTTTTAGCCGTCTTCTCTTGATAGGTTACTTTTGATAAAAAACAAAACGAATTAATAATTATTAATCTCTCAGATTAATCTTGCCTTCCTGCTTTTTTTTAAACAATATCTGGGTATCATTTTGCCTTAGGCTCTGTCAACCTAGCTGGGAAAGACCACAATTACTCCTCAATCTGCTCTCTATTATACAACATTAAACTTGGTTTTAATGTGAGCTAACCATCTCACTTATTAGCCCTCTTTAAGAGGGCTAGGTGATGTTATTGTTCCAAGAGTATCAGCGTTTGAATCTGTGGAAGCTTAGACCTTTGTGTTGTTTGTTTTGGGTCGCTACCCCTTTGAAGACAGGATAACGAAAAAAGATTATTCGATAGGATGAATAAAAAATAAGGACATTTGCTAGAAAGGTGATCTTGTTTGTATTGTATTTCTTATGTTAGTGAAATTACTAATCTTTTTGTTATTTCAATACCGTTTTAATGGAGGGCAAACCGACCGATGTGATTGAAAAAATAATGGGGAAGATGAGAAAATAAGGATGATAAAGCGTTAGGACTTCAGCATTCGTTTGTTGCGAGTTCTTGGATTAATTTCGTGGTACTTAGGAGCTGTTAACGCTATAAAAACCTAGTGTGTTTTAAGGTTAAGTTTTTAGTAATCAAGTTCATGATGTAAGGGGAAGATATATGAATTATCGTAGTGCATTAGCTGCATTAATTATTTTTGGAAGTGTTGCCGTCTATGCGGAAGTACCAAGTTATACACCAGAAACAAAGAAAGAAGAAGCTGCGACTACTGATGTGGAAAAAGTAGACACTGATGTTGTTAAAACAGAGCCTAAAAAGAAGGCTAAAGAGAGAGCTGATGAAGACAACACTACTCAGACCGTTTTTGATGAAGGTAATGTAAAAACTAAAGCGAAAAAAACAAAAAAACAAAAGCCAAAAGAAATTCTTGATCCTGAAACAAAAGCGTTACAACAAGCAAAGAAAAAACTCTCGATGCGAAATTCACTGAGAAATGAGCGGCTTAAAAATGAAAATGCTGATTTGTTGGCGCGCTTGCAAAAAATAAAATGGGAAAAGCAAATTATTGCAGAACAGTTAGACTTGGAGGATTTAAAGCGCGAGCGTGATCGGCGGGATGAAACCCTAGCTTATCAGGATGAGCTGAGTAGGCTAACGCGCGAAGCTTCGCTGGCTAAAGCGCGTGCAACAAAGCTTTCCAGTGAATTAAATGCACGTCAAACCGAGTGGGATGCCAGAGTTTCTAAGCTAAACTCAGAGATAGAAGTCTTAAAGATTAAAAAAGAGCGGGATATTTATGCCGACCGTGAGCCTATTTATCTCGATAATCCTTTAAAAGATGAAAATACCTTGGTGATCTCTGACCGTCGTATTGCTTTAAATGGACCTATTTTGAGTGATACTGCTGATTACATCACAACACGGATTAACTACTACAATAATAAAGAGGGGAACAAGCCTATTTTTATTGTGATTGATAGTTCTCCTGGAGGATCTGTTATGGCAGGTTATCGTATTTTAAAAGCAATGGAAGGCAGTAAGGCACCTATTTTTGTAGTGGTAAAGTCCTTTGCAGCCTCAATGGCGGCAACAATGGTGACGCTAGCGAAACAATCATTTGCTTATCCTAATGCCATTCTTTTACACCATCAAATCAGTTCCACTTTTTTCTTCACGCGTTTAAACCTGACACAGCAAAAAGAGTTTTATGAAGAGTCTAAAAAGTGGTGGCAACGTTTGGCATCACCTGTTGCATCAAAGATGGGTATTACTACCCGTGAATTTATTAAAAAGATGTATAAGCATTCTTCTGATGGCGATTGGACAGAATTTGCGACGGAAGCTAAGAAGTTAAAATGGGTGGATCATATTGTTGATCGTATTGAAGAAACGTCCTTGTTGAAAGATCCAAACTCTGAAAAGAGTGAGGTGAAAAAAGACATCGTTCTTGCTGAGGTCGTTGATAAAAAAGGTAAACCTGTGGTCTATTTGCCACGACTTAGCCCGAAGGATATGTATTTTATGTACAATCCTGATCAATACTACCAACTCAGATAAACGCTGTTTATTTATTGATGGTCACCCTGAAGGGAATGACACTGCTTTTTTTCTTCAGGGTGAGCGTTTTAGATTGTTTGCGAGATAAGCTTCCTTAGCCTTCTTGTATTAAAGCCAACATATCCGTAGCATTCATGCTGCCACTTAGGTTGCTTCCTTCAAGTAAACCATCGGCAAGATCACGTTTATATTTATGTAATTTCACAATTTTTTCCTCAATAGTATTTTCTGAAACCAAACGGTAAATCGTAACGGGACGAGTTTGTCCGATACGGTGTGCTCGGTCGGAAGCTTGATCTTCCACTGCTGGGTTCCACCAAGGGTCCATATGGATCACATAATCTGCTGCGGTTAAATTTAACCCAGAGCCACCTGCTTTCAGGCTGATTAAGAACAGTTTACCTTCTCCATTTTGGAAAGCTTCCACGCGTTTTTTACGTTGGTTCGTCGGCGTGCTTCCGTCAAGATACTGATAACGAATACCTTTTCTGTCTAAGTAGCGTCGAATAATGCTGAGGTGTTTTACGAACTGACTAAAGACAAGGGCTTTGTGTTTATTCTTTTGTAGATCCTCGACCAGTTCAGCAAAGCGTTCGAGCTTACTGCTTGCAAGGGTACTATCAGGCATAATCAGCCTAGGATGACAACTGGCAAGACGTAGCTTGGTAATTGCGGCTAAGACTTTAAGGTGATCAGACCCCTTTTCATCGTTATTATTGACAAGATTTTTTAATGCTTGTTGGCGTACGGCTTCATACATTGATCGCTCTTGTTTGGATAATGGAATCTTAACCGTGATTTCTGTTTTGGGAGGGAGCTCTTCCAAAACATCGCTCTTAAGGCGACGCAAGATAAAGACTTGGATCAGACGTTTAAGCTGTTGGCGTGCTTCGATGTCATTATTGCGTTCTATCGGAATCATATAACGCTTCATAAACTGTTCTTGTGAACCTAAAAGACCAGGATTGAGAAAGCGGAACAAGCTCCAGAGTTCGCCTAAATGGTTTTCAATTGGGGTTCCTGTGGTGACTACTTTAAAATTGCCTACTAATTGATGTGCGGTACGGGTGCGCTTCGCATTAACGTTTTTGATCGCTTGGGCTTCATCAAGTACAATGCTGTGCCATTTTTTATCAAGGAAAGTCTCGCTGTTTTGTTGCAGTAAACCATAAGTGACGATAATCATATCGTGTTGACCCGCTGCTTCAATCAGTGCTTTACGATCACCATTTTGATACATCAAAGGGTTGAGTGTAGGGGCAAATTTTTGGGCTTCGCTTTCCCAATTATGGCACACGGACGTAGGCGCAACGATTAAAGCAGGACCGTCACCGCCTCGGTGTAATAATAAAGCAAGGGTTTGCATGGTTTTACCTAAACCCATATCATCTGCTAAACAAGCACCGACCCCCCATTTAGAGAGACGGCAGAGCCATTGAAACCCCTCTTCTTGGTAATCACGAAGTACGGTTTGTAACGTGGAAGGAATCTCAATCTTATTATGGTCTACGGATTTTAATTTATTAACGTGTTGTTGCCATTCATCATCGACGACTAATTCACCCACATCGGTAATAAAATCATCCAATGCAAAGGCAGCTAAGCCATTAACCTGTAGATTGTCTCCTTTTAAATCAGAGTAATTACGCAGTGCATCCAAACGTTTGCGGAAGGAGTTCGTGAGGGAAATATATTCACCGTCCCCTAATTGGATAAAGCGCCCTTTAGATTTTTCAGACAGCTCGAGTAATTGATGCAATGAAAGCACTAAGCCTGCATCGGTTTCAATTTTGCCATCTAATTGAAACCAGTCGCCACTCTTATTGATACTCAAGCGCATATTGCCTGTATCAAAACGAGAACTAACCCGCATGATTTCACCTTCAGGCCATGCAATGACAACATCATCACCCTCTTCTCGAAGTTGTTCTAATAACTCTAAACAATCTTGGGGGTCTTCCAGTAAGTACTCATCTTCTAGTTTACTGGCATTGCCTAAAATATCGCTACTGAGGAGCAACTTATCCATTTTTTGTTTTTCGAGGGCAAGGTCGCGATGGGTTTTATAGGCGGTACCATTGTGTTCAACTAATAGTTTGGCTCGCCCTTGTCCAGGAGGGTATAAGGGACCAAAATCAGTAAAAGCTTGAATACGCAAGGTCGCGCGCAAACCCTCACCATAAGGTAGCAAATTAGCATGGATTTGGGCATTAGCAGGGACTTCTTCAGCCTCATTTATGCCTTCCAGATCAGATTGGATCTTAATCATCGGTGCTAAAGAGGTAAGGGTTTTACGCAAGTCTTGTTCTGCTTCGTGAGGAATTACTAATCCATCGGATAGGATTTCACTTAAGCGGTAAACTTGTTCATTTTTTTGGTAGATACAAAGACGTGTTGGGGTTTCTTTGTGAATTAAATAACGCGATTCAGTATTATCTTGATTAAACGGTGGATAAAAACTAATGCGTAAATTATTGCCTTCTTCAACCACTAATAGTTCAAATTCAGCTTGAGTGACTTCAATTGGTGCACTACGGGCTTGATCCCAATAAATAGCAGGGTGATTAACCATTCCCAGCCATGTGCAGTTCATATCAAGGTAATATTGAGGGCCTTTAGACGCGTAAGAATCATAGTTCGGCTGCTCCATAATACAATCACAAAGTGTTAAGTCCTGTTGGCTTAAGATCGAAAATTGATGCCGTTCTTTTGCCAAACGTTTTAGTGCGATATTACGCCCTTTAGTCCAATCTGTTTTGGGTGATTTTTTTTGTACCTTTGGGGTTAAATAATATTCGTTATAACGGTCCTTATCCAGAACCCAGACAATACGTTCCTCTCCTTTTACATTATCAATAGGCGGCCTTGTTAAGCGGTTCAATGCACTGAGTGCGCGCTCCCACTCGGCTTGAGGGGTTGTGAGGAAGAAGAGAGAGTGTGTTGCTAATGCTTTGTGTTGTTGCTGAGCAATGGTTTTATAGTGTTGTCGAATGCTTTCGTCAGGGGAGAGTAAGGCGAGTGCTGTAGCGTATTCCGCGGCTAACCAAGCATAGTGATTGCTTTCGGAGCGATGGTATTGTTGCTCGATCAGCTTTATATGTGCTGCGGGTAGGGTTCGATTGAGCCAGAAGCTAATTAAGGCATAAAAAAGTGCTGTGAAAGTGTTTTCTTGTAGCTGGAGCTCATCAATAGTGAAATGAAACAAGCCTGTTGCTAGCGCTTGGTTATAAGCAGTAAAAAGCCGGTGATCAATATCAGTGTCTACCTTCCTTAAGAAGAGAGTAACTTTTTTGAGCGAACTTTGCTTACCTTGTGCAAATAAAGCAATCAGATAAAACTTTTCAAGTTCTGTATTGAAGACAAAAGTTTGATTCTTTTTAATGCCTTTGAGATGACAGTATACCGCGACCCCTTTTTCATACTGAACAATATAAGCCGTTGCAGAATCCTTAGTCAATGGGGTATGAAAAAGTTGTCGGCAAGCATTAGCTATGAACCAAACCGCTGTTTTCACATTGATACTATCTGCTTGAGGTTCAGGGCTGAAAAGTTCTTTTTTACCGCTTAATAGACTGTAAATTTCACGAACATCACTGGTTTGATCATTCTTAGGTATGATGCGGTTTTTTGTTTGCCGTTGTGTGATGATCTCCCATAGCCCACTAATATCATTAAGCTCACTTAACCCTGAGTAAGTTAGTTCATTACAAGCAAGCTGGAAGGTTTCATTATTAAGTATCGAGAGTGCTTTGTAATCAATGGGGTTACCAAACATACCTGAAAAGAACCCCTCGGTGTTTAATAAGGACTTCGTTTCGGTATAAGCATAACGGGAATGTAAACTTTCCAGTATATCTTCCAGTTTCTGATCTTCGCCAAGGTACATGTACAAGCGCGCATGAGCGATTCCGTGTTCAATACTTTGCCATGCGAGTACGCCTAAATCCTCTCGTGGTGGGAACGCTTCAATGACTTGTTTGGCAATATGTTCAAAATCTCCATCTTCGATAGCGCGTAATAGAATCGGGTTAAGTAAGTTGTTATGGCAAATATAACGATTTTTTTCGAACTGAATCCATTTTAAATCCACCATTTTTTTTAAATGAGGTCGAATCGAATTCATATTAAAACTCAGTGCCGTTTCTGGATTGTCAATCCCTATTCTATGTGCGCAAATAGCTAGCGGAGTAGCGGCTACAGGGATGTATATAATGGCAAGAACTTTAAGCAGTGATGCTTCTATATCATTGAGTTCATTAAAAATTTCAGGGTCAAATAGTGTCGTTGTATCTCTCATATTTTTTATAGCTTTCGGAAAAAACAAAGCTTGGAAGTATATACAGATAACACAGGGTTCGTCTGGTTTAATATTTGCTTAGTCAAAAAATTTCTATATTTTTATTTTTAAAGACATTCTTTTATTTTCGAATGAAAATAATGGATAATATAGGGTCACTTTTTTATCGCACGTTTTTTAAACGTTGAGGCAAAAAGTGTGGAGGATAAAATATTTTAGGTACCTCAGGTTTTTTTATAATTTTTTGTTAAGGAAATTGTTACAAATTAAGCAGGTAGAGGAATAGACCTGTAATAAATTATTTTGTTAGTATGATTAAATTATGAACAACTCGTGCTTTATTTCATCAAAATATTTTTCCATGAAATAACTATAACTAACCATCATCAGAGTGGTCGTGTCGGCGATGAATGATGGAGACGCTTTTTGTTTTAGGCTAGGAATAAAAAGTGTTTTACCAACGTATAAAAGGGGATATGAAAATGGTAATAACACAGACAGAAGAAGAATCTCTATTTTTCCAATATTTAGATTTTTTACCCGCACCCGTTCTACTGACAAGAGAAAATAAATCGAATAAAAACAGTAAGACGCTCTTTGTTAATAAAGCATTCATTCAAAGCATTGGTTATGAAGTGGACGATATTCCAGACCATGTGAGTTTTATGAAATATGCTTACCCAGACGCTAATTATAGGCATGAAATTGAAGAAGTATGGATTAATAAAAGTACTCAATTAGCAAATCATAAAACATCGCTAGTACAGTTTTGTTCCAAAGTACGTTGCAAAGACCAACAAGACCGCTGGTTTGAAATTCGTACTGAATTAAAGAGCACGATTGGACAAGGTGTAGTGATTATTTTATTCAATAATATGGATAAAGCAAAAAAACAAGTGAGAGAATATGTTGAGCTATCAAGAAAAGATCCGCTAACCCAGTTAGCTAATCGACGCTATATGAATGAATTATTACAAAAAGAAAAGCGTCGTCAAAGCAATCAGGAGACAGAATACGACTTTTCAGTTGTGATGGCAGATATCGACTTTTTTAAAACGATCAATGATACCTATGGTCATGCCTATGGGGACTATGTGATTGAGAAGGTTGCAAAATTGATCAACCAACATACTCGAAAAATAGATGTGACATCACGCTGGGGTGGAGAGGAATACTTGTTGCTATTACCTCAAACCAATATAACCGAAGCCCGTATTGTGGTTAAGAAAATCATGAAATATATTCATGAATATCATTTTGAATGGGAAGGTGTGATTTGTCATGTGTCACTGACCTATGGCATTACAGGTTATCGAAAGGGTGAAGATATTAATGATACTATAAACCGTGCAGATCATTGTTTATATCAAGGTAAAGAACGCGGGCGCGATTGTATTGTAACCGATGGTTTGTATGAAGGGTGGGGGACATAGCGTCTCATACGCTTCATTATTTTAGACGCTAAAATTGCACACAATTTGCACAAATACATCACTCAATCTACACCCCTCATTTTTATACTGAGTTTGATACTGTTATAAACAAAAAAAGAGGTGAATATAAATGGGTATTATCTTTAATATAATTTCTATGCTGTTCTTAATTGCTGTCTTGTTAGGGGTGGTGCTATTTATTGTTTTTATCGCCCGTAAAATAGGCTTGATTAATCCGTTGATAGTAGATGCCGATGGACGATCAATCAATCATTTCAAGGCGGTATGGTCATCCTTTTTGGAGCTTTCCGATACTTTGGTTTTTCGCTTTGTGCTGGTTGCAGTATTGATTGCTTTAATGAGTATTCCCTTAAGCATGGTTAGCGATATTGTGAAAGAAAGAAATCAGCTCTATGCATCGGTTGTACGTGATATCGCTAATATTTGGGGGCATGAACAAACCCTTTCAGGGCCTGTTTTAGTTGTGCCGTATACAGAGAAATTTATTACCGAAAAGGTCATTACCGATAAAGAAGGGAATGAGCGTAAAGTGGATAAAATTAGCTATAAACAACACACCGCCATTATTTTGCCTGAAAATTTGGTGATTAACGGCGATTTAAGAGGTGAGCATCGACAGCGTAGTTTATATAAATCCCTTGTTTATAAAGCGGATATTAACCTAAAAGGGCAGTTTGTACGTCCTGATATTCAAGGGCTTTCAACACATATCGATAAAATACATTGGAATAAAGCATGGTTTTCGCTAGGGATTACCGATACTCATGCGATCAATAAGGTCTCTCGTTTGCAATGGAATACGCAGAAAACAGACTTCGAGCCAGGAACACGTATTACCAGCTTAATCAAACAAGGGTTTCATGCCCCCTTAGCATTGGAGGATGCACAGTCTAACTATACCTTCTCTTTAAATATCAATATCAAAGGGAGTCAAGGCTTCTATTTTAAACCCTTTGGTAAGACCACAACCGTAAAATTAGACTCTGATTGGCCGCATCCTAGCTTTAAAGGCAATGTGCTACCTGATGATCATCGTATTTCTGATGCGGGGTTTGATGCTAACTGGTCTATCCCTCATTTAGCGCGAAACTATCCTCAACTGTGGACGCTCGAAACCCAAAGCTTTAATATCAATGAATTTAAAGCAGGTGTGAGTTTATTTGAATCCATTTCGCTCTATACTCAAATAACACGTGCCATTAAATACGGCATCTTATTTTTGGGTTTGACTTATATTACCTTTCTTATTTTTGAACTGGGCATTAAACAACGCTTACATCTTATTCAATACAGTGTGATCGGTTTGGCACTTTCAATGTTTTACCTTACGCTGTTATCGGTTGCAGAACATGCTAACTTCTTTAATGCTTATCTTGCCGCGGCGACTTTAATTATTGTGATGATTTCTTTGTATGTCCATGCGGCAATACGAAATATAAGAAGAACAGCACTTATTGCCTTATTGTTATCAGGGTTATATAGCATCCTGTACTCTTTGTTGAAGTTGGAAGATTATGCCTTATTATTGGGTACTATTTTACTGCTCGTTATTTTGAGTATAATGATGTACCTAACACGGCATATTGGTCATAACAATGAAGAAAAAAAATAAAATCATATTGTTAAGGCATGGCGAGCCTGATATTTCTATTCCTAAACGAATCGGAAGCAGTGAGCTTGTGGGGTTTGTTGTTGAATATGATGCGGTTGGGATTGTCACCAGTAGTATCCCATCACAAGAGGCAATTGATCAGGCTAATCAGGCTTCGATTATTGTTTGTAGTACGTTGCAACGCTCACTTGAATCAGCACAAAAACTAACTAAACAGCCTGTTTTTTTAACCGATGCTTTATTTTGTGAAGCGAATTTACCGTATAGTGATTGGCATTATCCTCGTCTATCGCCGCTTTTTTGGCTTACTTTTTATCGGGTTTTATGGTTGTTGGGTTATAGTAAAAATGCAGAGTCGTTTAAGGCAGCGAAGGCAAGAGCAAAACAAGCAGCACAGCTTTTAGTGGCATTAGCCAATCAACACCAGCGTGTTTTATTAGTAGGGCATGGTATTATTAACTACTTGATTGATAAAGAATTAAAGAAACTGGGTTGGAAAAGTAATAAAAAATCACCTCGAAAATATTGGCACTACAGTCTTTATCATTGTTGAGTCTTTGGAGATAACTGAAAATAAGTGCAGTAGACTTGAAATGATTAAAGGGGATGCTTATACTTGACTATATTAGAGAATGCTAATATTATTATAAATAATACTTATAGGGGAATAATTATGATTTTTAAGCAGCTTTTTGATAAAGAGACTTCAACACTCACTTATATCCTTGCGGATGCGGTAACACGCGATGCCGTTATTATTGACCCTGTTTTTGGGCAGGAAAAACGAGACCTAGCCGCTTTAGATGCTTTGGGCGCTAAATTAAAATATATCGTTGAAACGCATGTGCATGCCGACCATATTACAGGGGCTAGAGCGATTAAAGACGCAACCAATGCTAAATTTTCGGCAGGTAAAGCAACAGGTTTAAGTTGTGGCGATGTGATGTTAGAAGAAGGTGATATTTTGCACTTTGGCAATGAAGTCCTTTATGCTATGTCAACACCAGGACACACTGATGGTTGTACTACTTATCGTTGGAAAGATCGTATTTTTACAGGAGATACGGTTTTAATTGATGCTTGTGGACGTACTGATTTCCAACAAGGTTCAGCGGAGAAACTCTATAATAGCATTCAGAAAATTATGGCTTATTCTGATGAACACTTAATTTACCCTGCTCATGATTATAATAATCGTCGGGTCAGCTCAGTATCACAAGAAAAACACAGCAACCCTTATCTCCAGTTAGATAAAGCTGCTTTTATTGAGACAATGGATGGCTTGAAATTACCTCGCCCTGCAAAGATTGATATTGCTGTTCCCGCGAATGAATATTGTGGCAATGCGGATGCCGCAGGGATTGATACCTCTAAGATAGCCCATGCCGTTTCTGCTTAGGTCGTATTGAGGACAATCCTCTTTTGGAGGGTGTCCTTTTTAGACTAATGTAGCAGAAAAAAAGAGTTAAATTGATCAAATTAATACCAATTATCTTTATTTATCTTCCGTATTATCTATTTTTCCTGTTCAAAAAAAATGTTTTAGTGTAGATTGCTTGCCTCTATTTGAGGAGCGTTGCAACCTGTCCGATTATATTAAAAATATATAACCCGCGAACAGGCTAGGCTCAAATGGAATCAACCTACATTGCAACGGCGCTCAGTCACACTTTAAGGAGAACTTAAGTAATGGCTGGGAATCATTTATTCACATCCGAATCCGTATCTGCGGGTCACCCCGACAAAATGTGCGATCAAATCTCTGACGCTATCCTCGACGCTATCCTCGAACAAGATACTAATGCACGCGTTGCCTGCGAAACCTTAGTTAAAACAGGGATGGTAGTATTAGCGGGTGAAATCACAACGAGCGCAACAATTGACTACGAGCAAATTGTTCGTGATACCGTTAATGATATTGGTTACACCTCTTCTGATATTGGTTTTGATGGCTCATCCTGTGCAGTTTTAAATGCACTGGGTACGCAATCCCCTGATATTGCAATGGGGGTTGACCGTGACGATAAAACATCACAAGGGGCAGGAGACCAAGGTTTAATGTTTGGTTATGCCAGCAATGAAACCGATGTTTTAATGCCTGCACCAATCACCTACGCACATCGCCTTGTTGAAAAACAAGCCGAATTGATGAAATCAGGTGAGCTGGACTTTCTACGTCCTGATGCTAAAAGTCAAGTCACGTTCCGTTACGAAGGCGATAAACCTGTCGCTATTGATGCTGTTGTACTGTCAACACAACATGATCCTATTGACCTTAAAGTACTTCAAGAAGCCATTATGGAGGCGGTGATTAAGCCAGTGCTTCCTGCGGAATGGTTGGATGAAAATACGGCTTATCATATTAATCCAACAGGTAATTTTGTGATTGGTGG
>JAGLBW010000052.1 GCA_023146545.1 Cocleimonas sp.
GAAATGGAAAAAACAGGTGAGCTGATTTACCCTGCAATCAATGTGAATGATTCGGTAACTAAATCTAAATTCGATAACTTATACGGTTGTCGCGAATCACTTGTTGATGGTATTAAGCGTGCAACGGATGTGATGATTGCAGGTAAAATCGCCATTGTTCTCGGTTATGGTGATGTCGGTAAAGGTTGTGCTCAGTCACTACGGGGTTTAGGTGCAACGGTTTGGGTAACAGAAATTGACCCGATATGTGCATTACAAGCCGCAATGGAAGGTTATCGCGTAGTGAGAATGGATGATGTTGCTTCTCAAGGTGATATTTTTGTTACTGCAACAGGTAACTTCCATGTCATTACCGAAGAACACATGCTGCAAATGAAGCATGAGACGATTGTATGTAATATCGGTCACTTTGATAATGAAATTGCGGTTGCCGATATGGAAAAATACGAGTGGGAAGAAGTTAAACCACAAGTTGATCATATTATTCTACCCAGTGGCAATCGCATTTTATTATTAGCTCAAGGGCGTTTGGTCAATTTAGGTTGTGCTACAGGACACCCTAGTTTTGTTATGTCGAATTCGTTCACTAACCAAGTCTTAGCTCAAATAGAAATCTTTAGAGACGGTGAAAAATACGAAAATAAAGTGTATATGCTACCTAAATCACTAGATGAAGAAGTAGCACGTTTACACCTTGATAAAATTGGTGTGAACTTAACCGAATTAACGGACTACCAAGCGGATTACATTAGTGTGGATAAGAAAGGTCCTTATAAGGTTGAACATTATCGTTATTAATTAATATTTTTTAGCAGAGGTTCAGAGCCTAAGACTATTTTCTAGTCTGCTAAAACGGAAGGTTACCGAACCACAAAGGATGTTGAGTAGCTTGTCTATTTGCCTTTCTTTGTGGTTTTTTTTTGAGACCAAGAGTAAAGGGAAGATTAACCTGCATTCGATATTCAGGATTCAGGCAGTTTCCATAGCAGAGAATAACAAATAATGAGTACTCAACAATTTAGCTTTGAGTTTTTCCCGCCAAAGACAGAAAAAGGGATCGAAAACTTAAAAAAAACCAGAGATCAACTGGCAGATTTAAAGCCCGCGTTCTTTTCTGTTACTTATGGCGCAGGAGGAACAACACAAGACTCCACGCTTGATACCGTGATTAATATTCAAAAAGACTCGGGTATTGATGCTGCTCCACACCTTTCTTGTGTGGGATCAAGCAAAGAACAGATGCGTGAAATTTTAGCCACCTATCAATCCAATGGGATCAAGCGTATTGTCACCTTACGCGGCGATCTCCCTTCAGGTATGCGAGAGATTGGTGAATTTCATTATGCCAATGAGCTGGTTCAGTTTATTCGTGAAGAAACGAATGATACTTTTCATTTAGAGGTTGCCGCTTATCCCGAAATGCACCCTCAAGCCAGTAGTTACCGTGCTGATTTGGAAAATTTTGTACGGAAGGTTAAGGCGGGTAGCAACAGTGCCATTACTCAGTATTTTTATAATATTGATGCTTATTGTCATTTTGTTGATGATTGTGATCAACAAGGCGTTGATATTCCTATTGTCCCTGGCATTATGCCCATCACTAATTTTTCAAATTTAGCACGCTTTTCCGATGCTTGTGGTGCAGAAATCCCCCGCTGGTTGCGTACCCGTTTGGATGCTTATGGTGATGATACGGAGTCTATCCAAAAACTGGGGATAGAGTTTGTAACCGATTTGTGTGAAGGTTTATTAGACTCTGGTGCACCGGGTTTACATTTTTACAGTATGAACCGTGTTGAACCAACTTTAACCATTTGGCATAATTTAGGTTTATCCGATAGAAATTAAACGGCAATAATTAAAGAAGCCCGACGAAGATGAATCTTGTCGGGCTTTTTTTATCGTTATCAAGTGTATGCTAATAGCCTCACAAGGAGGGCGTGGGTATCTATCTATCCACTAAAAACCACACTGAAAAATGAAAACCATGAAAAAAGAATCAATGCCACAATAATTAAAACGGGAAAACCGTAACTTAGATCAAACATAACTATTTTTCCTTAATACTGTTAATTTATAGATTATGTTATTTATAGCACTGTTCTCTGTTGCAGCCTTTGATTTAGGTCATCTTCGAAATAAGGTACTTGACCCTTTTAGCTCGTAATTTGATCTAAGATGGTTTGATAACGTTGTTTTTGTTTTGCTAATCGCAGGCGGTTGCTTTTGAAAATACTGGCAAGATCTTGTACCGACTGATTAAAATTATCATTAATAACAAGGTAGTCAAACTCATCATAATGACATATATCACCACAAGCGTGTTGTAAACGGGTATTAATCACTTCCTGAGAATCCTGATTTCTAGCACAGAGACGTTGCTCCAAGGTTTCAATAGAGGGTGGCAGTATAAAAATACTCAATGCATCAGGACGTAATCGGCGTATTTGTTGAGCGCCTTGCCAATCTATTTCTAAAATCACATCATGACCACTGTTTAATACGTTATCAATGGCTTGTGTTGAGGTACCGTAGAAATTTCCAAACACTTCAGCATATTCTAAAAAAGCACCTGCTTTGATCTTTTGTTTAAATTGTTCGGTCGAATTGAAATGATAATGCTGACCTGCTTGTTCACCTGAACGGATCGGGCGCGTCGTATCCGAAACAGCAACGGTAATCTCCGTATCTTGTGTTATGAGTTCACTAATTAAGCTCGTTTTTCCTGCACCAGAAGGTGCTGATATAATATAAAGGCTCGCTATTGGCATGATTTCCTTAATGTTTTTATTTTTTTAGATAATTTAAGGTTTTAAAATATTCAATTTAAAGCTGCTAGCAGATTGTAAAACATCTTGGCTACCAATGACGGCAATGTGTCCTTTGTCGGCTTGTAAATAGCGTTCTCCAACCTGCATTAAATTATTAAGGCTTACATTGAGTATGTTCTGGCGGTATTGTTTGCGCCATTCATAACTTCGCCCGTGGCGTTCAAAATAATAAGCGCTAATGGCTTCACCAGAGGGTGAGCTTGGGTTATCAATACTGGCGACTACACCTAAAATAGCTTCTTCTAAGGATTGTTCATTGTGTTGGGTGTCTAATAACCAATTTAAACTGTTATCAAAATCAGCAAGGGTTTCTTCAAAGCGGGGATCACGGTAGGAATAAAAACGGAAAGAACCAGTATCAGCGTCATAATTAGCACCCCCGCCATACGCTCCCCCTTGTTCACGAATAGCACGGTGTAGATAACCATTGCGTAAGAACGGCCCGAGTATACTCAAGGCGGCGGCATCTTTATGTCCTGAAGGTACGGTAGGATACGCTTTTGCACAGAAATTAACGGGGGTACTGATGGCCCAACCTTCCATGACATGACGCGGTGTCCAGACTAACTCAGAGGATGTGGCTAAGCTACCTTGGCTGACATTTTGCCATTGTTGTGAAAGGGTCTTTTCCAGTGAGGGAAGGTTAGTTTCATCGGCAATAATGAGCAGCTGACGTGGGGCGGCAATTAGCTTTTGATGCAGTTGTTGTAGTTGCTGGCTGAGTTGCTCTAATGCCTTAGGATCATCTAAGCGGGTGTTTAATTGCTTCAGTGTTTGAATGCTTAATAAACC
>JAGLBW010000053.1 GCA_023146545.1 Cocleimonas sp.
GCTTCTTGGCGGGCGAGGACTTGAGCAATGAGTTCTCGAATACGTGCGAGTTCATCAAAGCGGACTTCAAAAAAGGTGTCATGTAATAAGGTGGTGAGTGCGGTTTGGTTGCGCTCCAAGGCTTTGCCTGAAAGGGAATAAAATTCTTTTGTACGGTTATTATCATTGATTTCACTGCGTAAGGATGCGCCTGCACCAATACCTCCTGTTACAGCAGCTTGCCATGCTTGAACGCTGAGGTAATCTTTATTAGCGACACCGAGTTCTGTAATTAAGATATTATACAACGGAAGTAAATCGTACAACGTGCTGTCGAGTGTCGGGACTTCAACCACAATACGTTGATAAATAATCCCATTTGTTCCTGCATTGTAGTGTGTTAGTGGATGCTGATTGGATAACTGGGTTGTTTTGCCGTGTACGTGTTTAATCTCTGGTTTAACATCTTTTAAGCCTACTTTAGGCAGAATTTCGGGGTCATCCAACTGTTCTTGACGTGCTTTTAAATCAGCCGCTAAAGTGACAATGGATTGTTTTTCATCATCAGTTAACTTGTCCTTAATCTGGGCGAGACGTTTGGCTTCTTGTGCCTCTTCTTTTTGATTCTGTTGCGCATCGGGTGACATCACCAAGCGCACACGATGAGGGTTCTCAATCAGTAATTTTCGGGTAATCTGTTTGATATACTCAGGGTCTTTAATCTTTTCATACAGCTGGGTAATGGAAGCCTCTAAATCCAGTGATTCAATGGGGTCAGCATCATAAAGGTGAGGTGAAACCGCTTTGAGAATCAGCTGTAAACCATAAGGGTAATGTTGTCCACCGACTTCACGTTGTGCTAACTCTTGCTGATGTAAAATAGATTCGAGCTGTTCGATAGGAATACCATCTTTAGCAACCTTTTCAAGCACACCCATAATTAAAGATTCTACAGCTTCTGCGTGTTCGATCTCAGAACCTTCAAGCCCACAAGCAAAACAAGCTTCTTTCATGTCGCTATCATAACCACACAGCGGGGAGGGCGATGTACCCAGTTCACTGGTCTCTAAAGCGTGCATCATGGGAGAGGCACTGTTATTGAGCAAGACAGCTGCTAATAAGCCTGCTTCCAGATTTTCGGTTAAATTAGCACTTTCACCCAATAACCAACCGATGACAATATGCGTTTTTTGACTTAAATCCTCTTCTCCATCCAAAGCGTATTGTGCGTCAATGTGTTGGGGTTCTGTATAGCGTTCAACGTTTGGAATGCTTAAATCAATCTCTTCTTTTTGGAACTTGGATAAGGCAAGCGCATCAATCCGTTGTTGATGCTCAATCGCAGGAATATCACCTGCGGTCATAATCAACGCATTGGAGGGATGGTAGTGACGCTTATGAAACGCGACAAGATCAGCATGGCTTAAATCAGGAATGTTTTCAGGTTCGCCGCCACTGTTAAAATGATAGGTGGTGGTGGGATAAAGTGCCGTTTGTAAGGTTTGCCAAACACGCCGTGTTGGTGAACTCATTGCGCCTTTCATTTCATTGAAGACCACGCCTTTATAGACTAAGGGGGTATCGGGGTTCTCGGCTTCTTCAAACTCTAAGCGCCAGCCTTCTTGGCGGAAATCAAGGTAGTCAAGATTGGGAAAAAAAGCGGCATCTAAATAAATTTGCAGTAAATTATCAAAATCCTTACGGTTTTGTGTCGCAAAAGGATAAGCCGTCCAATCGCTTGAGGTAAATGCGTTCATAAAGGTGTTTAATGAACGACGTAACATCATAAAGAAAGGATCACGGACAGGAAAGCGATCACTACCACATAAAGAAGTATGCTCAAGAATGTGAGCTACCCCTGATGAATCTTGAGGAACCGTTAGAAAAGAAACAAAGAAAACATTGTTATCATCATCGGAATTGAGATGGATATGGGTTGTTCCTGTAATTTTGTGTCGATATTCTTCAAAAGTAAGGTTGAGTGTGTTGATTTTTTGGTGACGAATTAGCTCAAAAGATGAGGCTGCAAGAGGCGCTTGAGACATATGTTTTTTTTATCCGTTTTTTTAAGCTCTATTAGAAGTGTCTTTTTTTTAAAAGACTATCACAATATACCGTCTTCTCTTAAGTTGGTAGCTCAAAATAGAATTTAATCCGCTTAGGCTTTAAGATGGTTTAATTTTACATATAACGCGTCCAGTGCGGGGTGATCACCCACAACCCCTAGCAGTAGCTCTGTTTGTTGTAATTTAGTTAATAGCTCCAAATCAGGTGTTAGATTATTGCGTTTTAGTAGCTTGATCTGTTGCCCTTCTAAGAATAACAAGCTGTCTAATTTATCAATAATAAATTCTTGTGCTGTGTGTTCAATAGACAAACCAATGTAATGTAATAATGCAGTGATGTGTCCTGACAACATTTCTTCACTAAAAGGAACCTCGAGTTGCTCATAAAGGGTCAATGATTGTTTAATTGTATAAAGGGCTTGTTCAATATAATGAAGCGAATATTGTAGGGCGCACAATTCATTTAAACAGTTGGCATATTCAAGCTGCTGATCTAATGTTTGAAAAGCAAACGAGCGAAAAAGTTTGCAAGCTTGCAGTGCATCATTAATGGCAGGCTGGATTGCCTCCTTTCTTTGAAAAAGACTGGATCGAGTAAAAAAAAAGGTGGCAAAATAGGGGGTATTATCATTAAAATCATCGGGGTCAGGATTCGAGTCAATTAAGTCATCAACTCGAATCTCTGCTTCTTCGTATAACTCAAGGGCGATTAGGTTATTTAAATAGATCACTGTTGTCTCATAATATAAGGATTGTTTCGTTTGCTTTAACTGCCAAGGAGGTTGTTTGAATAGAGAGAAAATATCGTCACCCGTATTCAGTGATAAGGAAAACTCTCCCTTACAGTGTTCAATGTGGGATAAAATTTGTAGTGCAAAAATAAAGTCATCTAAGCAGTTACTTTTGTCTTCTAAGATATCGTTTTGATAAAGGAGGATGGCTTTTTTAGCATAATATAGTGCATCTTCGTACTCCTCTTTATCTAATAATACTTTGGCATAGAATACCGAAAAATCGGCAAGGGTACATTGATTATTAAGAGAGTTTTTCTCAATACGAGTGAATATATTACGCATTATAATGAGATTTATTTCTCTTAAAAGAAGAGAAGGATGTGATAATCCAATAAAAAGATCGGGATCAATCGTTCCTTGTGACTCGTGACAAAAACAGTGGTTTAATACCTGACAAATGGAGCTGTCTTGTGTGTTGCTTAGTTCAAGTGTTGCAAGACCCAAAGTATTGATATTACTGCTTAATATTCCTTTTAATGGTTTGAGCTGAGTTGAGCTCACTTGGCAGAGTTGATTTAATCGTGTTAAATCTATTTTAGTGCTGTTCATTTAAATGATCCCTCACAAGCATCAATGATTTCCTTTTCTAGTAACGGATATAACTTTGGGTAACCCCTTGCTTATATTGGTTAATGACCTGAATTTATATTCGTCTTATGGGTATCGGCTCTGTTGGTATTTGATGATTAGTCACTCTTTTTTAATGTGGATAAAGGAAAACCCCGTTAAATAGTGAAAAATGAAGCGAATGTCAGCAGAACTGAAATAAATAGAGTCTGTTACTAAGATATTTCGATAGGTGTGAGGATTAAAGTAATACGATTGTTACGATATGAATAGGTAGGGATTCCTACCATTTTGAAGTTTATTCTTGATATGCAATGATCTATTAGTCGGTATTGTGCAATAAAGCCTATAATTCATCATAAATATGCATTTGCCCGCAATAATGAATTAATTGATCTTTTTTTATACGTGGTTTCCCATTGATTAAATGACCGCCTATTTTAATACGGATCTCTCGTACAACGCGTTCTATGTATTTATGGTGTTTAAAAACAATCATCGCAATTTCTCGAACATGTAGACCTTCTAAAAGATGCTTTAAGACTTGTTGCTCGGTGTTATTTAAGGCGGAAAAGATAGGTTTTATAAAGGCGCTGTACTCATAAGCGTTGGTGATAACATGACTATGAAATTGATGTGTTATCGTCCAAAGTGTGTCGTGTGTTTCCTTTTTTAGTTTTTGAAAGTAAACATCATTTTGATCACTAATAACACTAGCGGCTGCCATTCCTCTAACACCTGTTGGTAAAGGGAGTGAAAGCCCATTTTCCATTTTATAATCATGGCGCATAATATTGAGAATTTCTATCTGTCGGTGGTTTAAAACACCATTTTTACAGTCTTTCCACCAGTCTAAGGTGTCAATGTGACCTTGCTGTATTTTTTGAATCACATAGTCATCTTGATCAAATTGAGATTGAGTATATTGCTCAAGATAATCAGGATTACAATTATTGGAGACAGAAAAGCGAGGGTCTAATGTTAGCCCTTGATAGGCTGATATTGCAGGAATAAAAGAGTACAGTACGTTCTTATAGCCTAGTTTTTGTACTGCTTTACAATACAGAGAAAAAGAGGCTTCATAACTGGTGGTGCGAAAAAGTGTGTGCGCATAGTCGGCAAGATCCAAGTGAGGCATATTGTCACCAATGTATTTATTTTCTTGTAGAAAAAGCAAAGGACATTTAAAACTGTAGCGGCTATTTTATCCACAATTGTTATCATTAATGGTGTGCAATAAGAGATTAAGATGTCTGATCTTAAAGTGAAACGAGCTTAATGGTTAGGTAGCATGAGGACGTGCTATTTTAAGGGTTTGTCAGAAAAAAGAGAGGGTAGAGCGGATAACGAGGGGCGATACTATTGGCTATTTGAGCATCCTTTTGTGATTCTTAATTAAAATCCTCCAAACGGTATGTTTTATTGCATTCTACCCTGTTTCTATCATACCCTGCACGGGCTTTTTAAGGCAAGTGTGTAGCGATAGCCCTTGTTGCTGTTTACTGATGAGTAATTTGTCGTACACTTTTGTTTTCTATCTCTTGTTACCTTTTAGGACACCCTTGTAATGGCTCATGAATTACCTGCTCTACCTTACGAAAAAGATGCTTTAGAACCTCATATTTCTGCGGAAACACTAGGTTTTCATCATGATAAGCATCATCAAGCTTATGTTACTAATTTAAATAACATGATTGAAGGCACCGATGATGCTGATAAATCATTAGAAGATATTATTACCTCTGCGCCTGCGGGTGGGGTATATAACAATGCCGCACAGGTTTGGAATCATACCTTCTACTTTAACTGTCTTGCAGGCAATGCAGGCGGTGAACCTACAGGTGCAATTGCTGATGCGATCAATACAGCCTTTGGATCATTTGCTGAATTTAAAGAAAAATTCTCAGCATCAGCCATTGGTAACTTTGGTTCAGGTTGGACGTGGTTGATTAAAAATGAAGACGGTAGTGTTGAAATTTTTAATACCAGCAATGCAGGCTGTCCTTTATCAGACAGTAAAAATGCGGTATTAACCATTGATGTATGGGAGCATGCTTATTATGTTGATAAGCGTAATGCGCGCCCTGCCTATGTTGCTGATTTCTGGAATCTGGTCAACTGGGACTTTGTTAACGAAAATTATGCGGCATAAGTTGTTATTGTTTCGTTTCTAGTGTGAAGGCGGTTTATTATTCGAACTGCCTTTTGTTGTGTTGGATGTGATTTATCTGATGACTTCTTTTTCTTTCAGTCCCATTGGAATATTACAATCGTGTTACCAAGAGAAATTTGGTATTCCTCGTCAGCCACGACTGGAAACCGAAGCCGTCTCTGAGCTGATTTTATTGCCACCTTATAATGATCTAAATAGCTTAAGAGCCATTGAAACCTTCTCACATATTTGGCTGATTTTTGTATTCCATCAAACGGCATCCGCCACATGGAAACCGTTAATACGCCCCCCCCGTTTAGGTGGTAACCAACGAATTGGTGTCTTTGCTAGTCGCTCCACTTTTCGTCCTAACCCCATTGGTTTATCAGCAGTTGAATTACTGGCAGTAGACCAGAGTAAAAATAGGGTTTCTTTATTATTAGGTGGATGTGATTTGGTTAATGGCACACCGATTCTTGATATTAAACCCTACCTTCCTTATTCTGATGCGATTCCAAATGCTTACACAGGCTTTGCACCTAAAGCACCTGCTGAAAAATTTAAAATAAACTTTACAGCAAAGGCAAAACAACAATGCCAAGCTTTTGAGACGAAACAACAGGGCGTAACAGGGTCTACGCCTCTTGATTTAAAAAAATTAATCCGACAAATTTTAAGCTTAGATCCTCGCCCTGCTTATCAGCAACAGCAAATTAGTGAACGAATATACGCCATGCGCTTGTATAATTTTGACCTTCGTTGGCGATACTGCGAAAATGACGAAATTCTTGTGTTAGTGCTTGAAGAGTAGTCGATCAAAGGGGACAACAAATTGGCAGCACTGATGTCAAGCCATCACGTATTTCACGATTATCTTTCTTATAATTTAATGTAAACGATAAGCAATATATTGTCTTATAGCTACAGGCTGTAAGGTGGGTAGGTTGTTCGTCCTATATTAATGGGAAAAGATGATCTAATCCAAATAGATTGTTTTGCGGCTACACCCTTTTAACTAAGGGAGACAGGCAGGTATATCATAATGATATTGAAAGGAACTCAATATTGATGGTGTTGTGAGTCTGTGGAACGAATAAAATGTTATCAACAATAGCATTAAGGGGCTTTCTGAAAATGCGCTTGCGCAGTCTAATATCAACTCATTAAACTATGAAAAATAATAAAAATAGGCAAACAATGGGGTTCTATTGTTTGTTCTTACTCTTACTTAGTGGCACATTAAACGGTAAGACAAAGGCGTTAGCCATCACTGAAACACACGAACCTGTTTTGGCTCAAAATTATTTTATTGATAACGGGCAGTCAACGGTAAAGTTATTGCCTAAACCCGTCATGTCATTATTGAAAAAATATAAAATTTCGTCAAAAAATATAAGTGTTTATGTACGTGATCTAAATAGTCCGCGCCCGCTACTGGCTTATAATGTTAATGTTTCTCGTTCACCTGCTTCGACGATGAAATTATTAACAACCTATGCGGCCTTGAAAATTTTATCCCCTAGTTATTCTTGGCGTACAGAAGCATGGGTACGGGGTGAAATGACGGCAGGGGTGTTAACAGGGGATTTAATTCTTAAGGGGTATGGTGATCCGTTTTTAGTTTATGAAAACTATGCTAAGTTTATCCGTGGGTTACGCGAAAAAGGGTTGAAATCAATACAAGGCAATGTAATTATTGATAATAGCTATTTTTCCAATCATCGTTTTGACCCTGGGGCTTTTGATCATCAACCCTTTAAAGTTTATAACGCCGTTCCTTCAGCGTTAATGTTTAACTTTCAATCCACCCGTTTTTTACTCTCACCCCATGAAGCGGATGAGCAGGTGACGGTGACCCCTTACCCTGATATTCCTAATTTTAAATTTAATAATGAAATTGAGTACCTCACCACGAAATGTCGTCGCTCACATTATCGCCTTCATTTTAGCTATGATAACGAAAAGGGAGTGACCATTCGGGGAAAATATTCACTTCAATGCGGTCAAAAGTTCGTGCTACGCTCATTTTCTAAACCTGAAGAACATGCTTTTAATGCCTTTCGTGCCTTCTGGAAAGAGCAGGGAGGCATATTGAAAGGTAGCTTACAAGTGGGCACGGTACAAACAGGTGATCGCAAATGGCATACCTTTTCATCCTCAACACTGGGTGAGCAAGTGCGGATTATTAATAAATGGAGTAATAACGTGATGACGCGCCAAGTGTTATTAACCCTTGGCGCAAAAAAGTTTGGTGAGCCTGCTACCTTAGAAAAAGGACGTAAAGCAGTATTGGATACATTGGCAACGCATCAAATTAATACAGATGGTATTATTATTGATAATGGTTCAGGGTTATCGCGTATTTCACGCATTAGTGCGCGTCAAATGGCAAAGGTGCTAGAAACTGCTTATCGTGACCCTTATATGCCTGAATTTATGGCTTCTTTGTCATTGGCAGGCTTAGATGGCACGTTGGTCAGCCGTTTTCGTCATGATGATTTGCGTGGACGAAGTCATTTGAAAACAGGGACATTGAGACATGTTACGGCTATTTCAGGTTATATGCTCAATCGAAAAGGGAAGCGCTTAGTGATTGTGATTCAACATAATGGCAAAAAAGTGGGTGCAGGGCGTGGTACAAAAATTCAAAATGCCCTATTAAAGTGGAGTTTTGAGCAATGAACAACATCACCTGCCATTGTGTGTTGGGACTTAAGAGTTTAATCCTTATTGTTTTGAGCACGCTATTATTCTCAACAGCTCTCCTTGCGGTAGAGGAGGAAATTGTTGATGATAAAACACCTAAAGTACCGGTGACGGTAATTAGTGTGACGGGTGTGGGTGGTGTCTTATATAAAAACCTTAACTTCAATATTCCCAGTAACATTCCAGATTGTCAGGCAGAAAAAGAACAAATAGAACATTTTATTAAAGCGATTAAAAAACGCTTTAGAAAAGCATCGCGTGCGGTGGGTTATTATGATGCTGAGTTTAGTGCCAATATTCGTTCGATAGAGAATTGTTGGAAAATTACCGTCGACGTTAATGCCAACCGTCCTGTTAAAGTGGTTCAAGCACACTTTAAAATTAAAGGCGCAGGGTTATCCGAAGCTTCTTTTCAGATGCTGAATCAGCAACCACCTTATGAAGAAGGAGATGTGCTGAACCACGAAAAATACACGGATTATAAAAAACAATTAAAAGCAATTTCAGAAGGTTTAGGCTATTTCAATGCTGCGTTTGAAACACGCGAAATTAAAGTTAATCCGATCACTTATACTGCTACCGTAATGCTTGTCTTTTTGACAGGAAAACGCTTTCGTTATGGTGAAATTAAAGTGGATCAAACCGTGCTTGATAATAATATTATCCAACAATTTTTACAGATCAAAGCAGGGGATGTTTACAGTGCAGAAGCACTGATTCAACAGCAGCAATTATTACAAAACAGCGGTTATTACTCGGATATTAGCATTGCAGCATTGCACCAACAGGCTGTTGAGCAACGCGTACCGATTGAAATTAAGCTCACCGCTAAAAAACGTAATGCGTATCAATTTAAAGTGGGCTATGGCACGGATACAGGCCCTCGTTTAAGTGCGGAGTTAAATCGACGTTGGACAGGTGGGCAAGGTCGTCGGCTTAATTTGAAAGCAACAGCATCCCCTATTTTAAGTAGCTTCACTGCGCGTTTAACGCAACCAAAATCCAATCCAAAAGATGATGTGTTGAGCTATTTATTTGAATGGAAACAAGATATTAGTAGTAATGAAGTGGTTAGCCTGAGTTTGAAGCTAGGGATGGAATACACCCGTAAAACTAAACAAGAGTGGCAGGAAACAGCATCCATTAGTTATTTAAGAGATACTACCGAAGCAGGGGGTGATAAAACGGAGTCCGAACTGACCTTGTTGGGTATACGTACTGAAAAAACAAAAGCGGATAATTTGATTTTTCCACTTAATGGATGGCATTTAAAAGGTGAATTACAAGGGGCGCTTGAAAATGTGCTCAGTGATCAATCCATTCTTCAATTTAAAGGGGGTGGAAAGCTGATTACCTCTCAAGGTAAAGGACGTATTTTAAACCGTCTCAAGCTGGGTTATACCCTTGTGGGTGAATCAAAAACCTTACCGAAAAGCTTGCGCTTTTTTGCAGGCGGTGGACAAAGTGTTCGAGGCTATGGTTTTCAATTATTGGGGACAAAGAATGATAAACAACAACTCATTGGTGGGCAACATTTATTAACGGGCAGTATTGAATATGAACATCCGATTATTGATAAGTGGTCAGCGGCGGTCTTTTTTGATGCAGGTGATGCCTTTGATGACTGGAAAAGTATGGAGCTAAAATGGGGGGTAGGCTTTGGTGGGCGCTGGCGTTCCCCTGTTGGTCCTGTGCGTATTGATATTGCTTGGCCAAAGGATCGCTTAGCTGATCCACGTTTACATTTGAGTATTGGTTCTGATCTATGAAGGGTCAGCTCCGCTCGTATCTTTTTTCCCCTATTGCACTGGTACAAATCCTTTTTTTAAGCCTCTTGGTCTTCCTCACCTTTTTATTAGGCACTTCGTTAGGTTCACAGTTTATAGGTAAAATAGCCAGTGCCACATTAGAGCCTTTAGAGATTTCAGGGGTTGAAGGCACATTGTTCAGTGACTTGAAAATCAAGCAGTTAATCTGGAAAACACCAACGGTTGTTGTTGAATTAGAAAAAATAAAATTGGATAAACCGCTGTTTGATTTTTATAAAAGGCAACTGGACTCACAGGGAATAAGCTTAGATCGCTTAGTGATTCATCTCCCTGAAAGTGATGATACGCCCTCAGAAAAAATAACTGAATTACCTGATTTTGATTTACCACTGAACATTAAGTTAGACAGCCTATCGCTCAAATCATTTGAGGTTATTCGAGAAGACGACACCTTATTTGAAATTAAAAACATGATCTTGCATAAGCCTCATGTTTATCAAGGGATGCTAACTGCTCAGTATTTTAAAGCACAACCGATTATTGCAGGTTCACCGTTAGATACTCATTTGCAAGATGTGCAGATTAATATGAAACAACCGCACGAAATGCAAGCAAAAGGTAGGGTTGGTTTCGCAAAAGAACCTCAAGTCGGCAAATTAAAAGCAGACCTTGACCTGAGTGGAACACTCGTCAATTATCGTTTTAAACTGGAAGGGACACTTGAAAATAAAAAAATAAGTCCTCAAATTATCCGTTTAGAAGGTTATGGTGATTATGATCAGCTTGAACTAACACAGTTAAAAACAAAAAGCACCGAGGGTAACCTTGAAGCTCAAGCAAAAATTCTATGGACACCCGAATTACAGTGGACAACCAAAGGTAATGCAAAAGCGATTAAACTGGCTCAGTATTTACCTGAATGGCCTGCTGAATTTGATGCCACATTTAATTATGACGGCGGCTATAAAGCGAATGATTTATACGGGAATCTACAATTACTTTCTTTATTGGGTGAAGTAAAAGACAAAAAACTACAAGCCAGCGGTACGTTACAACATGCTGGAAATCAGTTTGATGTGGATAAAGTGAAGGCACAGCTGGGTGATAATACGCTAACGGCTAATGGTAAAGCGAATCCGCTGTTTGATCTGAAATGGAATCTTAAAGCCAATGATTTAAGCCAAGTCTTACCTGATTTATCAGGTAAGTTAGATGCGGTGGGTACATTACAAGGGGATCTGGAAAAACCACAGCTCAATGCTACGGTGAGTGCAAAGAATATCACGTATCAAGCGTATCATTTAGGATCGGCAGTGCTAGTTGCAACAACCGAACAAGGCGTTTACCGCTTAAACGGTCAAGTTGAAGATCTTAAATTAGATCAGCAGATTATTCACCAAGCGACGGTTGATGCATCGGGAACACCCGAACAACATCGCTTTAAGCTTGATGTGGTACACCCTGATGCAACGGTTGCCCTAAAAGCGAAAGGCGGATGGCAACAACAACAGTGGCAAGGGGTGATTCAGCAATTAAAGTTGGATACAAAGCAGGTGGCGACATGGCAACTTAAAAAAGCGGTCAATATTAGTGCATCACAAGATAAGGTGAGCATCTCCTCTTTTTGTCTGAGTAATGTTCAAGCAGAGATGTGTTCTCGTGTTGATTGGTCGCAACTCAACGGCGTAAAAATACAGGGCAAATTAAACCGCACCCCGCTGGCATTATTAAACCCTTGGTTGCCCGATGATATTCAGCTCAAAGGGAAGATTAACGGCGACTACAAATTAGAACAACAGCAAGGTAAATTGGTCGGTGACATAGCCTTGAAATTTCCAGCCAGTCAGGTGTTATTTGGTAAAGGTAACCAACAGCAAGCAATCGACTATAAATTACTCAAAGTTAAAGCACTAATAAATGGTGATCATATCACCGCTAACACGCACTTATTATTGAAACATAAAGGGGAGTTAACTGCTGTTGCCAATATTAACCTAGACCCAAAGGGTAAGCAGCATCAGGTTAAAGCAAAAGGGAAGCTCAAGCGCCTGCCCTTATTATTAGTTAAACCGTGGTTACCGCCTGATATTCAAATTAAAGGTTATGCCAGCGGGGGCTATACGGTAAAACTGGATAAAGGCAATGTTAGTGGTGATGCCCTTTTACAACTGCCTTCTGGCACGGTTGTTTTGGGTAAAAAAGGCAGTCAACAACGGATTGAGTATCAATCATTGGAGGTTAAAGCCGCATCTAATGGGCATAAAATAACCGCAAATACGTTACTTAAGTTAAAAGGCAAAGGAGAGCTAAACGCGAATCTTAAGGTCATTTTAGCGCAACAAGGAAAGGATCATGATATTACAATGGAAGGGAAGCTTAAACAGATTCCCTTAGCTTTAGCACAACCGTGGTTGCCGCCTGATCTTCAACTCAAGGGGCGAATCAATGGTAAATATCAAGCCCAGCTACAAAAGGGAAAGGTCGTTGGCGACGCGATGCTACAACTGCCTTCAAGTGCAGTGATTTTGGGTAAAAGAGGTCATCGACAGCGTATTAATTATCAGTTGTTGCAGATTAAAGCCGTATCTAATGGGCATAAGATAACGGCAAACACGTTGCTTAAGTTAAAAGGTAAAGGGGAGTTAAACGCAAACCTTAAGGTGATCTTAGCGCAACAAGGAAAGGATCATGACATTACAGTGGAAGGGAAGCTTAAGCAGATTCCATTAGCCTTAGCACAACCGTGGTTACCGCCTGATATTCAGCTTAAAGGACGAATCAATGGCAACTATCAAGCCCAGCTACAAAAGGGGAAGGTCGTTGGCGACGCGATGCTACAACTGCCTTCAAGTGCAGTGATTTTGGGTAAAAGAGGTCATCGACAGCGTATTAATTATCAGTTGTTGCAGATTAAAGCCGTATCTAATGGGCATAAGATAACGGCAAACACGTTGCTTAAGTTAAAAGGTAAAGGGGAGTTAAACGCAAACCTTAAGGTGACCTTAGCGCAACAAGGAAAGGATCATGACATTACAGTGGAAGGGAAGCTTAAGCAGATTCCGTTAGCCTTAGCACAACCGTGGTTACCGCCGGATATTCAGCTTAGGGGACGAATCAATGGCAACTATCAAGCCCAATTAAAAAAGGGAAAAGTGGTTGGTGATGCGACCTTACAATTGCCTTCAGGTGCAGTGATCTTAGGTAAAAGAGGCAGTCAACAGCGTATTAACTACCAATCATTGCAGATTAAAGCCGCTTCTAATGGTCATAAAATAACCGCGAACACGCAACTTCGTTTAAAAGGTCGGGGGGAGCTAAAGGCTAATGTTAATGTCGTCTTAGGACAACAAGGCGGTGAGCCTGATGTTCGAGTACAAGGGACGTTAAAACAGATTCCCCTCGCTTTAGCTAAGCCGTGGTTGCCCTCTGATATCCAACTTAATGGTCGTATTAATGGCGAATATCAAGCCCGTTTACGGCATAAAAAATTGGTAGGTGAAGTCGTATTGCAACTGCCTGCTAGCTCGGTACTTTTAGGCAAAGGACGTGTACGCCAACGGTTGGATTATCAATCTTTGAGGATTAAAGCTGCGGCAAATGGTAATAAAATCAATGCCACTGCACGTTTGTTACTCAAAAATAAAGGGGAATTAAGTGCTAACGCTAACATCCAATTAGCACAGCAAGGTAATCAACACCACGTTGAGATTAAAGGAAAGCTAAGGCGTGTGCCGCTATTAATGCTTAAACCGTGGTTACCACCTAATATTCAACTCAATGGTCGTGCGAATGGGCAATATAATGTACAGTTTGTTCAAAGCAAAGTGATCGGTGATGCT
>JAGLBW010000054.1 GCA_023146545.1 Cocleimonas sp.
TTACCCCCCAATTCGGTATACATTGCCCATGATAAAGGGAAACATCGCATTGATTACCGTGTTGTAAAGATCAAAGCGATTGCCAATGGCAATAAAATGACAGCTAATACCCGTTTAGTCTTAAAAGATAACAGTGAATTAGTTACTGATGTGAGCGTTGATTTATCAAAAATAGGTAAAGCACCTAAAATTACCCTTAAGGGTGAGCTTTCCCATTTATCTCTAGCAATCGCAAAACCGTGGTTACCACCTGAGATTCAACTTAAAGGTCATGCGAGTGGGCGTTATAATCTCCGCCTTGTTAACGGACAGCCGTTTGGCGAGGCAACCTTACAATTACCTTCGAGTGTAGTGTTGATTGGGACAGGAAAGAATAGACAGCAGATTGATTATCAATCGCTTAAGCTCAATCTATTGGCAAAAGGTCGTCGTATTAGTGCCAATATGCTCCTCATTCTGAAAAACAAAGGTGAGTTGATAGCCGATGCAAATGTCCGTCTAGCACAAAAAGGGTCATCACATCAGATTGAACTTAACGGTAAATTAAACCGTATTCCCCTTGCAATGGCAACGCCGTGGCTACCGAAAAACCTTAAATTAAACGGCAATATGAAGGGATCATTCCAACTACAACACCATAAAAAGACACTGCAAGGTAATGTACTGATTCAACTGCCCAGTAGTCATATTATGTTGACCAATGATGACGGCGAACCCAAAAAATTTGTTTACGAAAAGGCAACCCTTAAGGCTTCTATCCATAATAAAACAGTACGCACCGTTGCGAACCTTCGCTTAAAAAATAAGGGTGTTTTATCCGCAAAAGCGGATATTCATTTAGGTAATATAAGCAAGGAACACCGCGTCGAAGGACAAGTGCTTTTCAATATGCCCAGCATTCGTTGGATGCAACCCTTTGTAGCAAAAACGACAGGGTTAAGAGGAAAAATATCCAGTAATATTCAAATTAGTGGGCGTTTATTAAGCCCTAGAATAACAGGCAAAATTGCTTTAGAACACGGGGCGGTTAAGTTATTAGAAGTAGGGACATATCTGCGCAATATTAATCTTAGTATCAGTGCTAATAACGCCAACCGTGCGATTATCCGTGGTTCATTAGTTTCGGGGCAAGGGCAAGCGAAAATATCAGGGTTTATCGCATTGCAAAACTTACGTCAATTGAAAGGTGAAATGCGAATTCGAGGCACTAATTTACAGTTTGTTAATACCCATGAAGCCAATGCCTTAATGAACCCTGATATTTTAATTAAGGCCAATCCGCAGAGTGTCGATATTTTGGGGAAAATTCATATCCCCAATGCAAAAATTACGTTGAATGCGATTCCTGAATCCAGTATTGATGAGTCGGATGACGTGATTGTGATTGGAGAGAAAAAGAAAGGCGAATATTCCAGTTTTAAAATGCGCCCTAATGTGACCATTTCATTGGGCAGAAATGTAAAATTCAAAGGTTTTGGTCTAGATGCTAAACTCGGTGGACGGGTGCTGGTAACCTACAATAAACAGACCATCATCACCCGAGGAAATCTAAGGATAGAGAAAGGTAAGTACCAAGCTTATGGACAAGATCTCCTTGTCAATAATGGACGTTTAGTTTTTAATGGGCCACCCACTCATGTGGGAGTAGATGTCAAAGCGTTGCGTCGTATTGAAGAGGAGAATGTGGTTGCAGGCATTCATCTAACAGGGACACTACAAACCCCGAAAACCCGTCTTTTTTCAACCCCTAATTTATCCAAAAGTAATATCCTGAGCTATTTACTCACAGGACGTAGCTTAGAAAATATCACAGGTAATCAAACCGCTCTATTAATGCAGGCGGTACGCAGTTTAAATATTGTCGATGGCGATGGCATCATGGGTAATATCGGTAACTCACTGGGTTTGGATGATCTTAGTTTTGTAGCAAAAGATGATCTGAAAAAAAGTGAATTACGATTAGGGAAAAAATTAGGGTCACGTGTTTATGTCCGTTACGTGGTGGGTATTTTTGATGCGATGCAAAAAATTGCATTGGAATATAAAGTGAATAAATACCTTAATTTAGAAGCCCAAGCAGGTGTGGATACTCAATCGGTTGACCTAATTTATAAAGTGGAAACAAATTAAGCGATGCTAGGTGTTGTTGACTTTTTAAATTCTTTAACGGATTAAATTTAAGGTGGCTTTAAGTACTTCAGCATCAGTGATGAGTTATTTAGTCCCTTTAGTTTTTGTTCTAAGGTTATGGTCTCTTGTTCTGCATTATTTAGGATTTGTATTATTTTACGCTGTTGTCGCACTGCGATTAAATCTATTGTTTGCTCTGCTTCAAAGGTATCGACATAGCGGGAAACATTAAGGTTAAAATCACTTGCTTTAACCTCATCAAAGTGGGCTAAGTAGCTGTATTTATGCCTTGTGTTTCTATTTTTGTAAGTTTCGACAATTTTATTGATATGCTCAGGTATTAATACGTCCTGAGTATTGCTGAGTTTTATAGATTGATTAGGATTGATAAACAGTATCTTATTGTCTGTCTTTTTCATTGGGATCAGAAATAAAAAAATCTGAGTTAGGGTCTATCTTGTCGGTTCCTTAAGTTTTACTACACCCCTTAATTATAAGTTGTTATTATTCGAGCGCTTTAATTTAACATACACCCTCCCCGTGGAAATGAGGCTTTAATAACGTCCCTTACTGAATTAAAGAGGATTAAAAGCTCGTTTTTGATAATAAACACATGTGGCCTGACGTAAGGGTCACCACTGGAGAAATGATAACAATGCCTAATATTACGTTGCCTGATGGGAGTCAGCGCCACTTTGACTGCCCTGTTTCTATTCTGGATGTTGCTGCTAACATTGGTGCAGGTCTGGCAAAAGCAACGGTCGCAGGTAAAATAGACGATCAGCTACTGGATGCAAGTTACCTCATCGAATCTGATGTCAGTTTGCAAATTATTACCACCTCTAGCGAAGCAGGGCTTGAAGTGATTCGTCATTCTTCTGCTCATCTTATGGCGCAAGCGGTTAAGCAATTATTCCCCAAAGCACAGGTGACGATAGGGCCTGTAATAGACGATGGTTTTTTCTACGACTTTGCATATGAGCGTGCCTTTACTCCAGATGATGTAACGGCAATCGAAAAGCAGATGAAAGTACTGATTAAACAAAATATCCCTGTGGAACGTTGTGTTATGCCGCGTAATGAGGCGGTTAAATTTTTCAACGAGAGGGGTGAAACCTACAAAGCAGAAATCATCGAAAGCATTCCTTCGGATGAAGATTTATCACTGTATAAACAAGGTGATTTTATTGATTTGTGTCGAGGACCTCATGTTCCCAGTACAGGTAAAATTCCCGCGGTTAAACTCATGAAATTAGCGGGTGCTTATTGGCGGGGTGATTCTAATAATGAAATGCTACAACGTATTTACGGTACGGCTTGGGGCAATAAAAAAGAACTCAAAGCGTATATTCGTCGTATTGAAGAAGCTGAAAAGCGTGACCACCGTAAAATTGCGCGTCAGTTAGATCTATTTCATATTCAAGAAGAAGCGCCAGGTCAGGTATTTTGGCACGCTAAGGGTTGGACAATCTATCAAGCGATTGCACAATACATGCGAAGCCAACAACGGTTACGTGATTATCAAGAAATTAACACCCCTGAATTAGTCGATTTTTCTCTATGGGAACGTTCAGGTCACGCCGCGAAGTACAGTGACGATATGTTTTCGTTAGAATCTGACGGACGACAATTTGCCTTAAAGCCAATGAACTGTCCGTGCCATATTCAAGTGTTTAATCAAGGCTTAAAAAGCTACCGTGATTTACCCTTGCGCCTTGCCGAATTTGGTTCATGTCACCGCAATGAAATGTCAGGTGCGCTCCACGGTTTAATGCGGGTACGTGGCTTTGTACAAGACGACGGGCATATTTTTTGTACTGAAGATCAAATTCAATCAGAAGTTGCTGATTTTATTGATTTCTTGCATGCTGTTTATAAAGACTTTGGTTTTGATGAACTCATTTATCGTTTGTCTACGCGTCCTGAAAGTCGAGTCGGTAGTGACGAAAACTGGGATAAATCTGAAAAAGCACTGGCTGATGCATTAGATGCGCAACAGTTAGAATGGAAAGAGCTGCCAGGTGAGGGCGCATTTTATGGTCCTAAGATCGAATTCTCATTAAAAGACAGTATTGGACGTATTTGGCAATTAGGCACGATTCAGGTTGATTTTTCGATGCCCGAACGCTTAGATGCACAATATGTTGCCGAAGACGGTTCTCGAAAAGTTCCTGTTATGCTACACCGTGCGATTTTAGGCTCTTTTGAACGCTTTATAGGCATTTTGATCGAACATCATGAGGGACGCTTTCCATTATGGTTGTCTCCCGAGCAAGTTGTGGTGATGAATATCACCGATAAACAAGCAAATTTTGCAGAAAATGTCGTAAAAAGATTGAAAAAAGCAGGAATTCGTGCAGTATCGGACTTGAGAAATGAAAAAATAGGCTTTAAAATCCGAGAACATACACTTCAACGTATCCCCTATTTATTAGTTGTTGGTGATCGAGAAGTAGAGGCAGATTCAGTTGCTGTACGGACACGATCAGGCGAAGACTTAGGTACTGTCGGTGTTTCAGCGCTTATTGAGGCAATCTCACAGGAAACTAGCGCTTATTTATAGTGTATTAAGCTTGCTTAATTATTGAATAACCCCTACATCATATTAAACGTGTGGGTTATTTGTGTTTTAAATTTGCTTTGGAGGAAACAAGGCATCGCTCGAAATCAAAAGAAAAATCGTATTAATGAGGATATTAATCTAACCGAAATACGCCTCATTGACGCAACAGGGGAAAACAAAGGTCTTGTCTCCTTTCGAGACGCGCTTGCTCAAGCTAAATCCTTAAGTTTAGATTTAGTGGAAATTGTGCCTAATGCGAAGCCACCCGTCTGTCGCATTATGGACTATGGTAAGTTCCGTTTTGAGTCGAGCAAGCAAAAGGGTGCTTCTAAAAAGAAGCAAAAGAAAACCCAGCTAAAAGAAATAAAAATGCGTCCAGGTACCGATATTGGTGATTATAATATCAAGCTCAAAAAACTGACCCAGTTTCTTGAAAATGGTGATAAAACCAAAGTAACGATTCGATTCCGTGGACGTGAAATGGCGCACCGTGAATTAGGGATGAAAATGCTAAAACGGGTTGAAAAAGACCTCGAAGAGCTAGGCTCAGTTGAGCAGTTTCCTAAAATGGAAGGTCGCCAAATGATTATGGTTTTAGGACCAATCAAAAAGCAGAAAGGTTAAGTAGTGAAAGCTCAATAACTTTCCAAGACTAGCAGGTTGGGATGTTATTGAAGCTACAGCAAATTTATTTCCCCAAGCTCTTTTTTAACCGCTTTCTGGTTGAGTTGAGCTTTGGTGTTTTTCATTGTTTTATAAATTTGTTCAGCAACAACGCGTATAACGGATACACAAACAGAGTTTCCAAATTGTTTGTATATTTGTATATTTGAGTATTTGAAACAGCGTTAACTATGAATTCCTTAGGGAATCCTTGTAAATTTGCACATTCACGCGGTGTTAGTTTTCTCGGGTTTTTTTCAAGTTTACTTTGATCAATTAATATTTCAGAGCCATCCTTATAATAACGCGCACTGATTGTATTAGTATAAGCATCGTCAGGTGTGTAAAGGCTATAGCCAAAACCATTTCCCCTTTGTTGGTGTTGTTGTTTTCTTCTCTTATGTCCTGCCCATAACTTATCTGAAATAGTGAATTTATCATCTGATACTGATAGGTCACTCAAATCTTCCAGAATATCCCCAACTTTGGTTGTTTCCATTGATGCTTTGGGCCAATTAAAAAACGTTGATGAATCGCAATCATCACTATAATAATCACGCGTTAAGTTGTATTTGGTATCTTTGAAAAGCTAATAATTAGCTGTCCAATCACCAAACGTTGTTTTGGCTTTGGTCTGTTTTTTCATTTCAAATCCAAATATATCGGCATCATTGTTTTCATTAGGGATTATTCCCATCTGTCGTTCTAACCAATGCCCTTCCTTTCCGTCATGCCGAGGATTACTGGATGGGGTGTTCGATTTTTTTCCTTGGAGATTATCTTTAAAAGAAGTTAATAATTGCCTTTTATTAATTGCTGGGGGATGTTAAAACATGCTATTTTTGCCTCTCTAACTTACATTACAAAAATTAATACTTTACAGAAGTGACGACTTTTCGGTAAACTCCGCGCTCGATTTTTGTATATGCATCTCTTTAAGGAAGGCACTCTTAAGAGGTGATGACTCAACCATTGTTTAAACGAATTGTTTGAACCTTGATTACGGAGAATTAAGATGCCTAAGATGAAAACCAACCGCGGCGCTGCCAAGCGTTTTCGCAAGCGTGCTAACGGCACGTTTAAGTGCAAACAATCTCACTTGCGCCATATCCTCACTAAAAAAAGTAGCAAACGTAAGCGTCATTTACGTGCAGGCGATGTTGTCGAAAAAGTTGATACGCCGATGGTTCGTCGTATGTTGCCTTACGCTTAAGTAACCCATAAATTTAAAAGGATATAGAAAATGGCTAGAGTAAAGCGTGGTGTTACAGCACGAGCTAAGCATAAGAAAGTATTAAAAAAAGCAAAAGGTTATTACGGTGCGCGGAGTCGTGTTTATCGTGTGGCAAATCAAGCCGTCACTAAAGCAGGTCAATATGCTTATCGTGACCGTCGCCAAAAGAAGCGTCAATTCCGTCGTTTATGGATTGTGCGTATTAATGCTGCGGCAAGAATGTTTGATCTGTCCTACAGCCGCTTTATGAATGGTCTTAGCAAAGCAGAAATTGAAGTGGATCGTAAAATGTTGGCTGATTTAGCGGTACATGATATTGATGCTTTTGGACAGTTAGCTGAGAAGGCAAAAGCCGCCCTTGCATAATTGACCGATCAGATCAATGAGATTAAGGAATGAATATAAAATAGGTGATTTGTTCTATATTTCTTCCTAGAAAAAGGGGAAAGGCTAATGCCTTTCCCCTTTTTTTGTTTATAACGAGTGAGCATTGAATAACATTCCGAAGCAAGTCGAGCATTGGTAGGTTGTTGAGTTCTTATTCTAAACATCAATTAAAAGACCTGTAGCGCCTTATGAAGGGGATAGTCTATGGGAAAATCAACGCCACTTTCCTTCCTTATAATCATAATGTTGTTATGGGTAGTCATGAGTGTAACGATTTGATGAAATTTCAGGATGGAGAAATACAGTGACACAACTGTTGGAACTAATGGAACAAGCTCATTTAGAGCTATCAGGAGCGTCTAGTCTGGTCGCATTAGATGAAGTACGCGTCCACTATTTAGGTAAGAAAGGCTTATTGACTGGGCAGCTGAAGCAACTGGGTAAGCTACCTCCTGAGGATCGACGTGCCGCAGGTCAAGAAATTAACCGTGTTAAACAAGCCTTTCAAGCTGCGGTCGATGGGCATAGAAAAGCCTTACAAGAAGAGGCATTGAATGCTCAACTACAAGCAGAAAAAATTGATGTTAGCTTGCCTGGACGAAAAATGGATACGGGTAGCTTGCACCCTGTTACGCGTACTACGCAACGTATTCAAGATATTTTTATGCAATTGGGCTTTAATGTTGAAGAAGGGCCTGAAATTGAAAATGATTACTATAATTTTACCGCGTTAAATATTCCAGATCATCATCCCTCAAGAGCCTCTCACGATACTTTTTATTTCGGTGATGGTACGTTATTACGTACCCATACTTCTCCTGTTCAAATTCATACGATGGAGAATAAGCACCCCCCTTTGCGTATTATTGCGCCGGGTCGAGTTTACCGTTGTGACTCTGATGTTACGCATAGCCCAATGTTTCATCAAGTGGAAGGTTTAATGGTGGATAAAGACGTTACTTTTGCTGATCTTAAAGGTATTTTAGATGCTTTCTTTAAAGCCTTTTTTGAAGATGATAACTTTAAAACCCGTTTCCGTCCGCACTATTTCCCCTTTACCGAACCTTCTGCGGAAACCGATATTCAATGTGTATTGTGTAATGGTAAAGGCTGTAAAGTGTGTGGTCATACGGGGTGGATTGAAGTGATGGGATGCGGCATGGTGAATCCTGCGGTGTTTCGTCATGTTGGGATTGACCCTGATATTTATACAGGTTTTGCTTTCGGTTTTGGTATTGATCGTTTAGCCATGTTGCGTTATGGCATTGATGACCTACGCAAGTTATTTGATAACGATGTACGTTTTCTTAAGCAATTCGCCTAACGGAGTAGAACAATGAAAGTCAGTGAAAAATGGTTACGCGAATGGGTGACGCTAGATGCAACAACCGCTGAAATAGAACATCAATTAATTATGTCAGGAACGGAGCTCGATGGTGTGATGCCTGTGGCTTCGTCATTTACTCATGTGGTGGTAGGACAAATTAAAAACATTGAGCCACACCCTGATGCTGATCGCTTGTGCGTGTGCCAAGTGGATGTGGGTGCGGATGAGGTATTGCAAATTGTCACTAATGCCGCTGTTGAACGGGAGCAAAAAGTCCCTGTCGCCCTGATCGGTGCTAATTTACCCGATGCAGAGGGTAAGCCGTTTAAGATTAAGAAAAGCAAATTACGTGGCGTACTGTCTCAAGGTATGTTTTGCGGTGCTGAAACTTTGGGTATGGGCGATGCTGGCGACGGTTTATTAGCGATTTCAAAAGATGCTCAACTGGGGGTCGCTTTGCGGGAATTATTGGATTTAGATGATGTGAGTCTTGATCTTGACTCTACTCCAAACCGCGCCGATCTCCTCTCAGTTGCAGGGGTTGCGCGTGAGCTAGGGGTGATTATGCAATCCCCTGTCAAACCTGTTGCTTTTAATCTTGTCGAAACGAGTACCGTAGATAGCTTTCCTGTGGTGATTGATGCAGATAAACTATGCCAACGTTATACTGGTCGTACTATCAGTGAAGTCAATACACAAGCAGAAACACCGACTTGGATGGTCGAGAAGCTACGCCGTTCTGATATTCGTAGCCTGAGTGCTGTGGTTGATATTACTAATTATGTCATGCTTGAATTAGGACAACCTTTACATGGTTTTGATTTTGATACCTTAGCAGGTGGGATTGAAGTAAGAACAGCAACCGAAGGCGAAAACCTCACCTTGCTGGACGGTAAAACAGTAACATTACGTGCAGATACTCTTGTTATTGCTGATCACAATAAAGCATTAGCATTAGCGGGAATTATAGGGGG
>JAGLBW010000055.1 GCA_023146545.1 Cocleimonas sp.
TCCCGATTAAAACGTCAAGCCAATGCCGCGAAACGTTATAAAGACTTCAAATCAACACAACGTCGTTTAGAGGCTGAATTATTAGTACTTAACTTACGTGATCTTCAACACGAGATTGATCAGCGTGAAGTCATTATTAATGAGCACGGTTTGTCGCACCAAGCCGTATTGTCCACACAGCGTCGTTTAGAACGTGAAATTGAGCAAGATCGTCTTGAGCATCACAACGCTAATAAAGGTTTTAATCAAATTCAAGCGCATTTTTACCAGCTTGGAGCAAAGATCTCTCGTTTAGAACAAACCCTTCAGCACCAGCAAACACTGAAGCAAAAGCAACAACAACAAGCACAACAATTGAAGCAAGAACAGCTAACCAGTCAAACACAATATGATGAAGACTGCTCCTTCATTGAAGAAGCCCAAGCACAACGGGATGAATTATTACCCCAACAAGAAAGCATCACTGAAGAATATTTGATAAATCAAGCCACATTAGACGATGCCGAGCACACCTTGCTGGATTGGCAACAACAATGGAATACGCTTCAAGAAACGATGGCAGAACCGATCCGTCAGGTTCAAGTTGAAAAAGCACGCAGAGAGCAGATTGAGCATCAGCTTCAAGATATTAAACAACGGTTGGAGCGTTTGCAGTCAGAGCAGTCTTTATTTGATACCGATCATGATGAATTAGAATTAGCCACGCTGGAACAACGAGTTGAAAATAATGAAGTCGCAAGCGAACAATTACAAGCACAGTTTGACGTGACTCAAACCGATCAGCACCAGCAACAACAAAAAAATAAAGTATTAACCACACGTTTGAATGAACAACGCTTAGAATTGCAATCATTAAACGGTCGGCTAGCGTCATTGGAAGCGTTGCAACAAGCAGGGTTAGGCAAGGGGAAACAAAATAAACAGTTGCAACACTGGTTGACTCAACAGGGCTTAGATAATAAACCCCGTTTAGCGGAAAATATTCGTGTTAAAACAGGCTGGGAAACGGCGGTTGAAACTGTTTTAGGACAACAGCTTGAAGCGATTCAATGTGAGGACTTTAATACTCTCCACACTGCTTTTAAGCAACAACCCAAAGCAAGTTTTAGTCTATACACAGATCAAAAGCACGGTGCGTTAATGCCACTTGATGGTGACTATCTTGCGCGTAAAATAGAACACCCAAAGAGTTTACAAGCAAGGTTAGGTTATATTTATTGTGCGGATGATTTAGACCAAGCGTTAAAACAACAGCCTACGTTACAGCTGGGAGAGTCCATTATTACGCCAGACGGTACGTGGATGGGTGAAAACTGGCTACAATTTAAAGGAGAAAATCACCTGCATGATGGTGTGTTAGCCCGTCAAAAAGAAATTAAAGCATTGTTAGTACAGATAGAACAGCTTGTTGATGCTATTGCATACTTAGAAGCACAGTTCGAAACAAATCATGTACAACAGGGTGTACTCGAAGCACAAAAAACAGAACAACAAAAGCAACTCAATGAACAACATCGACAACAAAGTGAGCTGATTTCATCAATCACCACGTTAGAAAATCGTATCCAGCAAACTCAGCTGAATCAAACCCGTGTCATAAATGAAATTGACGGTCTGACGAAACAAAAAGACAGTGAACACCAGCGATATATCCAAGCGACCGAACGGGGTAATGCGGCGTTAAAACAAACAGAGATCCTCTCCAATAAGCGCGATCAGCTACAGACTTATCAAGAGGATTTACAGGCGGCGGTTGATCAACATCGAGAAGCATCTCAACACTTACAAGAACAAACCCACCATTTGCAACTCCAAGTTGAGAACCTCAATACTAATATTGAGGTAGGATCACAACAATTGCACCGATTAAGGGAACGTTTGGAACAATTAAAACAACGTGAACGTGATTTAGAGAAAGAGCAACAACACGATTTTTCTGAAGAAAACCTTGAGGAACAATTACATAAAAACCTTCAAGTGCATCATCATACTGAAATAGAATTAACCGATTCACATCAAATTTTAGACACTTTAGACCATCAGATTCGAGAAAAAGAAACCCAGCGTATCCAAGCAGAGCAAAAGGTTGAACAGTTTAGATCCTTGCTAGAAACCTTGAAAATGGAATGGCAGGAAAGGACAGTTCAGGCACAAACTTTAAAGCAATCCCTCAGCGAGACAGCGTTTTCTACAGAAGTGCTTTTGGAGGCGTTAGAGGGCACGGAAATAATAGAAACACATCAAGAACAGCTTAAAATTTTAGCGATAAAAATAACCCGTCTTGGTGCAATTAATTTAGCGGCGATTGATGAATATCAGTCACAACACGAGCGCAAAGTTTATTTTGACGAGCAGAATCAAGATTTGCAACAAGCACTTGATATGCTGGAAAGTGCGATGCGAAAGATTGATAAAGATACCCGCACCCGCTTTAAATCGACCTTTGATGAAGTGAATAGACGTGTTAGTGAAATGTTCCCGCGTCTTTTTGGAGGGGGCGAAGCCAAGCTTGAAATGACAGGGGATGACTTGCTCACCACGGGTGTTACCATTATGGCTCGCCCTCCTGGAAAACGAATTAGCAGTATTCAATTAATGTCAGGAGGTGAAAAAGCACTCACCGCGGTTACGATGGTTTTTGCTATTTTTGAGCTAAACCCTGCCCCGTTTTGTATGTTGGATGAGGTCGATGCGCCCTTAGATGAAGCGAATGTGAGACGCTTTTCTGCTTTGGTTAAACACATGTCAGAACGAGTACAGTTTATTTTTATTACGCACAATAAGACCACAATGGAGCGGGCTGAAAATTTAATTGGTGTCACCATGAGAGAACCAGGTGTGTCTCGAACGGTTGCCGTTGCTGTTGATGAGGCAACACGTATGGCGCAAGCTTAACAACAGGATACCTGTCGCACCATTGTCATATTTATTACAATTATCGTATTATTTTTGTATGAGGACTTCGACACGTTATATGATGCATCATTAAAAATACGCTTAGATTACAACGATTCTGACATGAGACTTTTTTAGGATGAACATAGTTAGCATACTGATTACATTGATAGGCATTATTGCATTGCTTGCCTTGTATATTATCAGCAAGTTATCACAACAGAAACAACGTCCTAAGAGTAAAATTATTGTCATTCCTAAGCTTCATGATGAAAACGGTCTATTAATGAGTTCTATTTTAGCGGATATTCCCGCAACCGATGGTTCTACACCGCCACCTGTGGTTAAGATAGAAAAAGAAAAAAAGCCAATAGCAGATCAACAACTGGTTCTTTTTATTGCTTTTAAAGAGGAAAATGGCATAAAGGGAGAACAGATTCCGCCGCTGTTGGAGCAACATAATTTATCCCTAGGTAAACAAGATATTTACCATTATTTTGTGGATAAGAAGAAAAAAGAAAGCCTCTTTCGAGTTGCTAATGCCATCGCACCTTGGGTATTAACGCCTAGCGCGCTTGAAGGAACTCAAACCCCTGGTTTATCAATGGTGATGCAACTGCCCTCTACTTTTGTCAGTGACCATTCGGCTTTAGAGTTATTTATTCGTCATGCAGAAGATATTGCTGTTGCCTTTAATGGACAATTAAAAAATGATCAGCAAGAAGTGTTTTCATCTGGGGATAAAGAAGCACTGCTTTCATTAGCACGTTAATCTAATCATTGTGCTTATTATTTTATAATTATTTTTTTCACCGTATTATCTGTCCATATTGTAAAAATATAGTATAAAAAACAATTAAATAATAAGATGATTATTAAATAATAACATCATTTGTTATAACGTTATTTTATTTTTTAACCCCTTTGCTCATCTCGCATTCAGCTTCTATCCCTGATAATCAGCCTCAGTAAGTACTTATATTTAATAACAATATAAGTATTATTATGACTGATATTTGTGACTTCTTAGTCACTATTAATAAAAATAAAGTACAATAGATCAACACAGGAAACAGCCATGCGCCCATTACAAGAGGTAGAACAACTACCCATTGACTCTAGTATTGATAGCTTAGAGGAAATAGCCGATCTTAATGATGATATCGATCTTGGTAATATTGAAGAGCTCACAGAGAAACAAGCCGCAAAACAGGCGGGAAAAAAGAATGAAAAGCGGGTAAAGCCACATATTATTCGTCGTAATGTAGAAGACTACCTTGCACAGCGTGCTTTAGAGCGTCGGTTGCGTGATGTCTTTGATTATGAGTATGATTATTAATTCAATAGTATAAAAGCACCTCCTTTATTTAAAAATACAACAGAAAATAAAATGGAGTTCGTTATAATTACCTACTTTCTGTCGTGTTATTAAATAAGGTTTACCCTAAATGAACTTAATGTCCCCTATTCGTGGTTTACGTCCTGCAACAGGTCGTGCTGACGATGTCATTGCTCCTCCCTATGATGTACTTAATACTGCGGAAGCACGTGAACGTGCAGAAGGTAAGCCGTGGAGTTTTTTACATATCTCAAAGCCAGAAATAGACCTTCCTGAAGGGACTGATCCTTATAGCCCCGAAGTCTATGCTAAAGCGGCTGAAAACCTGAATCAACTGATACAAGAAGGTATTTTAAAACAGGATGAAACGCCTTGTTATTATGTTTATCGTCTTATTATGGACGATATTATCCAAACGGGTATCGTTGCAGGGGCTTCGGTTGATGATTATGATACGAATCGTATTCGTAAACATGAATACACGCGTCCTGTTAAAGAAGATGACCGTGTGCGTCAAATTGATGCAACCAATGCACAAACAGGGCCCGTGTTACTCGCTTATCCTGATGCGCCTGTTGTCGATAAGATCATAGCGGATGCAAGCAATGCCACAGCGGATATGGATGTTACGGCAGATGATGGTATTCAGCACACCTTATGGGTGATTGATGATGATGCCGTTATTCAGCAGTTAACGGATGAATTCAATGCAATGGAAGCCCTCTATATTGCTGATGGACACCATCGCTCTGCTTCTGCCTCACGTATTTGTGCAACACGCCGTGAACATCCCGATCAGACGACAGATGAAGCCCCTTGGGATTACTTCCTAACCGTTGCTTTTCCTCATCATGAAATGAAAATTTTTGATTACAATCGTGTGATTACAGATTTGAATGGATTGTCGAGTGATGCGTTTATTGAGCGTATTAGCCAACACTTTAGCATAGAAAAAAGTGATACCCCTGTAAAGCCTACCCAGTCCTTAGTCTATGGTATGTACATGGATAAGCAGTGGTATCGTTTGAAATTGAATAATGATTTAATCACTTCTGATGATAATCCCGTTGCTAAACTGGATATTAGCCGTTTAGCACATTATTTAATTGATCCTATTTTAGGCATTAGTGATCCTCGCACCGATAATCGTATTGATTTTGTGGGTGGAATTCGTGGACTGGAAGGTTTAGAAAAACGTGTTGATAGCGGTGAAATGGCGGTTGCGTTTTCTATTTTTGCAACTCGAATGGAAGATTTAATGAGCGTTGCGGATAACAATGATGTGATGCCCCCTAAATCAACATGGTTTGAGCCAAAATTAGCGGATGGTATTGTCTCTCACTTGATTAAATAAGCTCTGTTTCAGTATCCAATATGGAGTCGATGCCTTTGGTTTCTCTCCTTATAACTTCTAGAGATAAAGCTTTTGATTTCATTGTTTAAATTGATCACTATTGGAATTCGAATAACCTGAAACCGTCTTTACCATGGATAGTTTTTAATATTGAACGTTCCCTTTTTAATGGTGATCACCCGTAATTTAGAATGTTTAATATCAAGATGCCATGTGGAGTCAAAGCTGACTTGAGCTAATGGGCTTAGTTT
>JAGLBW010000056.1 GCA_023146545.1 Cocleimonas sp.
GGGACGTGTTGATTGTTTTTAATATGGCGTTGATCACCACCATAAAATTGTATCGCTTGTTTTTTATAGACCGTTTCAAACAGCACAAGATTGATATGGCGTTCTTTATTGACTTTAAATAACAATTTATCTTGATTCGTTACAGGATCAAAAATTGCAATATTAGTGGTGAGACTTATCCCTTTTTTGCTGGATAGAAAACCACTGTCTTCCTGTGATCTGACTATCGCTTTGTAATAAAAACCACTGTCAGGGTCGTAATGGTCGATTGTGGTGTTTCCATAATAGCCCGCCTTCACGGTGGTAATGCTGAGCAATAGCACAAACAGTAAAAGTAACTTCATAATGTATTATTTTTAAGATTATTTAAAAGTAGCCAAACTAAGACCTTTAGTCTTTATGTGACTAAAGGTTAGCTTTGTGCGTCTTCATAATATTTGAAGCGCTAGCGTGGATTAATCGTCACTTCCGCCAAAACCAAGAAATAAGCTGACTAAATTTATAAATAAGAAAGCGATACTAGAAAAGAGTGCTAATGATGCACCAACATACTGATCAGTACCGTATTCATGAATAATATTAGAGGTATCGTAAAGGACGAAACCTGCAAATAATAACACCACGGCGGCTGAGAAAAATGTGCCTAATGAGAAGCCAAAAATAATACCTGAGATCCCCACACCAATGGCAATAAACATACCGATCGTTAAGAATTTTCCTAAAAAGGAAAAATTAATCTTAGTGGTAAAAGCGGTATAGGTAATCCCTGCAACTAAAGCAGCGGTGACGACGGTAGCATGAAGCAAGACATCGGGGGAGTGTTTTTGCGCGATGTAAATGTTAGGCAAAAAGAACAAGGCTAGAAACGCGATATAAACCCCTAGACCTAAATATTGTTTTTCCCGAGAGATTCCGCTGTGCGCCCAGCCACTAGCAACATAAGAGACCGCCATGAAGACGACTAAGGCTAAAATGGGATACCACTTGATGGTGGTGATCATTTCTAAATAGCTTTGTCCAAAGCCAGAAATAATCAGTAAAAACTCTAAAATAGCTAAAGTGGCGAGTCCGCCACCAACGTGTAAGTAGGTACGTTTAATAAACGTACTACGTTCTGATTCGCTGGCATGTGCCGCGATTTGTCCGCTACTTGTATCTAAGTAACTCATATTCGATTTCTCCAGAATTTTGTTGGTCATTGTTGACCAATGGATGAATAAAAAGTTTAGCACAGTTAAAATGAAACGATTTGAAACAATGGATTAAATAAGGTTAATTTTTAGCTTAAATAGCGCATTATAAGGCTAATCTTTGATAGAAAAAATCATACGCATTAAATCAGATAATGAAGCCGCTTCCATTTTTTCCATGACCTTGGCTCGATGAGCTTCAACGGTGGATTGACTGATTTCAAGGTCATAAGCGATAACTTTATTACGTTTTCCCGAGACCACTTCTTCCATGACCTCTTTTTCTCGGCTGGTTAAACGTGCAATCCGTTGATGAATTTCAGCCGTTTTTGAGGCTTCACCGCGTTGCTGTGCATCTTTTTCAATCGCACGGTAAATGCTTTCGAGCAGTGATTGTTCATTAAATGGTTTTTCTAAAAAATCCAATGCACCTGCTTGTAATGCTTGTACGGCCATTGAAATATCACCGTGTCCTGTGATCATAATAATGGGGGGATGCAAGGGAAAGGTGGCAAGGTGTGACTGCAGTGCTAAGCCGCTCATGCCTTTCATGCGAACATCTAAGACTAAACAGCCCCGACTATTGATATTGAAAGCATCTAAATAGGATTGTGCCGAAGGATAAGTTTCGCAATGTAAACCAATGGATTGCATTAGTAATTGTAATGCCTCTCTTACTTCATCATCGTCATCAATAATAAAAACAGTTGCTTCATTTGCCATTTTATATTCCCTTATCCTAATTTTTTGCTCTATTTTAACGTGTTTGATGGGGAAGATTGCATTAAACAGAAGTAAAAACTAACCCCTGAATGTCCAAGCGGTGTTTCTACCTTTATTTGATCACCATGTGCTTCGATAATGCCTTGGCTAATGGATAAGCCTAAGCCCATGCCGTGATCTTTAGTGGTCATAAAGGGTTCGAATAATTGGTCTTTGATTACTTTTTTTAAGCCTCGTCCTGTATCGGTGACTTTGATTTCTACTTTATTTCTGGGCATTTCCCTTGTGCGGATGACTAGCTTACGTTTTTCTTTTGGAACACTGTCTAAAGAGTCGATAGCATTGCGGATTAAATTTAAGATCACTTGTTCAATTTGAATGTCTTGTGCTAAAACCCAAGGGACTTTAGGGTCGAGTTTAAGGGTTAAGATGATCTTTTTAGTTTTGATTTCATGGTGAAGTAAATCCAAAACCGTATCTAACATATCCTTTATCTTCGCAGGTTTTTTATGAGGCAGTTCTTTATGGGTAAAGTGACGAATGTATTGAATAACCCCCCCAGCTCGCTCAGCTTGTGCCGCAATTTTTTCCATAATATCAGCACATTGTTCGGTATTGTTTTTATTTGTTTCTAATAGGCGCACACAAGCTCTTGAATTGGTGGTAATAGCGGTGAGGGGTTGATTTAATTCATGGGCAATCCCTGATGCCATTTCGCCTAACATACTCAAACGTCCGACATGCGCCAGTTGCAATTGATGCTCTTGATTATTTTTTTGTATTTGTTTACGTTCGGTTATATCCCGAAACACTACCACGCTTCCTCGGACTTTGCCGCTAACGCCGCGTAAGGGGGTACAACTGTATTCGACACTAATATAAGTGCCATCCTTTTTCCAAAAGACATCATCAGCAATAAAACGTGCTTTTTGGTCGATAGAGGACTGGTAAACAGGACAATCTTCGCGTCTGTGCTGTGAGCCATCCTCATGCGTATGGTGTAAAATAGTGTGCTGATTGTTACCGATTAAATCCGTTGCACTCCAACCCGTCATATCCTCCATCGCCTTGTTGACAAAGGTACAATTTCCTTCTAAATCAACACCATAGATTCCATCGCCAACGGATTGGTTTATCAGTTGATGTTGACGTTCCAGTCGGTGTTGTGAGCGTTTCAAGCGGCGATTATGTTGTACAACGGCAGAGGTTAGTGCAATTAACACTAATAAGGCTAACAGGCTACCAACAACCCAATACCAATGGCGCTTTAAAGCTTCTGTCAGTGTGAGTTTTTCTAAAGAGGCATAAGGAGGGAGTGTGAGTGCCTTAAATAAACGCTGAACCTCATTATAATCTAAAGGGATGGCCCAGCCCGCATATTCACCTATTGCGAGGGCAGGGTCATCTTTAGAAATTTGTAATAGTGCAACCGCGACTTGACGCGCTAAATCAGGATCAGTGTGTTTTAATTTACTGAAGGGCCACTCAGGATAAAGGGGGGTGCTGTGCAAATAGGAAAAATCGCTATTTTGTTGTGGGTTGATAATTTTAAGCTTCTCTTTATCAATCAAGCCTGCATTGTTCATTCGCTCTAAAATATCAGTACGTACCGTACCGACATCTACCTTTCCTTCAAGCACAGCCCTGACAACGTTGTCATGAATGCCACCAAATTCAAGCCGCGAAAAATCTTGGTAAGGATTAATCTGTTGTTTATTAAGCTCACCCCAAGCCATCTGAAACCCGCCTAACGAATTTTCATTGACCGCCATAAACGATTTTCCACAGGTATCTTTTAAGGTTTGGATATCATCTCGATCATAACGGGTAAAAATAACTCCGCCAAAAACTTTATAGGGGGTTTGATGACGCGCGTTAATCATAGTTGCCAGTCGAGAGATGTGATATTTAGCCTCTAGGTTAACGTAAATTCCTGAGTTTACTAAAACAAAATCAATTTTTTTATGTTTAACCGCATCATTAACTTGATCAAAATCAAGGGGTATAATTTCAAAATCATATTGAGGTAGTTTACCAATAAGGTAATGAGCTGTTGGTGTCCATTTTTCTAATGTTTTAGCATCCCCTCGATGACTCAATACGCCAATTTTTATAAACGGCAAGTCTCCCTTAGCAACAAGGGGTAAGCCGCTTAATAACAATACAAAAAACAGAATAGCTCTAGCATACATAAGGAAATCTAGCCAAGGGGATATTTAAAGAGGGAAAAGCAGTGAGTTTTAATTTAAGTCTACCCTATCAAACAGCTAAATAGGTATGGTGGAAAACCACAATGCTGTACCACGGAACTCACCATTTTAATTTAACCTGATTTCTAGCAAACTAGTACATCATAAATGTTACGCTTAGGGGATGTACAAAATGCCAACAATGGATAAAAGAACCTTTTTAAAATTATTAGCACTGGGCGCAGCAGGAACCGCAACAGGCGCACTCCCTTGGATGATGCAAAAGGCAACGGCATCTGAAAAAATGCCGAAAGATTTTTACACGTTGCCTAAAAAAGGACAGGCTCGCATTCTGCATACCACCGATTTACACGGCCAATTACTGCCCGTGTATTTTCGTGAACCCAACGTCAATTTAGGCGTGGGTGAAGCCGTGGGTCGTCCGCCACACCTTGTCGGTAAAAAATTATTAGAGTATATGAAACTGCCTGCGACAGGGGTTGAGGCGTATGCGTATACGTATTTAGATTTTTATAATGCGGCGAAAAAATACGGAAAAACAGGTGGCTATGCTCACATTAAAACCTTATTGGATCAATTACGTCAACAAGCGGGTGGGGTTGAGAATACGTTAACCTTGGATGGCGGTGATCTCTGGCAGGGTGCGGGCACGAATGTATGGACGCGCGGTGTGGATATGGTCGAAGCGTCTAATATTCTAGGGGTGAATGTGATGGTGGGGCATTGGGAGTTTACCTATGCCGAAGCCGAAGTCTTAAGTAATGTCGCATTATTTAAGGGTGATTTTATTGGTCAGAATGTGCGAATTAAAGAAGACGCTTTGATGGGGGATGAGTACCCTGAAATGACGGAGAAGTTTGAAGGCAACGGTTTGTTTGATGAGGATGAAGGTTATGCTTTCCAGCCTTATGTGATGAAAAAAATCAGCGGTAAGAAAATCGCTGTAGTCGGTCAAGCGTTTCCACGGACATCCAATGCCAACCCGCCTGAGTTTTTCCCCGATTGGTCGTTTGGTCTGCGTGAAGAGGATATGGCGGCATTGGTAAAGAAAATCCGTACGGAAGAAAAACCCGATGCGGTCATTATGATTTCGCACAATGGCATGGATGTGGATGTCAAAATGGCTGAAAACATTG
>JAGLBW010000057.1 GCA_023146545.1 Cocleimonas sp.
TATGTGATCGCCTCCAAGCTCATCAACCTTGGGCCCCGATTGCGTTATAACTTCCTGTGGTTTCATAGCGTGACCCTAGCGGATAAATAAAACGTCTCGATATTCGAAATCGCGTTGCTCTTTCGGATTTTGAATAATTTCCTTCTTGTATTTCTTCACTAATTTTCTTTCTAAAATCATTCGAGTAAGGTTTTGGAATAGTATTCCAATTAAATTCATAGGATACAATAACTTAGACTTAAAATTCCTTGCTTAGATGGGAAGTGTAATACAATCACTATGATTAAAAAGACTCTTTTTTGATATGATATGCATCACTTTAACTTATAAAAAAGCTAATATTATCAATAAGCTATTGATATATAAAAAAATGTTGTATGAATAAAAAAGCTATATAAAAATAATGGGGAATAAAATGTTAAAAATAATAACGCTAACCGTAGCGGTTACATTACTCACTAGTGCCTGTGATGATGGCGCAGATAAAATCACAATTAAGCACGGTCAATTTAAGGACAGCAATACATCGGGTGTACATTATATCTCAGGGGTAGAACAAGGGGTTACAGGAGATGATGGTGGTTTTACTTATGAATCAGGCAAAACAGTCCGTTTTTCGGTTGGTAAAGTGGTGCTGGGTTCCGCAATTGGAAAATCAATTATTACGCCCGTAGATCTTGTTCCTAGTGGGAATTTCAACTCGATTAAAGTGCAAAATATTGTACGTTTTTTAATGATGCTGGATGAAGATACCAATCCTGCAACAGGGATTAGTATTTCAAAATCAGTGCAAACGGTTGCAAAAACATGGTCACCTGTTGATTTTGGGAGTCAAAAATTTGCAGAAAATCTCACAGAGATTATTGCTGATGTTACCTCTGTGGAAGAAAGAGTACATCCTTTGCCCACCGCTGCTGCCGCAAAAGCACATTTAAAAGCTACCTTTTTATGTGCTTATTCGGGGCTTTACAAAGGCTCTTTTTCAGGAGGTGATCGTGGCAATTTTGGTACATTAGTCAACGCACTGACAGGACGGGTTAGCAGTTTTGCTTTTAGTGTCCCAAATCAAAAAATGATCACAGCAAACAGTAAGCAATCCATCGGTTTTGAAACAGGGATGTCGTTTACTACAGAAACCAGTGAAGCAGGTTTTATATTTAAAGGGCTGTTCAGCTCAACGGATGCACTCAAAGGTGATTGGAATAGAAGTAACCTTAAAGGCAATTTTTCGGCACAACGTATTGGCAGTGATAATAAAGCACGCTATCGTTTCTCTGCACAGTATAAGGGCAGTAATAATGATATCGGAATGCTCAGTTTTGATATTGATGCACTCAATAAAGTCAGAGGAGTACGTTATAGTATGCCTCGAAATAAAACACTGAATCTATCAGGGGTTCTTTTAAAAAAGAAGCTGGTGGCAACCTTATCTGATGGCTCAACCATTACGGGTAATCTTGACATTACAACAGGCAAGCTCAATGGGGTTTGGACGGATAATAATAAGGGATTATTTGGTACTTTTGATGGGACAGGTTGTAAGCTTAATTAGGGTCATCTTTAAATAAATCATGCGGTTTATTGCGACCTTGAAAATCTGTGCTACAGTCCATAATGAGCTGGGGGTGCTTAGGTATAAAAACTAAGCTGAGAAAGACCCTTAATAACCTGATACGGATAATGCCGACGAAGGGAATGCTCGGATTCTTATGGCTCTATTGATCCGTTCATTCGCTTGGCGATGGAGAAATATGAACGCAATACCAAAAGCCTTTATAAAAAAGACTGCTCAACTTTCAGAAGAAATTACCAAACCGTTTGCTAACTCCCGAAAAATTTATGTCGAAGGGTCTCGCTCCGATATTCGTGTGGGTATGCGTGAGATTTATCAAGATGATACAACGGACAGTCTCGGTGTAGAAAAAAACCCACCAATCCCTGTTTATGATACTTCAGGACCGTTTACCGACCCTGACATTAGTATTAATTTAATGCAAGGCATTCCTGATATTCGTCATTCTTGGATTAAAGATCGTGATGATACTGAACTATTGGATGCACCAAGTTCTGAGTTTGGTCAAGCACGTCAACATGATCCCGAACTAATGCATTTACGTTTTGAGCATATTCGCACACCACGTCGTGCTAAAGAAGGGAAAAATGTATCCCAAATGTATTATGCTCGCCAAGGAATCATTACCCCTGAAATGGAGTATGTAGCGATTCGTGAGAATGTAAAATTACAAGCACTACGGGCTGACCCGCGTTACGAGAAACTGTTAAGACAGCACAAAGGTGAAGATCATGGGGCGAGTATCCCTGATATTATCACCCCTAAATTTGTACGTGATGAGATTGCAAGAGGACGTGCCATTATTCCTGCTAATATTAATCACCCTGAGTTAGAACCTGTGATTATTGGGCGCAATTTTCGGGTTAAAATTAATACGAATATTGGAAACTCTGCTGTCACCTCTTCCATTGAGGAAGAAGTTGAAAAGATGGCATGGTCAGCCCGTTGGGGAGGGGATACGTTAATGGATCTCTCCACAGGAAAAAATATTCATGAAACCCGTGAATGGATTTTGCGTAATTCACCGATGCCAATCGGTACCGTTCCTATTTATCAAGCGTTAGAAAAGGTCAATGGTAAGTCGGAGGATTTAACGTGGGAATTGTTCCGCGACACTTTAATTGAGCAAGCCGAACAAGGGGTTGATTATTTCACTATTCATGCTGGCATTCGTTTACAGCATGTCCCCTTAACGGCTGACCGTGTCACGGGTATTGTATCCCGTGGTGGGTCAATTATGGCGAAATGGTGCTTGGCACATCACGAAGAAAGTTTCCTTTACACCCACTTTGAAGACATCTGTGAGATTATGAAAGCTTATGATATTTCATTTTCACTCGGTGATGGTTTACGCCCTGGCTCGCTTGCCGATGCGAATGATGCCGCACAGTTTGCGGAGCTAGAAACGTTAGGCGAACTAACAAAAATTGCTTGGGAACATGATGTACAAGTCATGATTGAAGGGCCTGGTCATGTCCCAATGCAAATGATTAAAGAAAATATGGAGAAAGAATTAGCCGATTGTTTTGAAGCACCGTTCTATACCTTAGGTCCTCTCGTAACCGATATTGCACCAGGTTATGATCACATTACTTCAGGTATTGGCGCGGCTCAAATCGGCTGGTATGGCACTTCTATGCTGTGCTACGTGACTCCCAAAGAACATTTAGGATTACCGAACAAAGAAGATGTCCGCGTTGGGATTATTACCTATAAAATTTCTGCTCAAGCGGCTGATTTAGCCAAAGGCTTCCC
>JAGLBW010000058.1 GCA_023146545.1 Cocleimonas sp.
TTTAATCTGGGTTTAGACCCTGAGCGCGCTCGTGAATATCATGATGAAACCATGCCTAAAGCCGCCGCGAAAGTTGCTCATTTCTGCTCGATGTGTGGTCCACACTTCTGCTCGATGAAAATCAGTCAAGAAGTAAGAGCATTTGCTGCAAAGGAAGGGTTATCTGACAATGAAGCCTTAAAAAAAGGCATGCAAGAAAAAGCAATCGAGTTTGTTGATGGAGGCGCAGAGATTTATAATAAAACCTAACTCATCCTTATCCCGTTAAACCTTAGGAGTCTGCACAATAATAGCATCAGAAAATAATACGGTGCAGGCTCCTATCGTAATGATGCTTTATTATTTAATCAATGCCGCTTTATGACTCAGCAACGTATTAGCAACCGACTCTAATACCGCCTCATCAGCACCTGAACGCACGACAATCGCCGCTTCAACACAAGGTACTTCTATTTTTCCTTTGCTGAAGAAGCCATCTTTTGTTGCTAAATTTTGAAAGGTATAGATCGGTCGCCCTAAAGGACTATAAGTATCATTTAAATCTTTATCATCCACCTCGATCATTTTTAAATCAGGGTTTTGTCTTACAATGTTTAAATATTTATTATTTAAGTTTGGTCGTGCAACCCACATTACTGCATCAATTGAGGGCTTCTCATTTTTCAAACTCAGTGCTAATTTACCTAATGCACGACTACCTCCTGTGAAAGAAACGGTAGATTTTTTATAACCTGGTTCTAATTTCACCATGTATTGCCAACTGACCGCAGTACCCGACCCTTTTTTACCAATTGCAATCGTTGCACCGACATCTTGCAAATCATCTTCATCTTGTACTTTGCCATTTTTATTTACAGCAATATGGATACATTCTTTAAATAATGATCCCATCACTTCAATTTTTGTTGATGCTTTGGGATATTTGCTTAAATACCATGCATAAGCATCTAATTGAACCATTGCAATATCAGCCTCACCTGAAACGAGCCGATCAAGATTTTCTACCGAGCCTTTTGATTCAAGTACCTTCCCTCCTTTCACCAAACTTGCCAAATTAGTACCCACTTTAAAATAAGCACCTGATGTCTCGCCAGTGGTAATCGTATAAGCAGTCGCTTGTAAGGGTAGCGTTAGGCTTAATAGTAATAGTAAAACGTTATATTTCATTTTAATGACACTCTTCGATCTGTTTTTTAGTAGACAAAACTGAGGTTCTATTAACTAAACCTCAACTGGCTTTATAACCGTTATACACCTCATATCAATTTCTTCCTTGATCATGACGGTGGAGTAATGAAGTTTAGAACATATTTTTCATAGGTGTACTTTTAGTTTAAATTGAGTGGTACTAAAAATTGTAGTTCGCCCTTTTTTTTCGTAAGATAAAATTAACGGTTGCCAAGATTATGAATAGGGGGACAGTTCAAAAATATAACTACAAAGGAAAGCCTTATCTTATTACGATAACATCAAATGATGGGGTTCCTGCTTTTTATCCTGAAACCTAAAAATGAGCTAATGCGACTTATGTACAAATTCCTTGTTTTTTATCCTGTCTTTTTTTTAATAACCGCGTGCTCTCTTTCATCCACAACACATCAAAAACCTATCTTTGTGGAGCCGACTGATCTTCAAAACGCGCTGTTAGGTCATAATATTGTGCGTGAAAATTTGGGTTTAAACCCATTTCATTGGTCGGATAAAATGGTGCGTTATGCTCAAGAATGGGCGAATCATCAAGCGACAACTAAAAACTGCAAAATGCAACACCGCCCCCATCATGAGGGCAAGTTTAAACAAGTTTATGGGGAAAATCTTTTTTGGGCGAGTCCAAAACGTTGGTCAGATGGTAAAGTAGAACGTCAACGTATTACCCTTTTAGAAGTGATTAAAGCATGGACAGATGAGGTGGTTGATTATGACTATCAACATAATAGCTGTACCGCGGGTGAGCAATGTGGTCATTATACCCAAATTGTCTGGCGGGAAACACGCGCTGTCGGTTGTGCCATTGCGCTTTGTCCCGACCAATCACAGTTATGGGTGTGTAACTATGATCCACCAGGCAATTACATTGGTGAACGCCCCTACTAAAAAGTGATTAGCGCTTACTCAGACGAAGTCTTATAATAACCAGTGCTTTTCTATTTCATTGGCTTTTTTCGGGATAACGTTCATTTCTCTGGGTTCTTTATTAGGTTGACCCACTAATACAGTCACCTCAGCTTCATCACGACCTTGGCTATAGCGTGCCGTAATTGCGGATGCTAAATAAATATCTTCAGCGCTAATATCGTCACCATCGAGTAGGGTGATTGGCCCTGGGTGACTGAGCGTTTTAACATAGGTAAATTGCTTTCTATAGCCCTCTAAAAAGCGTGTTTCCCCTTCTTCTCTGGAGACAATCATTTTAAAATGATCAGAAACACGAAGGTGACGACCTATTTTTAACAGCATAATATCGTCTAATTCGTAGTATTTGTTACCTCGATGCGCCCATAAATCTTTAAGCTTTCCAGAATAATTTGGATCAGTCAGAAAACAACAGCCGCCCGCAGGTTGTGCATACTCATCGATATTCCAATGTGCTGCCAGTGCCATTTGTGGCTTACGACTACGCCCTGAAAAATCAAAGAGTTTATCACGATCAACCCATCCTTCCCGCTCAGGTTTTGTTTCAGGTAGGTTTTTAGCACATAAAGGACGCAATAATAGATCATTTGCACCTGATTCTGCTGAAATAATCGGCATGGTTTCTTTACGCTGTGATTTTGGACGTTGCCCAATCACTTCACCTGTGAAAATAAAATCAAAATCATGGGCTTCAATCCATTCTTGCGCTTTTTTAACCATAAAGATTTTACAATCTAAACAGGGGTTTAAATTAGCACCATAACCATGCTTTGGATTAATGACAATATCTTTATATTCATCAACAATATCAACAATATGTAATTTAATGCCTAGTTGCTGTGCAACCCAAAGGGAATTATTACGCTTGGGTTTTTTATTATCTTTTTTACGTAATGCTTGTGTATGACCTTCGACACAAAACCCTGTAAAAAAATTAACACCTTCAACATGAATACCTTGTTCCAACATCGCTTTAGTTGCCAACATCGAATCAAGTCCACCTGAAATTAATGATAGTGCTTTACGTTGTTTTACCATTGTTTGTTTACTCTATGTTTTTCTTTTTCAATATAAATAGCCTAATTAACACTCTAAAATAGGCTAAAAAATCAAGTCCTCCCCTAACTTGACGTCTAAATTCTTCCCTATTTTCATTTAGACACTGATGTTACACCTGCTTTTTAATTAAACAGAGATTAAAAAAATTTAATAGCGTCATTATAACAGGCATAAAAAAAGCCCAGATAAACTGGGCTTTTTAATGTAAATGAAAGAAAAATGGAATATTACGCTGACAAAAAAATATTCATCGACTAAAAATAAGCAAGTGATGGCTTACTTAATTACTTACGTGAACCAGGACCATTCCATTTCAAACCAGAACTCATAATCACTTGGAAATATTCCAACGCTTTATATTCATCGCTCTGCGCTTTGAAAGGCTTTGCTCTTACGTTCTTATTACAACCACCATAGCGACGATGTAGCGTACCTAACTCACCCCATTTTGAACGGTAAACAGGAAAGTGTGTGGGATGACCTAAAGCAGGGCTGAGTTTCTCAGAACGAATTAAGTTGCCTGAGTTATAAATATGACAATCTGCACAGGCCATATTAAGCTGCCCACGTTTAGCATAGAAGAAGGTTTTGCCTTTGTTATACCATGCTAATTCTTTTTCAGAACTTGGCATTTTTATCGCAATGGGGTTGTCGCGTCCTGCATAAGCAACATAAGCGGATAAGGCAGCAATTTTTCCCTTTTTCCATTTATAGGCTTTTTCGCTGTTATCTGTACGACACTTATTAAGATCACCCTCTAAAGTAACAATAGTGTCTGCTTTAGCATCATAGTAGGGGTACTTGCCTCGGATGGCACTAAGCTCACCACTAAAACAGTCTTTAAACCCTTTGCCATTAGCGAAAGGCTTGTTCCAAAGTTCTTCACCTGTTTCAATCGCTAATTCATAAGGAGGAAATTCTTCTATTTCATCCCATTGTTTACGAGAGGGAGAATCAATGGAATAAACACCGTTGATAAAATCATCAACCTCGGTATCTTTAAATTTCTTGGTAAAATACCCTTTAAAAGCCTTGAAATCATCTTCTGGCGAGGCTTGTATAGCGGTAAAAGGCATTAACATAAATGCCAACGCAGCAATCATTGCTGTCATTGTTATTTTCATAAATCACTCCTTTGTACTGATAAAAGAAACCCCAAAAAATTATTTTGAGGTTTCTTTTATCAACTTAGAACTCAGCATTAAATACCCTTTAAATATCCCTCACTGATTTTGGCTACTGATCATTTAAAACTCAGAGTAATATAGGAGGATAGCAAAGGGCTTTGATGCTAAATATCTACTTAACAGTCTTTTCTGCTTCGCCTGTATTTCCTTTATTGTCTTTCCAGCTGATCTTAACTTTATCGCCTGCCTTTCCTGCATAGTTCAAAGAAAGATAAGGGTTTTTAGAAACCCCTGCCGACCACTCTGCGGTAAGCACTGTTTTATCATTGGCAGAAACAATGACTTCACTAATATAATGTTCAGGAATAGTTTCGCCTGTCTTTTTATCTTTACGACGACCTGTTTCCATTGGGTGAGACATAATCGCCTTTACGTTGACTTTATCGCCTTTTAACTTTGCTTTTAATCTAGTCTTAAATTTAGCCATTTTTTTGTTTCTCCTATACCTTAACCGCCGCAGCCGCCCTTAGTTACTTTTACCGCTTTCTTTGCGGTGTAATATTTATCGCCAGCTTTTACTACGCCGATCACATCACCTGTTTTACCGACTTTAAAGCGACATTTAACCGCAGGGTCCATTAACTCGGTTAGTTTAAACTTAGCGATTAACACCGTTGGATTATTAGAAATTAAAACAATAATTTCTTCCGCACCATCAAGTGTTGTTGAAATTTCAACAGGAACAACCGCAGCATTTTCAGCTAAATCGGGGGCTGTCACGGTTATTTTATCGGAATCTTCTGGCGTAATGCCTAACGCTTTTAGTGCATCTTCTACACTCGTTGCTTTGTAAGGATCCGTTGCAGAACCTGATGATGCTTCTGCTGCCTTTTCTTCCACTTTTTCATCTTTAGCAAAGATGATGCTAGGTGCTAACACGCCACCTGTTACTGCAACACTAGTTGCCAGTGAGCCCTTTAAAAATGTTCTACGTTTCATTTATTTCTCCTAATTACACGTATTGTTGTCGTCTATGGTTACAGCGTGTGAATATAAGCCGTAACCTTAGTTATTTCACCCGAAGTTAACACTCCATGCGCTTCAAATGGAGGCATAATGCTATCAGGGTTCGTGATACGTGCATCAGCAATCTGAGCACGTAGAACCGCAATATCAGGAAAACGAGCCTTCATTGCTACTAATGGAGGTGCTATATTTCCTGCCATATCACCACCGCTGATCATATGACAAGCTAAACAATTGCCTTTTTTTCGATCAAAAGCAAGCTTTTTACCTTCTTTTATATCCGAACCAGCTGCAATAACAACAGCCGAAAAACCAATGATCCCAATCATTGTTACTGCTGAAATTGTGACCGATAATTTACGAAATAGTTTCTGCATCTCAATACCTCCTAGAATATGATACATTTAATATAGTGCTAAATCAGTAGTCTACGCCTTGGTATAAATCGTATTTATTTGACTGATTCAACGTTATAATGAAAATTAATTAATACCTTTCGCTGTTAATACAATTTAAGGTTAACGAATGTCTTATAATTATAACAATCATTGGAAGATAAGCATTGACGTTCAACTTTAACAAGAGCAAACAACCCTGCTCTATTTTTTCCAATTTAGAGTAACTTAAGGAATCTTTTATAAACGTTAGTTCCAAAATATAACTGTATTAAATTAGACAATTTTTAGAGGATATTCTAATCTGAAGTTTATGAGATCAACACAATACAGATTCAGGTAAAACAAAGAATAAACTGTTGCTTTTAACGATATTAAACAATAACCAATTACTTCTACAGTCATCTTTAGCAAACGGAAGCTTTCTTGATAATTGCTTTTTTATGACATAATCTAGGCTTTGTTGGTATTTGATGATTAACTTCCCTTTAGCCCACTTTTTCTTTCTATCCACGTTAAAAAAGAACGATGTAGTCCCGCTATATCAGCATTTTTCATCGCAGTAGAAGCAGATAACCCGTTAAAAAGTAAAGATATAACCAAACCTCAACAAGAACCAGTAAGAAAAAAATAAGCAATAATATTTTCCCCATAACTACTTTATAGTTTCCCTTACCAAAGCGAGCATAACCCATTAAATCTCACTAAGCAAAATGTTGATGTAAATCAATAATATATTAGAATATCATTATTTTATAATTTACTAACTATATAGCTTAAAGCCCCTTATATCGCCATTATTATTATTTATCAGGCTGGGTAAAAACCCTAATAAATAATGCTACCTGTCTACTTTTGACTTTTTTTTATCTCCTTTAGTTTTTCTTAATAACAGGTGCAAAACACGTAACTCAGCGGCTGAAATATTCGTTGATTTTATTGCTTGTTGAAGTTGATACAATGCATTTTTATAAGCACCTAAACGTATGCTTCTTTCTGCCATTGAACGAAAAACGCCCTGTTTTGATCCCAATTGATGAGCAACGGTTTGTCTTACTTCAAAAAAGCGTAAGCTGGATTGTTCTGATAAGCGAACTTGATTGATTAATTGCCATGCTCGCTTTGGTTTTTTTAGACCTAAATAAGCAGACACTAACGGTAAAACGAGTGCATCTTCCCCTGGGTATAAACGGATTAAAGGCGTTAACAACTGTACCGCTTCAGTATATTTATGCTGCATCAATAACGCTTTAGCGATAAGGATAGCATCTATTTTATGTCGGCTACGGGTTCCCATTAACTTTAATACGGCAGTTGCATGACCTTGCTGTAACAATAGGGTTGCTTTGGCATAACTTTGCACAGATGCAGGGATTTTTTGAACGGTTGTACTGCGTGTACTACCTGCTTTTGTTAATACTCGTATTTTTTCCCGAAAATATAAGTAGCTGTTATTTATTTTTTTTACGTTAAAAGGACGTTGTTTTAGGAGACTTAAACGGGCTTCACTCATTCGATTAATCGTGAGCGGATGGCTTTGTAAAAACTCATTATCATTCCCTTGAGTACCTGATAAATTATCTAATTTTTGCCAAAAACTCAGCATCCCCTTTGGATTAAATCCAGAAGCCGTTAAAATACGTAGTCCCACACGGTCTGCCTCTGCTTCTGCTTCACGGCTATAGGATAATGCCTTATGCGCCTGAAGTGCTACCGCTCCAGTGATCAAAGCTTGTCCTGCATCGCTACTGCGTTGGCTTGCAATGATACCCGCAAGTGCAACCATGCCTACACCTAACAAGTCACGCCCTGATTGCTCCATCATACGGACTGCATGATGTTGAGTAATATGAGCAATCTCATGTGCAATCACCGCTGCTAACTCACTTTCGGACTCTGTTTTTAAAATTAAGCCCGAATTAACAACAATCACGCCACCCAAGGTAGCAAAAGCATTGACTGATATATCGTTTGAGACTAAAAAATAAAAGGGGTTTTTAGAGTGTGGTACATGAGATAACAAACGATGACCTAAAGCACGAATCCATGCCGATACTTCAGGGTCTTCAATAATGGGTTCGGTTGCTCGAATTTCCCGAATAACATTTAAACCAATGCGGCGTTCCTTCGCATAGCTTATTGAAGCAACCGATGCGCCCCCTAAATCAGGTAAGTTATAATCAGGAAGACTCAGATCCAATTCGGCTTGTGCAGGATTAAAGATAAGCAATAAGTAGCTGAGTGAGGATAAAGCAAGAAAGGAAGGAAGTAGCTTCATCATTGTTTACCCTCATTTATTATAAATAGATTAAAATAATCAATAGTTTATAGAAGAACAGCAACGTATTATATATTCAGAGGTAAATTTCCTGATCCCTTTTCATTAAAGGCGTGAACTTAAAAGATCCCGTAGCACGACCTTCCGCCTACCAATACATTCTAAATATCAAAAATTTAGTGCGAAGAGCTATGGCTAATTTTATCCATTAACGCAAATAGTAATCCTGAGACAACAAAGGTAAGGTGAATAGCAACTTTCCAAAATAAATCTTTTTCACTGAATTCGCTCATATTCAGAAAAACAGTCAATAAATCGATCGCTGAAATGGCAACAATTGAGCCAATTACTTTAAGTTTTAACTCGGAAAAACCAATTTTCCCCATCCATGAGGGTTTATCTTCATGACCGTCTAAATCAATTCGGGAAACAAAGCTTTCATAGCCGCTGAGTAGAATAATAATCAACAAACTCGCGATGAGAGAAAGGTCGATTAGATGGAGTATTTCAATCACTAAGCTAGATGCAGAGGTCGTCATAATCTCGGTCGTCATATGCGCCAATTCGGCAATAAACTTAAACATCAACAACAAGATTGATAATGATAACCCAATAAAGAAAGGGACTAATAACCAACGACTATTAAATAGCGTCATTTCAAGCAGATGTTCTAGTTTTTTCATTGTATTTTTTGTTTTAGATTAAGGAATCTAAATTATATCCCTATGATTAACATAAGCGAATTGTTAATTTGATTAAATAGTATGCCTTTTTATTGTAAACTGTAATTTTAGTGTGGCTTAAACGACTATTGAGTCAACTCCAAATAGCTGTTATAGAAGCGTTTACCTTGTTCAATCACCCCTGTAGCCGTAAGGTGGGTAACATCCGATTTTTCCAAGCCTCGCATCGAGGTAAATACAATAGTCTCATCTTCTTCAGCTAATCTTTTTTGTGCTTCAAACACTTGAGGACGAAATTTAACCCGTGGATGCTGTTCATCCAAGCCCAGCAAAACGGGTAATTTAGGTTTTTTGACCACGTTACGGCGAAAATGATTCAACATATTTAATAAATTATAATAGTAGGCTTTTGCTAGTTTATCGGTATCCGCATCACTTTCCCCCTGAATCCAGACAAAAGCTCTTATCCTGACCTTATGTCCTTTAAACTCAAGCAAAGAAATAGCACGCCGTAACTGAGTCACCATTTGATCATACAACCCGCCTTTTTCGGGCGGCTTCCAAACATCGCGTAAATTACTACTGCCATAACTGAATTTAAAAATAGCAGGGTTTAATTTGGCACGTTTAAGTTGACGGGCAAAAGTTATTTCAGGACCAAAATGTCCTTTTAAAAAATGCCCTTGTTGAGGAACAAGCGTTCCCCATTCACCTTTTGAAGATGAATAATCAACCGCTTCCCAATAAAATAGAATATCCTTGTCAAGGCTGAGACCAGTCTGAGGGTATTCAGCCGCATCACTACGCCAACCTTGCAGATTAGATTGTCCTCCTAGAATAAAAAGATCAATATCATCAGCAAGACTAAGAACAGGGCTTATTAAGAAAAAAAAGGGTAATAATAATTTATTTAATGGCATTATTTATAAAAAATTGGCTTGGGGGTAACCGAGAGTATACCTAAAATTTATTAAAGGAGGGAAAAACCGTAAGATACTCCACTCTCCTTTAAGTATCAATTAAGCACGATTGAAAAGTAGTGATACCCCTTGCCTTTCTCGCTATGTTCCATTCAGGCCAATAGGAAAAATAACGCCTTATTTCTTATTCCCATTGAGTATGTCTCGATAAGTTTGCTCACGAAACATAGAGTCAGCGATCTGTACCGAAGGCAGGTGTAAACAGTTATCTAAAACACCAGTCCCATGCGTAAACAGTAAATCAGGTTTAACATTAACGTGTGGCATTCCCCCTTCAGCGGCTGACAAACTCTCCCACTCCACCATTACAAGATACTCCGCAGGCAGTGTATAACCTTCCCATACCTCAGCCGTTCGTTTTAACTTACTGCCTGAGCTATCTTTCATATCTTCCATCAGAGAAGCAACGGTGGCATGACCACTACCAAGGGTTGATAAACCAATCCGTTTTAAAATTTGATAACCGACCATGCCATTCGTTTCTCTGAGCATTTCCATTGTCGCTATTTCACTTTTTTCAAACTCCGCTTCCTTGCCCGAACGTACTTTATGTCGTGCCATCACGGTAACCGTTTTACCCGAATCAATAAAATAATGTTTAGACTCACCTGCTGCTTGCTTTTGCATCCATTGATTTAATGACACCAGTGTTGGTAAATTACTGGCGACGACACGATAGATAGGCTCTTCGGGACCTTCTAACAACACATCACCACAACGCGCACAAGTTTCTACAACTATGTCTTCAAAGGTTTCATGGAAATTTTCATGGGCCTCCCAAGAGTCCCAGTAGGTAATTTGATCAATCCAGATATGTGATAATGCACTCCCCATATCCGTTGCCGCATCCCAACGCGTTCCCATTGGACAAACACCCAACTGTTTCATTAAATCGAAGCCTTTAAAACCTGGGGTTAATGCCGTCGCCAAACACATTTTAGAGCTTGCCTGCTTCATCATCCGCATTAGATTCGGATCATTTTTAACCCGTACTCGATTAACAGCAATATAAAGCGGTGAATCGGGCTCTTGATCAAAAAGTTGTTTAATATCCATTTATTTTATTCTCTATTTTTAATTGATTGAGCAAGAGCAATTAAGCCCTTGCCTGTTTCTTATTGTAAGGTAAGTTTTTTTGATAGTTTATGCTTACTGGCACGAAGTACGGTGAGTACAACCTTTGTTTTAGGCTTTCGATTCATCATGTTGATTTTTATATCTTGAATGACGTTCATCATTTTACTATCAATGGATAAAATAATATCGTCTTTTCTTAACCCCGCTTTAGCACTAGCGCTGTTTTTTACAACCGTATTAATTCGCACACCTTTAGCAGTATCTTCCATCATCACACCCATTTTCCCTGCTTTTGGCAAGGTTGCCTTGGGTGAAAACAATAGATAATCACCTTGTGAAGCCGATAAAGTATCAGTTGCATTATTCAACACGACCGCTGTTTTTGTTTTAATTCGACGTTCTAAACGAGAAGGAATACCCTCACGGTTAATCAAGTGACCACCACCAGCTAAGATGACAAGGTGATACTTTGGATTCTTTTGAAGAAACTGAGCCGATTTATCTGCCATGCTTTCATCCCATGCTAATTGAGTTTCCAAAAAGCGTTCAAACTTTTTGCTACGGGTACTGGCATGATGCCGATAAACGGCCTCCAGACGATCACGATAGGCTTTGTTAGCGTTATCAATATGCTGAGGAAGCTGACGGCGTTCGGCAACGGTTAACCCTTTAATACCGACTTTACTAATCCGTTTGGTAATCTCTTTGGGTGCATTTAAAGCAATCAATGGTATTTTTTGGGCGCGTGCGTAATTAAAAATAGGACGATAGAGACGAAAATCATAACGCCAACGATCATACCACTGGGTTTCACGCAACATTTTTTCTTGAGATATTTTACCCGCAATATAATCATCCAAGGCTTGTTGGTAAGGTTGCTGGATAAATTCTAATCCAATCGCCATTTTATTCCAATGGGGATGCAACTGCTTAATAATTGCCAATTGGTTTAGATGATCGCCATAAGCCGTATGGGTCTCGCCAATCAATACCGCTTTGTAGCGTGCTAATTGAGGGATAATCTGCTCTATCGGTTCAATTTTTTTAAGGTCAAGGCTAGTAATGGAACGTGATAAATCCGCTTTCGGTGTATCACCAACTCCCTTATTCGCTTGAGGAATCGAACTACAAGCACTTATTCCAATAATACTAAGGCTCATTAAAAGGATATTTATGGTTTTCATATGCTTTTATTCCAGAAATTAAATAACAGTATTTTTGTAAAATGCTGGAATAATACAGGGTCGTTTAAAGAGGGGAAGTAAAAAAAGAAGAATTAGAGCACCACGCCCCGCCGATATCCTTGCTTATTTACAATGAGAGAAGCACTGTATGAAGTACACGATGAGCGTGAAACAGCTAAGTTTGATAGTAGGTATGGATTAAAGTGATTGATAACAGCAAGAAGCAGAGTTTTACTCTGCTTCTATCGGTACCGATGATTAGGCTTCAGCGGTAGGGCGTACAATTTCAAAGCCTGCTTGATACCAAGCAATAATACCCGAACGTAAATTCAGTGCTTCAATGTTTGTATTTTCAGATAAATACCGACAAGCTTGAGCAGAGCGAGCGCCACTACGACAATAAATAACAATTTGGTCGTCTTCTGAAAACTCATTGAGTCTTGCAGGTAGCGTATGCAAAGGCATAAACTCTGCCCCTTCAATAATACCTTGAGCAAATTCTGCTTGAGAACGCACATCAATTAAACGGACTTTTTTCTCCGCCTTATTATCGAGCATCTCTTTTAGACTTGCGGCATCCGTTTCGCGAACTCCAAACATAAGCTATCACCTTTAGAAAATTAGTATCTTTTAATAGTCTAATGTTATTCGGATAAACGGTCGAAGTCAATCCTTATAAAAAAATTTTATGTTTTATAAAAAAAATATAAAAACGCTCGTCGGGCTGATTGCAGTAGGCTATTGCATTATCACACGATTGACTTAAGTTTAATCAATTACTCCTTTTTTACAAGCACCCAGCGTATATTAATTATTATGGCTTTTGAACAAGTGCAAATTTTAAAATCTGAGACTGCGTAGAGACTGCGTAACATCAGTAAATAAATAAAACGTGCCCCCTTTATCGCCAAAAAGGCTTTTCAACTTCTTGTTTTGCCTGTTCTAGGGTTAGCCCAATATCCTCTAATAAATGCTGATCAAGCCTTGATAATTGTTTTCTTTGACGTGAGCGTTGTATCCATATTGTTACGGTTGCTAAAATATTGAGCGGTGATGTTTTTGATGAGTTCAAATAGGGGGCGCAACAGGGTTCTTTATAATTGCAGGACATAACGGTAAGCTCCTTTTTCGGCGTGTGATACTAAATAAACTACAATCATTAAGCCTTTAAAAGGAAAAAGCATCCAATCGTTTAACCTGAAGGGTATTATCAGAAATCCCGATGGTTCATCATCAGGAATACTGTACGCTAATAATTTCAAGGAATTGTACATTTGAGTAATAAAACAATCGTGATAACGTGATGTTATCAATAGCCTAAGGGATAGTCATTATGGAACTCTATCAACTTCGCACCTTCATCACTGTTGCTGATGTGGGTAATCTTACGCAGGCTTCTGAACGTTTATTTACTAGCCAACCTGCTATTAGTGCACACATTAAAGCACTTGAACAAGAGCTTAATATTAAGTTATTTGATCGTACACCGAAAGGAATGCGCTTAACGGCACACGGTGAAATTCTGGTAAAAAAAACACAACGTATTTTACAGGCGGCTGATGCCTTACGAATCGAAGCCAGTTTACTCACAGGTCAACTTACGGGTACGGTAAAGATTGGGCTTAATATTGATGCTGTTTTTTTACAGTTATCGACCCTTCATGATCAACTTCGATCACAATATCCCCAGTTAAAAATGCAAATGATGGAGGGTGGTTCTACAGAGTTGCTTGATAAAGTTCGTCGAGGCATCTTAGATGCGACGTTCTTTTTTGGTGATGAGCTTCCAATAGGGTTGGAGTCTACCCGTTTAACCGAAGTCACTATTGTCGTGGCTGCTGCTAATAAGTGGAAAGATCAGTTAAAAGAGGCATCACCGTATGATTTAGCACAATTACCTTGGATCAACCCCTTGCCAACCTGTCCTTATATTCGCTTTATTGATGCTCTGTTTGAGGATGTCGTTGAAAAACCAGAATGGATTGCAGATGCCGCTTCAGAAAATACCATTAACACCTTGTTGCTTTCAGGTATTGGAGTGGCGCTGGTTCGTTTAGATGAAGCTCAAGCTTGGGCTGACCGTGGCTTGATTGCAGTTTGGGAAGGACAATCCTTTCGTTTACCGCTCCACCTTGCTTATCTTAAAAAACGTCGGCATGATCCCTTGATTCACGCCTTAATCCAAAATATTACGACTATTTTTGCCACTATTTACCCTCAATATCATCCCCAAGCTCATAGGTTAATCATACAATGACCATTAAACTCTCTTTCCTTGGCTTAGGTGTAATGGGTTATCCAATGGCAGGACATCTTGCTGATCATGGTTTTGACGTTACGGTTTATAACCGTACAACGGAAGTTGCAACGAAATGGTTGGCGCAATATAAAGGAAAACAAGCCGAGACTCCCCGTGAAGCCGTTCAGGGTGCTGATGTTATTTTAACCTGTGTTGGAAATGATCAGGATGTACGCTCTCTTTATTATGGTGATGGTAAGGAGCAACACGGTATTTTCTCAACCCTTGACGATGATACCTTGTTAATAGACCACACCACCACTTCCGCAGAGCTTGCTGTGGAATTAGCACAAGTAGCACAGCAACATCATTCTCATTTTATAGATGCACCATTGTCAGGCGGACAAATTGGAGCAGAAAAGGGTTGTTTAACCATTATGGTGGGGGGGCAAATCGCTATTTTCCAACGGGCTAAAACGATTTTAAACTGCTACGCTCAAGCCCTTACGTTAGTGGGTAAGGTGGGTGCTGGACAACGTTGTAAGATGGTCAACCAACTGTGTATTACGGGTATTCTTCAAGGGTTATCAGAAGCGCTACATTTTGCTAAAGCCGCAGGGATGGATGCTGAAACATTAGTGAATACTTTGCAACATGGAGCGGCGGGTTCATGGCAAATGGTAAATCGTACAAAAACGATGATGAACAATGAATTTGATTTTGGGTTCGCAATTGATTGGATGGTTAAAGATTTAGATATCTGTTTTGATGAAGCCAAACGCCTCAATGTTGAGCTTCCTTTAGCTCAACAGGTGAGTCAACACTACAAAAAATTACAAGGGCAAGGGGACAATCGACTGGATACTTCTGCTTTAATTAAACAGTTTGATCAGTAGCGAGAGCGCTTTTCATTGAAAAAATATTAGTACTCTATTTGTCAAGGATTAACCCCACTAGAATAACTTTAATAGATCTAGATCAACTTTTCTCTGGTAAACTGTACGAAATTACAGTTTACGAGTGGTAATTTAATAATATTCTAAACGATAGGATCGAATGTTTGTTTCAAGTGGCAGATTTAAATCATGCATAGCCAAGCTACGCAACGATTGAGAACATCACATTAGGAATAAAAAATAAGTTCGGAGTCGGAGTATTATAAAATTTTCATTCTTGAAATCGCTGTTTTTTGTAGGGTGGTTACTACGGGGCTTGGAGAATTTTTCTTCTGATTAGCTTATCAATTCATGAAATATAGAGAAGAATGAGAATGAAATATAGGATATTCATATCAGTACTGACGGGGCTGTTGGCATTTTTGCTGACAGGGACACAGGTTTTCGCGGAAACGAAACCAGAAACAAAGGCGGCTTTGGATAAAACACCCGCAGAAGAAAAATCGGATGAAAAATATAAATTTAAACCGTCGTATATCACGGTTAAAGATCACCGTAAATTAAGTCCTGATGATTGGACAGACCCCGAAGTTTGCGCCCAATGTCATCCGCGTCAATATGAAGGCTGGAAGGGTTCAATGCACTCCAATGCCTTTAAAGATCCTGTGTTTCAAGCCTTATGGGCAATGGGTGAAAAAGCCACTAAAGGTAAAATTCGTAATCATTGTGCAGGCTGTCACTCACCGATTGGTACGGTAACCAATTCAATAAAATTTAACCCTGATGATGGTTTACACGGAAGTTTCTCTGCACCAAAAATTGCTGAAAACGGAGTATCTTGTGATGTCTGTCATACTATTACAGGCTCCAATATTAAGGATACTAAGGTCTTAGAGCACGGGAATTCATCCTTCGAAATGGATCCTGGAAAAGTTAAACGTGCGACCTTAAAGGATGCTAAATCACCCTTCCATGAAACAGAGTACTCCGAGCATCATTCCAGCTCTAAGTTCTGTGGTAACTGTCACAATATCTTCCACCCTGAGAATAATTTCCCTGTCGAGCGGACTTATGATGAGTGGAAATATTCCGTTTATGCACAAAATGATATTCAATGTATGGATTGCCATATGGTTCCCGTTGAAACAGCGATACGGGTTGCTGATGAAATGAAACGTCCTAAAGATTTGAAAAACTCACAAATTGGTGGTTTTGCAGGTCTAGGTGGTCCATTCCGCCCCGTTGTTCATGATCATGGCTTTGTTGGTGGCAATGCGGTTGTGACCGAAGTAATCTCAGGCAAAAAATCGGGCAACTCCGCAGAAGCGATTAAACGCTTACAGAATGTAGCCTCAATCAACTTAAAACTGTCGACTACGAAAGATACACTGCATAACTTGATGGTACGGGTTAACAATGATCGTGCAGGTCATCATTTACCAACTAGCTTAACCGAAGTGCGCCAAATTTGGCTTGAAGTTGTCGTGACAGATGATAACGGAAACGAGTTATTCCGTTCAGGGACAAAAAAGAAAGACCATTCGTTACCAAAAGGTACGGTGATCTTTAATGCGAGTGCTGTGGATAAAAACGGTAAGCACACTGAGCTTCCTTGGGAAATTGTACGCTTCAGCAATGTGAATACTATTCCACCTAAAGGTCATAAAGACTCAAATTACGCTTTCAATATTCCTGAAAAAACTAAAAGTGTCACCGTTATCACCAAACTTCACTATCGCTCGTTCTCTCAACATTTAGCAGATTTTCTCTTAGGCAAAGATAAAATCCTAGTGCCTTCGGTTGAAATGGTTAATATTAAAAAGAAATACGAAGTGGTTAAGGGCAAAGTGGTTGTTAGTAAAGATGATCATAAAGAAGACGCACATTAAGGAGGATAAACCAATGAAATTAGCACCGATACTTTTAAGTACCTTACTCATTAGCGCCTCTACGGTTAGTTTTGCTAATGATCCTGTCAGCCAAATGATGAACACTGCATCAGATATGATGAAAACGGGTACTGATACAGCATCCGATATGGTGAATTCAGCCATTGATACTGCAAAAGATGTTGTTGACCCGAAAGACACTAAGTCAGCAGGTCATGATGGAGAAAAAGCGGAAGAAAAGGAAACCTCGAAAGATTTTAAATGGACGAAGTCCTTTATTGAAGCAATTGTAAAAGGTGATCCCAAAAAAGGGAAAGCCATCGCTAAAAAAGCGAAATGTTCGAAATGCCATGGTGATACAGGGGTGAGTGATGAAGATGATACGCCCAGTATTGCAGGACAAATCGCCGCTTACACCTTTAAACAACTCTATGATTATAAAGTAAAAATACGTGATGATCGTGATATGTATAAAAAGGTAAAAAATCTTAGCGACCAAGAGATGATTGATATCTCCGCATGGTATGCCACACAAAAGCCTGAAAAAATGGCAGGAAGTAAGAAGAAAATACCTGTACTCGCCAATAAAGGTGATAAGAAACGTTTTTTATTGGCCTGTGATACTTGTCATGATGAAGATGCAATGAAACGCGGTTTTCAAACGCCGATTATTAAGGGTCAAAAACCTGAACATTTCGTTGAAACTATGATGGCGTTTAAAGAAGGTGAACGTGTTAATGATCACTATCGTCTGATGCAAAGCATTACCGCTAAACTTACTGAAGATGAAATCACTGAATTAGCAGCCTATTACGCCGCTAAACCAGTGGAAGAGTAAGGTTATAAGCATAAGGGCATTATTCTAGTTTCTAGATCGGTGGAACGTTGTGAAGCCGATCGTCCTAATATTTACTACTTATTGATAAAAAACCATATAATTTTTATATTATCGAATAAATTATTTTTATGCACTATTGACAAGTTAAAGGTTGTACCTTTTAATAGTGGTATTATTTGTCGGTAAGAGTGCACCTTAAAATGAATAAAATTGTAGTGTTTTTGACATTTGTAACCCTGTACTTAGATAACCTTCTTTGGAAGTGGGGCTTGATCCTTAACAAGCAAACAAAAAGCTCGTTTCTTGGTTAATTTAATCCATAAAGTATAGGTTTTTCCTCACTATTTTTCTGGAAGCGGTACGTTAGTTTTATTCGTGAAACTAACGTACCGCTTCATTTATCACACTAACGACAGCTGGTTTATACTAACAATAATCGAATAAATGTGGTAAAAAAAGCATTGCTCTCTTCTGTTATTCATTACATTATCCCCCCTTAATTGATCACCATCAGATCAATTGCATTACCTTTTGAGCTTATGGAAAACATCCCGAACAATCATTATCATCGTATTAGGGTCATTGTTTTCTTTGTATAATGGAATGACTTATGACAACAATACTTCCTTCAAAATTGATAATTCTTGATCGCGATGGTGTGATTAATGAAGATTCAGAGGCTTATATTAAATCCTCCGAGGAATGGATACCGATCCCTAATAGCCTTGTTGCCATTGCTCGGCTGAATCAGGCGGATTACCCTGTTGCTATTGCCACTAATCAATCAGGGGTTGGTCGAGGTTATTATAATGAAGCAACGTTACAGAGCATGCACATAAAAATGCATCATTTATTAAAGGTTGTAGGAGGGACCATTGATCATATTGAATATTGTCCACATCTCCCTACAGATAACTGTCAATGCCGTAAACCCAAGGCAGGGATGCTGAAAAAAATAATGAAACAGTTTGCTGTCAATACAGACGATACGCTAATGATTGGGGATAGCCTCAGTGATTATTATGCCAGTCAACAGGCAAACATTGGCTTTGTTTTAGTGAAAACAGGTAAAGGAGAACGTACACTTGCTTCTGGAGAACTACCTGATGAGGTGCCTTGTTATAATAATTTAGCTGGTGTTGTTGATGACATCTTGGGAAACGATAAGTAATGCATCGATTTAATCAGGTACTCGTAGAAAATCAAGCGGTGATAACAGCACTTAAACAACAAACCGATCAGATTGAAGCCGCAGGACGTTTAATTATCACCTGTTTAAAAAAGGGTAATAAATTACTATTTTGTGGCAATGGTGGTAGTGCCGCAGATTCCCAGCACCTTGCAGCAGAATTTATGGTACGTTATGTCGATAATCGCAGACCACTGCCCGCCATTGCCTTAACAACGGACACCTCAATTTTAACGGCTCACACCAATGATTTTAGTTTTGATACGGTTTTCTCACGCCAAATTGAATCGTTAGGTCGTCAGGATGATTGCTTAATTGCCTTTTCAACCTCTGGCAATAGCAACAATATCCTTCAGGCGGTTAAGGTAGCCCAAGAAAAAAAACTGAAGGTGATTATACTCACGGGACAAAGCGCAGGAAACCTAGCCGCTTTTAGTGAGATGGCTATTATTATTCGATCACCAAGCAACGTCACTGCACGCATACAAGAAACGCATATTCTTATTGGTCATTGGTGGTGTCAGCTTGCTGATGAAACCTTTATGACAAAATAAGTACTACTTTTAAAGTAGAACCCGTTGATGAAAAGCTGCATCAACTCAGTAGCCCAATAATCTTCAATAATTCAAATAAAACAGACACCTGAACTATGAAAACAACCTTACCTGATTTCAGTACGGCGCGTGTGCTTGTGGTTGGCGATGTGATGTTAGATCAATATTGGCACGGTAATAGCCAACGTATTTCGCCCGAAGCCCCTGTTCCTGTTGTTCATATTAAGCAAAATGAACTACGGGCTGGGGGTGCGAGCAATGTGGCCTTAAATATTTCATCACTTGGTGCAACGGTGCAACTATTAGGCTTTACGGGTGATGATGATAATGCTAAAAAATTAGCCGCGTTATTATCTCATCAACGGTTAGTCTGTCATTTTTTTAACTGTCCAGATTTGGATACAACTTTGAAATTGCGCGTCATTGCTCAGCATCAACAAATGATCCGTATCGACTTTGAAGACAGCTTTGCAGCCATTGATAAAACAGCATTAACACAGCAGTTCCAACACTTATTAACACAAACCGATGTGGTCATTCTATCTGATTACAATAAAGGTACCTTATCCGATATTCAACCACTGATTAAAGCCGCTAATGATGCTCAAAAACCCATTATTATTGACCCTAAAGGCACTCAGTTTGAAAAATACCGTGGTGCTACCTTAATTACACCTAATAAAAGTGAATTTGAAGCCATTGTGGGTCATTGTCGCACTGAAACTGATTTTGTCTCAAAAGGTGAAGCGCTACGGACTCGTTTTGACTGGGATGCTTTATTAGTAACTCGTGGTGAAGAAGGGATGTCATTATTTCAAAAAGGCAAAGCGCCTTTACACCTGCCTACCTATGCGCGTGAAGTTTTTGATGTTACGGGTGCGGGGGATACTGTTATCGGAACGTTAGCGGCTGCATTAGCTGCCAAAGCAGATCTTGCGATTGCCGTTAGTTTAGCCAATGTTGCCGCAGGTTTAGTGGTTAGGAAACTCGGTACTGCCACGACCTCCGTTGCAGAAATACAAACAGCATTACACACCCTCGCTGATACCAAACAAAGTATTGTCAATGAAGATCAACTTAAAATATTAATCCAACAGGCGCAACAGCGCGGTGAAAACGTCATTATGAGTAATGGCTGTTTTGATCTAATGCATACAGGGCACATCACCTACCTCCAACAAGCTCGTGCATTAGGTGATCGTTTAGTGATTGCCGTTAATTCTGATGAGTCGGTAAAACAACTCAAAGGCAATACTCGCCCTATTAATAACTTAGAAAACCGCATGGCACTACTCGCCGCTCTAGAATGCGTTGATTGGGTTGTACCGTTTAGTGAGGAAACCCCCGAACGCCTGTATTGTCAGGTCTTGCCTAATGTGATTGTTAAAGGGGGCGACTATCGACCCGAAGCGGTGGCAGGTGGGCAATGTGTGATTGAAAATGGAGGGAAAGTTGAAATTTTAAGCTTTGTTGAAGGACAATCAACTAGCAACATCATTAGAAAAATACAAGCACCTCTGAAATAAAGAAGATCAACCTAACAAATTTTAGTCGCTTGTACTTTTTTATATGTATTTAACAATCGTAAACAGTATAGTGAGTCCACTTTTTAATTGACGGTGTGGCGGCTTATGGCAGGACGGATTCCCCAAGACTTTATTGATGGCCTGCTAAGCAGAGTGGATGTGGTTAATCTAATTGATAGCCGTGTTCCTTTGAAGAAAAAAGGACGTGAATATACGGCTTGCTGTCCCTTTCATAGTGAAAAAACGCCCTCTTTTACCGTTAGTATGAGTAAACAGTTTTATCACTGTTTTGGCTGTGGTGTGAATGGTAATGCGATTTCATTTTTAATGGAATACGACCATATGGACTATATTGAGGCAATTGAATCCTTAGCCTCTGAAATAGGACTTGATGTGCCCCGAGAGGGAAATTATTCCTCGCCCAAAAAACGCATCAGCAAAGACCTTTATGATCTGATGCAAGAAGCAACCCACTTTTTTCAAGCACAGCTTAAAGCCGCTAAATCGGCCTGTTTTTATCTTGAGAATAGAGGGTTAAGTGATGAAATTACTACGCGTTTTTCATTGGGTTATGCCCCTGCGACGTGGGATAGCGTATTAAAACACCTTTCTAAAACCTACACTCCAGAACAGATTGTTGAAACAGGCTTGGTGATCGAAAAAGAAAACGGGCGCAGGTATGATCGTTACCGTGACCGAATCACCTTCCCTATTCGTAACCGCAAAGGTCAAGTTATTGGCTTTGGTGGACGGGTTATGGGCGATGAAAAGCCGAAGTATATTAACTCCCCCGAAACTGACCTCTTTCATAAAGGCTCGGAGTTATACGGCTTTTATGAAGCCCGCGAAGCCACCCGAAAATTAGAGCGGATCATCGTCGTTGAAGGCTATATGGATGTGATCGCTTTAGCACAATACGGTATTAGCTATGCGGTTGCCACCTTAGGAACCGCTACCACGGCTCATCATATTCAACAATTATTTCGTACCGTACCTGAAGTTATTTTTTGTTTTGATGGTGATCGTGCAGGAAAAGAAGCCGCTTGGCGCGCTTTAGAGAATGCTTTAAGCATCCTTTCAGACGGTAAAGAAATTCGCTTTCTATTTTTACCCGAAGGCGAAGATCCTGACTCAATGGTACGCAACATCGGAAAGGAAGCTTTTGAAGCACAGTATGATCAAGATGCCTTAGCCTTAACCGATTATTTACTCCAAAATGTCCAAGCACAATTTAATATTAGCAGTCGTGAAGGAAAGTCACGGTTTTTTAATGCGGTAGGCGAATTAATCAAGAAAATGCCTGATTCTTTAATTCGAGATCAATTAATCGAAGCGGTATCCGTATTAATTAATCTTACCCCTGTTGCCATAAAAAATAGATTAGCCACAAATAAGCAATCAGTACAATCATCTAGACGAATAGCGAATGATCAAAAAGTACGCCACACGCCCATTCGTTATGCTATCACATTATTATTACACGACACTTCTTTTGTGCAATTTATAGATAACCCAGAACAAATTGCCCTCTCTAATCTGCGCGGAGTAGATTTATTGACTACACTTATTGAAACAATAGAAGAGAATCCCCATATAAATGGAGCGTCTCTTTTAGAACGGTGGCGTAACACTGACTTTGAAGCCTCTCTAATTCGCCTGATGAAATGGCGACCAGATACCGAAGATAATAAGGTACTGGCACAAGAATTTCAGGATTGTCTGCGACAAATTCGCAAAAAGGCCAATGAGAAAAAACTTGAAGCACTGATACACAAAGAACGAACAGCAGGGTTGACACCGCGTGAGAGGCAAGATTTTCTAGCACTTTTACACGGTTCTTAATTCACCAATTAATCATAATACTGTCTTTGTCGCTAACAGATCTACTTTAAGTAGTGAACTCCTATTACTAGAATAGTAAGTACCCTTGCAAGATTAATCTAACCCTTTGCTTAGGTGCTTAATTACACATACTTGCATCGGCATAAAACGTGTGTAACAAATGCTTGTGGCTCTCATTTTTGGATAGATAGACCAATTTGTTATTTATTAAGTATTAAAGACACCAGCTTAATAAACTGCAATAAACTCATTTGTTTCAACAAAATAAAATTATGTTATGATGATTGATTAACCTTTTTTCGGAAACTCAGTTAGCTATGAGCGAACAAGAACAGCAAAAATCCAGCTTAAAATCCCTAATCGCAAAAGGTAAAGAACAAGGCTATCTTACCTATGCAGAAGTGAATGATCACCTGCCTGATACGATTGTTGATCCTGAACAGATAGAAGAAATTGTAACCATGATCAATGATATGGGTATCAAGGTCTTCGAAAAAGCTCCCGAAGAAGACAGCTTGTTGCTATCCGAAGAAACAGTTGGCGAAACAGACGAGGATGCCGCAGATGAAGCCGTTGCTGCGTTAACAAAACTCGATAGCGACTTTGGACGCACCACTGATCCTGTTCGGATGTACATGCGTGAAATGGGAACCGTTGAATTATTAACCCGTGAAGGCGAAATAGAAATTGCCATTCGTATTGAAGAAGGACTGTATGAAGTTTTAGAATCACTCTCCCAGTTTCCTGCATCGACCCAATATTTATTGGATCGTTATGCGGTTGTTGAACGAGAAGAAGGGCGGTTAACCGACATTATTAGCGACTTTATTGACCCTGATGCCGAACGTCATGTGATTCCTAAGCCTGCAACACCTGTATCATCCAGCAAACCTAAAGTTGATAAAAAAGACAAAGACGAAAAAGATAAGAAAGAAGAAGTGCCTGTTGATTTAGGGCCTGACCCACTGATTGCACAAAAAAAATTCCTTGAGCTAAAAAGCCTTTACAAAATAGCCTGCAAAGCCTGTGATAAAAAGGACGAGAAAACCTACACTGCAGCTCGCAAAGCGCAAGCAAGAAAGTTAATGGAGTTTAAGTATACTCCACTCGTTATCGAACACTTAGGGCAGCAGCTCAGAGACATTATCACCCGTATTCGGGGTTTAGAACGTCAGATTATGCGCTTGTGTATTGGTAAAGCAGAAATGAAACGGATTCATTTCATTAAAAGCTTTCCTCAAAATGAAACCAATATCAAATGGTTAGACAAAGTCACCAAAGCACTACCTCAATACCGAGATGTTTTAGAGCATCACCGTGCTGACATTACTTTCTTACAACAACAACTGATTAGAATTGAAGGTGAAACCAGCCTTTCGATTACACAAGTAAAAGACCTAAACCGTGTTGTGTCTGTCGGAGAAGCAAAAGCTCGCCGCGCAAAGAAAGAAATGGTAGAAGCCAACCTTCGTTTAGTTATTTCTATCGCTAAAAAATACACCAATCGTGGGTTACAATTCTTGGATTTAATTCAAGAAGGCAATATTGGTCTAATGAAGGCCGTGGATAAATTTGAATACCGCCGTGGTTATAAATTTTCAACCTATGCGACATGGTGGATACGCCAAGCGATTACCCGCTCCATTGCAGACCAAGCCAGAACGATTCGTATTCCTGTTCATATGATCGAAACCATCAACAAACTTAATCGTGTTTCGCGTAAATTACTGCAAGAAAAAGGTCGAGAAGGCACACCCGAAGAACTTGCTGTCGCGATGGAAATGCCCGAAGATAAAGTGCGTAAAGTGATGAAAATTGCGAAAGAGCCGATTTCAATGGCAACGCCAATCGGCGATGATGAAGATTCCAGTTTAGGTGATTTTATCGAAGACTCGAATGTGCAGTCGCCGCTGGATTCAGCAACCTCATCCAGCCTTGGCAATACCACCCGAGACGTTCTCAGTAGTTTAACCCCAAGGGAAGCAAAAGTATTACGCATGCGCTTTGGGATTGACATGAATACCGACCATACTTTAGAAGAAGTTGGAAAACAGTTTGATGTCACTCGTGAACGTATCCGACAAATTGAAGCAAAAGCACTAAGAAAGTTGCGTCATCCCAGCAGGTCGGATATGCTACGCTCTTTCTTGGAAGTGGGTAATGAACCTACCGCATCAAGATAGTGTTTTTTAGGGTATTTTAATCAAACCCTAAGGGCCTGTAGCTCAGTTGGTTAGAGCAGTAGACTCATAATCTATTGGTCGAAGGTTCGAGTCCTTCCAGGCCCACCATATCAATAGCATGGCGTAAATTTTCGCCATGCTATTTTTTTGTCTCTAGTTTTAGGTGAATCGTAAAGGATAGGAATAAAAACGGGCTAAAAGAATTTCGAGATCAGGTCATGCTGATAGCCTGCGGGTTACACTATTGGACG